>DASRJX010000227.1:0-21753 GCA_035649235.1 Candidatus Cryosericum sp.
CCTCGTAGCCGGCGCGTTCGGCCGCCAGGTGGCACGTCTGGCAGCGGTCGGCTCTGGGGATGCGCGTGAAGTTGATGTCGATGGGGGAGCGCTCGAGCACCACCTGCTGGATGCGGATGGTCGGAGCGATGAAATCGAGCAGCGGAGCGTTGAGCAGGGCAATGGCCGCCTTCATGACGCCGGACGGCGCGACGGTGTCGAGCTTCTTCTCGAGGCGCAGGATGTTGGATTCGAGCGTCTCGATCTCCTTGCCTGCCGCGTCGGCCTGCCCCGTGATCGCCTTGAGCGCGGCCTCCGCCGTGGCCTTGCGCTTCTCGTGCCCGAGGATGGCGACGCGGTACCGCTCCATCTCCGAAGCCAGATGGTCCATCTCTTCCTTGAGACGGGCCGCGTTCGCGGCGCCCTGGTGCGCGGCTTCTTCGTATTCGAACCGTACCGCGTCGAAGGTCGACCGGTGCTTGCGGTAGACGAGGTCGTCCCGGTAGATGTCGCTCGCGGCCGCCTGCAGCGCCTTGTCGGCGGCCGCCCGTTCGGCTTCGTGGTGGGCCGCGGCCGCCCGGGCCTCCTCGAGCCTGGACTTCAGCCCCTGCAGGGCGTTCTGGTCGATCTCCTGCCGCGCCCGCTCGATCTCCGACCGCGTCTTCTCCGCCTCCAGGCGGACGAAGCGCTGCTGGTAGCCCTTCCAGGAGCGGTGGTAGTCGTCCCAGGTCATCCAGACGAAGACGAGGAGCATCAGGATGCTGCTCGCGGCGAACAGCGTGTTGAGCGGCCCCGTCGGCCTCATCGTCTCGTCGGTAGTCTTCGGCACGGTCCCTCGGGCGCGGCGTATGACCGGTCAGATGTTGAAGAAGATCTCCGGCATGGTGACGAGGTAGTGCATGTTGAACATCCAGCGCAGCAGCATCTTGATCGGCAGGCTCAGCATCGTCAGGCCCAGGAACACCATGACGTGGAAGCGCGCCGGCCCCATCTTCTCGTGGAAATGCTTGAGCGGCCCGCGCGCCAGCAGGGGAGGCGGGGCCAGGAAGTAGACCAGGACGATGAGCAGCCCGAAGATCTCCCTCACGAACAGATTCTTCGGGAGCCCGACGCCGAACAGGCTGACCCAGATCACCTGCGACAGGTCGATGTTGATGAGCGGCACCACCTTGTGCACGTCCCAGTACTCGAACGGCCCGAAGAAGTTCTGGTTCGGCCCCCGGAAGAACGTGCCGATGACGATCAGCCACACCCACAGGACGGCGAACCCGAACAGGAAGATGGCGATCTCCCACTTCCGTTCCCGGATGGTGTAGTAGCCGTTCCCCTTGGGGTTCGTGTCGATGTACGGAATGGCCATCAGGCCGACGATGATGAGCCCGGGCAGCAGGACCCCCGCGATCCACGGGTCGAAGTAGACCAGCATCTCCTGCAGCCCCAGGAAGTACCAGGGCGCCTTGCTGGGGTTGGGCGTCTTGGCCGGGTTGGCCGGCTCCTCGATGGGGGCCTTCAGGAAGATGGACCAGATCACCAGGAAGACGGTGAACAGGATCATGCAGATGAACTCGGTGTAGACCAGGTCCGGCCAGACCATGACCTTGGGGTCGCCGGCCTCCTCCTTCTCGAGGAACGCCCGGCCCTCGGCGGCGCGGCGGTCGTTGTCGCGCGCCTGCTGCAGCGCGAACCAGACGAAGAACAGGACCAGGAAGATCATCCCGGCGATCGGCACGTTGTCGGGCTTGAGGACGATCTTCTGGAAATTCGGATCGAAGCAGGCGATGGTGAACAGCACGCCGAGCGCCGCGAACAGGATCGCCGCCACGCGCGGGCGATAGACGGCGACCAGCGGGCGGGTGGCCGACCGGAGCCACTGCGGCCCGATCTCCCCCGGGAACAGCAGGAGGACGAAGGCCACCGTGGTGAGCAGGAAGAAGCGGGATGGCTCGGAGAGCCAGTTCACCGCGTGGCGGAAGAAGTCGACGACGACCATCGGGCCGCGGGCTCTAGACCGGTCCGGAGATGCCGCCGTCCTTGCGGACGCGCCAGAAATGCACCGCCATCAGGAGGGCGGCGACGACCGGGATGCCGACGCAATGCAGGACGTAGAAGCGCAGCAGGGCGCCGGCGCCCACGAAGCGCCCGCCGAGGAGCGCGAAGCGGGCGTCGTTGCCGGCGTGGACCAGCGCGATGTCGCCTATCTTCATGAGGCTGGCCCCCGGACCTTCGTGCCCGACGAGCGGCGTGGCGCGGGCCATGTTCGAGCCGACGGTCACGGCCCACATCGCGAGCTGGTCCCACGGCAGCAGGTAGCCGGTGAAGGAGAGCAGGAGCGTCAGCACCAGGAGCAGCACGCCGACGTTCCAGTTGAACTCCCGGGGCGGCTTGTACGAGCCGGTCATGAAGACCCGCAGCATGTGCAGCCAGACGGTGATGACCATGGCGTGCGCGCCCCAGCGATGCAGCTCGCGCATCACGCCGAGAGGCACCTGCTCCCGGAGATCCACGATGTCGACGTAGGCGTACTCGACGGTGGGATGGTAGTAGAACATCAGCAGCAGGCCGGTCGCCGTCTCGACCAGGAACAGGAAGAACGTGATGCCGCCCATGCACCAGGTGAAGCGCAGCCGGATCCCGCTCTTGCGGACCTTCACCGGATGCAGGTGCAGGAAGACGTTCGTGAGGACGGCGAGCCCGCGGTTGCGCGCTGTGTCGGGAGGGCCGTGCCGGAAGATCGAGTTCCAGACCTGGGTGTTGCGCGTGTACTCCCACAACTTCTTCAGCATCGGCGCTCCACGCGAGAGGGGACGGACCCTCCGATCAGACGCTCAGGAACGATTCGGGATTGATCCACTCGCCCTTCTCATAGGCGTAGGACTTGGTCTTGTCGATGATGATCTGGCCGTCGTCGGCCAGCACGATCCGGTAGCGCTCCAGGGGCCGCGGCGCCGGCCCCTCGAAGTTGACCCCGGTGCGATAGAAGCCGCTGCCGTGGCAGGGGCACTTGAACTTGTTCTCCGCGTCGAGCCAGTTGGGCGTGCACCCGAGGTGCGTGCAGACCGCCTTCAGCGCGTAGATGCTCCGCTCGTCCCGCACCACGAACACGCCGAAGGTCTCCTTGAAGCGGTTGTCCACGGTGCCCATCAGGAATTCGTCCGGGGGACCCGCCTTGAAGCTCTGCGGCGGCTCGAACAGCACGTTCGGGAACATGAACCGTCCGGTGGCTACCGCTCCCGCGGCGCAGGCCGCCGCGAACGAGGTCCAGGCCACGCCGATCGTCGACAGGAAGCCGCGCCGCGTCATCGCCGCGGGCGCCGCCTTCGTCGGCGGGGCCGCGGGCTTCGGAGCAGGAGCAGGAGGCGCCGGCTCGACGGGCGCGCCGCCGGTTGTCTTCTCGTCGGTCATCGGGAACCCTGCTTCAGAGCGCAGGAGCATTCAAAAGCAACGCGTTGCTGAAAAAAGCGGCCTATTTTTACCGCATCAACTCGCCCTGTCAAGCCGCGTGCGGCGCCGCGGACCCGTCCCCCGCGGGCGCAGGTGCCTCGGAAGGCGCGCCTCAGCGCGACGTGGGGTCGATCCGTTCCAGCGTCTCGATGGCGGCTTGGCGGACGCGGGGGCTGGGATCGGAGACGCTGAGGACGCGCACGGCCTCGAGGTGCGAGCGATCGTCGAGGAGCGCTATGGCCCGCAGCGTGTTGATCAGGAGGTCGACCTTGCGGTCCTCGTCGATCGGAACCGGCCGGCCGGCGTCGTCCGCGCGGGTGCGCGCGTCGAGATAGCCGCGATCCAGGATCCGCCCCAGGAGCGGCAGCCCGCCCCTGTGGCCGGTGCGCGCCAGGGCGAGAGCGGCGTTCCAGGCCACCTCGTCGACCGGATCGTTGAGGGCGGCTAAAAGCGGCGCGGCCTGGGAGGCGTCCCCCAGGACCCCCAGGGCATAGGCCCCCATCTTGCGCACGCCCGGGTCGGAGTCCTCGAGGAGCGGAGCGACGGCGGGCGCGGCCCGCCTCTCGCCCAGAGCCGCGAGTCCCCAGGCGGCGTAGATGCGCGTCTCGGCGTCCGCGTCCGCGAGGGCCTGGGCGAGCGGCTCGCCCGCGCTCGGGTCGCGCAGCTCGCCCAGGGCCAGCACGAGGTAGCGCCGCAGGCGGGCGTCCTGGTCCCGCGCCTCCTCGAGGAGCGAGATCACCTGCCGTGCCGTGGCCGGGTCGCGCCGCCGCGGGTCCTCCTCCGGGATCATGCGCGACAGCTCGTACGCCGCCCGCCAGGCGTCGCCGCGACCGATGCGAACCTCGTTCAGGTAGTCGGCCGACGTCCGGGTCTCGCGCGCGATCAACCCGAAGAGCGCGTAGATGACGGCGCTCAATCCCAGGAGCCCGCCCGCGAACAGCACCAGCGGGGAGCGGCGCCGGCCCGGCGCCACGGGCTCGGTCCCCGTCGCCATCGGCTCGTGGACCGCGAGGTCGGGGTCGTAGCGGATACCGGCCGGGACGTCCGGATCCGCGCGCAGGTCGCCGGCCGCACCGTCGGGCGGCCCGGGCGGCGCGGGGTCGCTGCCGGCGCTCATGGCAGCAGGTGGCGCAGGAACAGCGTCGCCAGTCCCAGGAACGCCAGGAAGCCGCAGCAGTCGGTGAAGGTCGTGACGATGACGCCCGATCCGAGGGCCGGATCGAGACGCAGCCATTTGAGGGCGAGCGGGATCGAGGCGCCGACCAGCCCGGCGATGAAGAGGTTGGCGATCATCGCCGCGCCGACGATGAGGCCGAGGACCCAGTTCCCCTTCCAGAGGAAGGCAATCGCAGCCATCAGGGTGCCGGTGGCGACGCCGATCGCGATGCCGACCACCACCTGGCGGAGGATGACGCGGCGGGCGCTGCTGAAGTCCACGTCCCCGAGGGCGATGCCGCGGATGACCACCGTCAGCGTCTGGGTTGCGCCGTTCCCCCCCATGCCGGCGACGATTGGCATGAAGGTGGCCAGCGCGACCACCTGCTGGATCGACCCCTCGAACAGCCAGACGACCCACGAGGCCAGGATCGCGGTCCCCAGGTTGATGACCATCCAGGGGAGCCGCCGCCGCACCGACAGCGAGGGGGGGCTGGTGACGCGGTCCTCGGTCGCCAGTCCTGCCATGAGGTACATCTCGCGGGTCGTCTCGTCGGCCAGGACGTCCATGGCGTCGTCCACGGTGACGATCCCGAGCATCCTGTTGCCTTCGTCGACCACGGGCAGGGCGAGGATGTTGTAGCGGGCGATCAGGTCGGCGACGCGGGCGCGGGGCTCGCTGCTGCGCGCGCTGATGACCCGCGGGTTCATGATGGCGTCGAGCGTCTGCTCGGCGCGCGCCAGGACGAGCTGGCGCAGCGACACGACGCCCTCGAGCCGGCCCACCTGGTCCACGACGTAGACGTAGAACACGGTCTCGGTCTCGGGCTCCCGGCGGATGCGGGCGATCGCCTCCCCGACGCTGATGGGGCCCGGGAGCGCCAGGAAGTGCGTCGTCATCAAGCCGCCCGCGGTGTGGTGCCCGTAGGTCATCAGGCGGTCGAGGTTGGCCGCGGTGCGCTCGTCGAGGTGCTTCAGGACGGCATCGGCGCGCTCGGCCTGCAGCAGGCGCAGCATGTCGGTCGCCTCGTCCGGAGGGAGCCGAGCGACGAGCGCTGCAATCCCCTCGTCCGAGGCCTGCGTCAGGATCTCGGCCTGAAGAGGCTGGGGCAGATCCGCGAACACCGGCGCGGCGGCCGCGTGGCCCATCAGGACGCCCAGGAACTCGCGCCGCTCGGCGGACGGCATCGACTTGAGCAGCTCGACCGTTTCCGCCGGGTGCATGCGGTCGAGGAGGCGCGCCACGTCGTCCCGCGCGCCGATGCGCACCAGCCGGCGCACCACGCGCGCGTAAGGACGGCTTCCAGGACCTGTCTTCTCGGGAGGTGGCGTCACGGCGTCCTCGTGAACGGCGCTCGACCGATCAAGGACGCATGATACCCGCGAACGCGGAAGGCGCGTGCTATCTTGATGACCGTGTGGACGGGGCTGGTCTTCGCCGGCGGCGAGGGGCGACGCATGGGGACCGACAAGGCCGCCTTGACGATCGGCGACCGCACACTCTTGCAGCACGCCGTCGACCGTGTCCGGGCGGCGGGCGGGGAGCCGATCGTCCTGGGACCGACGCGCGGCCACGACGAGGTGGCGGGCGCGCGCCAGATCGACGATCGCGTTGACGGCGTGCCCCAGGGTCCGCTCCTGGCGCTGCAGCGGGGCCTCCTGGCGCTGGCGTCCCCGGGACGGGCCGTCGCCCTGGCCTGCGACCTGCCGCTCGTGCCCGCTGCGTTGCTGCGCCACCTGGCGCAGGCCGGCGAGATCTGGGACGCCGTCGTGCCGCGGTCCGGGGGAGAGCTCCAAGTCCTCTCGGCGGCCTACGGGAGGGAGTGCCTTCCGGCCATCGACCGGTCGATCGACAGGGGAGAGCGCGCCGTGCACCTGTTCCTGAAGGAGGTTCGGCACCGGGTCCTCGAGGAGGACGCGCTCCAGCCGTTCGGCGGTCCTGAGATCTTCATGAACCTCAATACCCCCGCCGACCTGGCCCTGGTCCGCGCCCGCCTCGCGTCGGGTGCCCCGTGACACGGGGCCTGACGCATCTCGATCCTCGCGGTCGGGCGCGGATGGTCGACATCGGAGACAAACCCGCTACGCGGCGCGAGGCGGTGGCGGCGGGGCAGATCCGCATGAACGCCGCCGCGTGGCGGGCCCTGCGATCGCGGAGGCTCGCGAAGGGGGATGCCCTCGCCCTGGCGCGCGCCGCCGGCATCGCGGCCGCCAAGCGCACCGCCGAGATCGTCCCCTTGTGCCACATCGTGCCGCTCGATCACGTGGGCGTCGAGGTGCGCTTCCTCGCGTCGCGGCGGGCGGTCGAGGTGGAGGCCGTGGCGCGGGCGCGCTGGAGCACGGGCGTCGAGATGGAGGCGCTGGTTGCGGTCGCCGCCGCGCTGCTGACGGTCTACGACATGGCCAAGGCCCTCGACCGAGGCATGGTCATCGGCCCGGTGCGCCTGCTGTGGAAGTCGGGAGGCCGGAGCGGGACGTATCGCCGTGGCGCGTCTACGGCCGCGGCGCGGGCGGCGCCGGCGGCTCGTCGTCGGCGCCGGACCGCTCGCGGCGGACGATGAACAGCGGGCGCGCCTTCTGCTCGTCGTAGATGAGCGCGATGTAGAACGCCAACACTCCGAGGCTGGTCAGGATGAGCCCTCCGAGGATCAGCTCGACCAGGATCACGGTGGTGAACCCGCTCACCGCCCGTCCGGTCACGTAGTTGTAGAGCGTCTGGATCGCCAGGAGGGCGCCCAGCAACACCATGACGAGCCCTCCCGCCGCGACGATGCGCAGCGGCAGCGACGTGAATGCCAGGAGGCTCCGCACCGAGTAGCGGATCAGGTCGAGGAGCGACCACTTGCTCGAGCCGGCCGCGCGCGGCAGGGGCTCCAGCCGGACCTGGCTCACCCGGAAGCCGACCCACGCGACGAGACCGCGGAAGAAGCGGTTGCGCTCGCGGCATCGCAGGAGAGCCTCGACCACCTGCCGATCGAGCAGTTTGTAGTCCGTGGAGCCCTGGAAGCTCCGTCCCACGGAGCGGCCCATGAGGGCGTAGAAGAGGCGCGCCAGGAGCCGGTGCGGGAGGCCCTCCCCGCCGCGCCTCTGGCGCACGCCCTCGACCACCTCCGATCCTTCCTCCCACAACCGCACCATCTCCGGGATGAGGGCCGGCGGGTGCTGCAGGTCCGCGTCCATCAGGATGACCGCCCGGCCGCGGGCGACCTCGAGGCCGGCGGAGAGCGCCGCTTCCTTCCCGAAATGGCGCGCCAGGTGCACGGGGATGACCCTGGCGTCGGCGCGCGCCGCCTGGTCGACGAGACGGCCGGTGAGGTCGGTGGAGCCGTCGTCGACGCACAGGATCTCGAACGATCGCCGCACCCCCTCGAGGGCGCTGCGGATCGCGGGAAGGCTCTCGGGCAGGGCCGCGTCTTCGTTGTACAGAGGCAGCACCACCGAAAGGTCCGGAGCCTGCGACACCGTCCCCCCTGGCCCGCGGAGGCGACTACTGCTGCGGCGGGCCGACCACCACGCTGATCCAGGATGCGGGCTTGAAGTACTGCTCCGCCAGCGCCTTGAGGCGCTCGCTCGAGAGCGGCGCCGGCGTGAACTCGTCGCGCCAGGAGCCGGCCCCTAGCCCCGCGGCCTCGCGGTAGGCGAGCGTGCTCGCGAGCGGCAGCGCGCGCTGCGCCGCGATCGCCGAGCTCCCGGCGATCATGCGCGCGGCGTCCCGCCGATCCTCCTCGCGGAGATCCTCGGTCGCCAGCCGGCGCATGACCCGCTGTAGCTCGAACAGGGCGTCGTCGCGTCGGCCGTGGGAGGCGACCACCTCGAACGCCAGCGAGCCGCCGCGGCGCAGACCTTCGGGGAACGTCACCACCGAAAAGGCGGCCCGGCGGGCGAAGACCAGCTCTTCGAAGGTGAGCAGGGTGACCACACCCCCGACCTGGCGGAGCCCGGGAAAGTCCTGGTCGAGCAGCGGGGACGCCGGCACGCCGGCCACCACGTGGCTTTGGGCCGAGCTCGACAGGCGCGTGAACTGACCCGCCCTCGATCCCGAGGTGGCGGACGCCGGAGCCGATGGTGCCGACGCATCCTTCGGGCTCGGCGTCGCGGTAGAGGGCGCGGCCCAGCCGCCGAGGATCCGCTCCACCTCCCGCGCCAGGGGCTTGGCCTCCACGTCGCCTACGATCGCCAGAACGACGCGGTCGGGCCGCAACGCGCGGGTCCCGAACTCCTTCACGTCCCCTTCCGTGACCGCCGCGAGTCCGGCGGTCGTCCCTTCGGATCGAGCCGCGTAGGCGTCGCCCGCGTAGACCTTCTCGCGGAACAAATCGATGCCGATGGTGTCGGCATCCCGTTCTCCCCGCTGCAGGGAGGCCAGGCAGGACCGCCGCACCGTCTCCAGCGTGGGAGCGGTACCAGGCAGCGGCTGCTGTAGCGACCAGGCGAGCGCCGCAAGGCCCGGGGTCAAGTCCGAAGCCGGGCCGCCGAACCTGATCTCGAGAGCGTCGCGCGTCGCCATAGCCTCCGGGATGAAGAGCATCGAGCGCGGGGCGGCGGACTTCGTCTCCTGAGCCCGCGCGGCGGCCCGCGTCGCGATCAGTCGGAGGGCCATGCTGGCCAGCCCCGCGCGGCCTTCCGGGTCGTCCCCCGAGCCGACCTCGATGTGGAGCGACGCGGCGGCCACAGGCTGCCGGTGATCCTCGAGCACCAGGAGGGTAAGGCCGTTGCCGAGCACGGTCCTGGACACCTGGGCGGGGATCGCGGCGCCCTTCGGATTGCCCCAGGCGGAGGGCGTGGCGCGCGCAGCCTCGGAGGGAGGGAACGCGACGGCGGTGAGTCCTGGCGCTGTGCCTTCCCCGGCTTCTCCGAGGGTGTCGAACACCGCGTGGAACGCCGTCTTGCCGGCGTCCGGGATGGGAGGAGTCGCCTTGGGCACCAGGACGACGAGGCGCAGGTTCTCGGCCACGAGATACGTCCGCGCCACGCGCGCGACGTCGGCCGCGGTGACGCGTCCGAGAGCCAGGGGCCGATCCCAGTAGTATCGCAAGCCTCCGAACAGGGTCGCTTCCCCCAGCCCCTCCGCGCGCTCGGTCATCGGCGCCTCGCGGAGACGCTCCTCCAGCAGGAGACGGGCGATCTGGCCGGTCACCACGGCCTCATCGGGACCGTTCCGCTTGAGCGCGACGATCGGCTTGAGCGCCGCAGCGGCGGCCTGATAGGAGAGGTCGGCCGTGAACGGAGTGAGCGCGATGTAGAGCAGCCCGGCGTCCTCCAGGAGGTGGTAGGAGACCTGCGAGAGCGCGCCGGCCTTCTCCTGCGTTAGAGAGGCGGCAATCGGCGAGCCGGGATCGGCCAGAGAGGCGGCCAGCACCTCGAACGCCGCCCGGTCAGGGTGGCGGTAGCCGGGACCGACGAAAGTCAGCGTGGTCCAGTTCTCGTCGAAGTCGAGGCGCTTCTCGACGTCGGTGTGGCCGGCGAACTTCGCCGGCGGCCCCGGCCGGCCGGGCAGCGTCGCGCTCTTGGGGACGGCTCCGAAGGCGGCCTCGATTCGCGCCGTGGCGATCTTGGGATCGAAGTCGCCGGCCAGGGCGAGAGCCATGTTGTTGGGCACGTAGAGGTTCTGATAGAAGGCCCGCGCCGGCTCCGATCGCAGGCTCCCCAGCGTCTGGAAACTGCCTAGCATCGGCACATGGTAGGGGTGTCCGCTGTAGGCGGCGCGCATCGCTTCGAGGAACGCGACGGACGCCGGACGATCGTAGTAGGTCCGGATCTCCTGATACAGCGTCCCCCTCTCGAGATCGACCTCCCCGTCCTTGAGCGAGGCGTGGAACGCCATGTCGGCGGCTGCTCCGAGCATCTCGTCGAGCACCGAGGGGAGCCCCGTGAGGGTGATGGAGGTGCGGTCGTAGTTGGCGCGCACGCCGACGCTGCCGCCCCAGCGGTGCGCCCGGCGCGTGTACTCGTGCGGGCCGACCCGCTCGGTGCCGCGCTGGATCAGGTGCTCGAGGAAATGAGCGTAGCCCGCCGAGGCCTCGCTCTCGTCCTTGCTCCCCGCCCCGACCCAGAGGCTGACCGAGACCACGGGCAGCGTGTGATCCTCCAGCAGCGTGACGCGCAGGCCGTTCGGGAGCGTCCGGGAGTCCGGTACTCCGGGCGCCGCGGAGACGGCGCCCCAGGCGGTCAGGATCGCCGCGGCGAGGATCGGGGCGGCGGCCCGCCGTCTGGCGTGAACAGGCATCTCTCTCTCGGCTCCCGGCGAAAGGCGGGCATTATAGCGGGGGGTGCCGGTCCTTTCAATCCGACCGACCGTCGGACTCTTGACGCGCGGCCGTTCGTCCAGAGCCTTTGACCATCAAGGCTTTCGGGGCGATCGGCGCGAAGATCCCGCTTGCGGAGCGGAGGGTGTCGCCGTATATGGAGTGCACACCGCGCCACGGCTCCTGGAACAGGCCGCTCGGGACGGCCTGCAGCCCGCGGTGGGGGGACGCGGCCACGCGTCCTCCCGGGCAGGGAGCCCGGCGCACGGGAGGAGTTCATGAAAGGTTTCGTCGTCCTAGCGGTCTGCTTCTGGCCGGCCGCGGCACTCGCTCAACAGACCTACACCAACGCGGACCTCGCCAAGTTCCAGGTTCCTGGAGCCTACACGAACGAGGATCTGAAGCGGCTCGCGCCTCTGCCGATGCAGAAGAAGGCGGCGGCCCAGGTCCCACCCTACGAGGCGCCGCAGGTTCCAACCGCGGCCTTCCAGGCGCACTTCGACAACGTCCGCTCCGAGCGCGACCTGCTGCTCGCCGAGATCCAGTACGAGAAGGACCGAGTCGACTTCTCTGAATCGGCCTTCGCGGGCGACACGCGCTCGTTCGACGTCCGGCTCGGCTACCGCTCGGCGGCGGCCGTCTGGATCCGGGATCTCGAGCGACGCGTGGCGATCTACGACGCCGAGCTCGAAGCGATCTCCGAGCGGGCCCGCAAGGCTGGGGCCGATCTCGACCACCGCTGAGGCCCGCCTCGGGGCCTGCGACCGGGGAACTGCACTACCGCGACCAGCCACAGCGCAAGCGTCCAGTGGACGTGGACGCTCCCTCCTCAACGGGAAGAGCGCCACGGACGGAGGCGACACCGTCCGTGGCGCTCGAACGCGCTCCGATGACGATGGCTTGAGGGCGTCGAGGGCGTCAGGCGGTGCTGCGCCCGCCGGCGATCCGATCGACGGCCTCGATGAGGGCCCGGAGCTGGAACGGCTTGCTCAGGAACCCGGCGCCGATCGATCCCAGGTGGTCGATGGTGCTCTGGCCGAACAGGATCCCGGAGATGAACAGGATGCGGTTCCCCAGCCCGGGACGGATGCGGCGGATCTCCTGCGACAGGATGAACCCGTTCATATCGGGAAGCAGAAGGTCCAGGATGACCATGCTGTATTCGCTCGAGCGAAGCTTCTCCATAGCCTCGTGGCTGGTCGCCGCGGTGTCGATGGCGTAGCCACAGGTTTCGAGCGTCGTCCGGACGAGGTCGAGGACGCTCACCTCGTCGTCAACCAGTAGGATCCGAATGGGGGGCATCGATCTCCGGTCCGGCCCTGCCGGCTCAACCTGAATATAGAGACCGGTCCACCGGACGCAAGGGAGACGCGGGCGGACGAAAAAGCGTCAAAGACTTGGCACAGGAGCAGCCGCCATGCACCACCGGCCACGGTCGTAGCCCGCCACCTCGCATAGAATCCCGGAACCATGAGCGTCGGCAGCCGGCCGAGAGCGTCGCTTCTCATTCTGGCGGCTGTTCTGCTCGTTGCGGCCGTGCTGCGCTTCGCTGCGCTGTCGAGCCTCCCGCCAGCGCACTACCGGGACGTCGCCGCCACGGCGCTCGACGCCCTGCGGGCCGCCTCGGGCCATCCGCGGCTGCACTACGTCTACGACGAGGGCCTGTTCGCCAACCTGATGGGGCTGGTGTTCCTGATCGCGGGCGTGAGCGATGCCAGCGTCAGGTTCCTCGGCGCGCTCTGCGGCGTCCTCACCTGCGCCGGGGTCTTGTTCCTCGGCCGGTCACTCGGTGCCGGACGGGCGGGGCTGTACGGCGCCTTCCTTCTCGGCGTCTCCCTCTGGCACGTGGTCCTGAGCCGGAGCGGATTCCGCGCCGTTCTGCTGCCCCTGCTGCTGTCGTTCGCCGTCGGGGGACTGGTGGACGGACTGCGCCGCGCCGCAAAAGGACGCCTCGCGATCGCGGGGCTCCTGTTCGGGCTGTGCGCCCACACCTATCCCTCCTCGCGGGTGGTGCCTCTGTTGATGGCGATCGTGCTGGTCGCCGAGCTCGGATTCGATCCCGGACGCTGGCGGCGCGCCGTCCCGGGCCTCCTGATCGCGGTCGTACTGGCGGCCCTCGTGGCGGGGCCGATGCTCGTGCATTACGTCCACCACCCGGAGGACTTCAACAACCCGCAGCGCATTGTCTCGATCTTCAGCCAGCGGCTCCCCACAGGCTCCGCGGGGCCCTATCTGAGGTCGAACCTGCTGTCCACGCTCCTCATGTTCCACCTGAAAGGGGACGCAAACTGGCGGCACAACCTGCCGGGCGCGCCGCTCCTCGACCCGCTGACCGGCGTGCTGTTCCTGGTCGGGCTCGGGGCGGCCGTCCTGATGCTGCGCGGCGGCTTCGAGCGTCTGGTGAGCCGGCCGCGCGCTTCGGCCGTGGTCCTGCTTGCGTGGGTGGCGGTCCTCCTGCTGCCCAACCTGCTCTCCGTCGAGGGCGTGCCCCACGGGCTCAGGAGCTGCGGAGTGCTCCCGGCGGTCATGCTGCTGTCGGGGTTCGGCGTGGCGATCGCGGAGGAGCTGCTGGCGCCGCGCATCGGACGACGCCGGCTCCTCGTCACCGGCCTTCTGGTCGCCTCCCTCATGGCGACATGGACGGGCTACCGTTATTTCGTCGTCTGGGGCCGGGACCCGCGCGTCGTGGAGGAGCACGATGGCGCCTACCGCGCGGCCGCCCGCGCGCTTTTGGCCGAGCCGCAGGGAGTGGCACGCTACCTGATCGCCAACGGGCGGGGATTCGAGGTCTACGGCTGGCCCGCCGAAGTGCAGCCGTACCTGTTCGAGATGCGCTCGAGCCCTCCCGTCCTTGTCGGTCCGAAAGACGCCGGACGCCTGATCCTCGAGGGCCGTCCCGCCCTGGTGGGGCTCATCCGCAAGGACGAGGGAGTGCTCGGTCTGCTCCAGGAGCTGAATCCCGGCGCACCGATCCGGCCGGTCACGGCACCCGGTCTATCCGGCGAGAGCCCTGTCTACCGGATCAACTGAGGTGGGTGCGGAGGGGTCCGGCTCTCCGGTCTAGCGCGCCAGCGTGCGTCCGGGAGAGGCGAGGGTCGCCGCGACCAGGGTCCGCAGCCGATCGAGGGCGGTGCTGGCGTCCCCGGACTCGTCGACATCGAGGACGTTGACCTCGTCCCGGAACCGACGCAGGAAGGAGCCGACGAGCTGCCAGTCGAGCCCGGCCGACGGGTCCGGGCCGGGTCCGCCGTCCCGGGCGAAGTAGCCCGCCCTCAGCGCGGCCGCCGCCTCCCTCCAGGCGTCAGCGGAGCCGGCCTCCGAAACGCCCGCCTCGTCGTTCCTCAGTCCGGAGATGCGCTTCAGGTAGAAGCCGCCCCGCAACAGGTGGAGGGTGCAGGAGGGGAGTGCCGTACCGTTGTCCCTCAGCACCACGACAAGGTTGAGGCGAGGGCCGTAGGGAGCCGGGCGCTCGTGGATCTCGAACTGCCGGTTGAGCCGCGGACGGTGCTCCGCCAGGAGGGCCGCTTCGAGCAGGATGGCCTCGAGCTCCGAGGCGACCGTGTCGTACTCGAACCGGTGGGTCGCTTCGAGGATCGCCTGGCCCTTCGCCGTGCCTCGCGCGTTGGGGGTGAAGTAGGACCCGATGCGGGTTCTCAGATTCCTCGACTTGCCGACGTAGATCACCTGTCCTTCGCGGTCGAGGAAGCGGTAGACGCCGGGGCTCGCGGGCAGATCCTTCAAGTCCGTTGCAGTGAAGGCGCGGCCCGAGAGGTCGATGGGCGCGGCCGGCATCTCCTGGAACTCCCGGAGGGCGTCGAAGGTCCCGATTCCACGGTCGTGCAGGAGTGGGATCATTTTCAGGAACGAGCGGGCCACCAGCCGGGCCCGCCCGCGGCAATCGTCGGGCCCCGGGACCTCGGCGCGGAGCGCGGCCGCCAAGTCGGCCACGGGATGGTTCGCCTTGAGCCCGAGCAGCAGGTGGCCCAGGCGGGCGGCGGAGATGGCCACGGGATGGAAGGTGAGACCGGACTCGGCGGCCGCGCGCCGGATTGGATCGATCTCGCGGGCCACGCGGTGAGCGACGACGGGGAGATCGCCGACCGCCTCGAGAAGGGACTGCAGATCGGACGCGCTCAGGCCGATTTGTGCCGGAGCCGGACCTCTGCGCCCGCCGGAGGTCGCAGGGTCACCGTCCGTCTCCGCGTCGGCCTCCCGGAGCCAGGCCGCATCGTCCCCGTCCAGATCACACGCGGGGATGTCCTCCTGCTGCAGCTCCTCCCCCGCGACGACCGGCACGAAGGAGAGCGCGCGCAGGGCGCCGCTGCCGCCCGGTCCCACCCCCTCGGCAGCCAGGGCCACGAAGTCGAGCAGGCCGGCGCTGACCTGGGTGTCGGCCGCGGGGGCCCGGGAGGCGGCCGCAGCCACGGGCGGGGCTCCCGCCCCGTCCGGAGGCGCCTCGAAGATCCATCCCGAACCCGGCCGGTGACGAACGCCCGGGACCTGCGTGAGGATCGGCGCCAGCAGCCGGTGGCAGGTCGGCTCGTCGGCTCCCTGGATGCGCAGGAAGCGGGCGGCGAGATCCTGCCCCGAGACCGGCGTGCCGGCGCTCCGGAGATGAGCCACGATGGCCGCCTGCAGATCGGGAGGCTTCATCTCATGATGCCGGCCCCTCGCCGACGAGCGCCAGCACGCCCGTGTAGGTGAGCAGCCGGCTCGCCCCGCCCAGAGGCGCTATCTCGGCGTTGCCGAAAAAGCCGATGATCGGGAGGCTTCCGAACTGCCGCGACAGGAACGCGCTGTCGATGCCCGACAGCCCGTAGAGCGACGCGCCGCGGCCGGCGCAGTTGAAGTAAAGGCCGAAGCTCCAGTCGTGCGCCGGAGCCCCGGAGCCGATCCGCTGGAGCATCGCCTTCAGGTCCTCGCGCGCCGCCTGGGCGTCGCGCAGGACGAAGAGCAGCGGCTCCCCTTCGCGCACCTCCTCGCCGAGGAGGAGCGCCTGCCGGGCCGGATCGACGGCGACGATCGGCCTGACGAGATACTCACCGGGCTCGATCCGATCCTGGGCCGGATCGGGGGGCAGCCCAACGAACAGGTATCCCCCCAGCCTCTCGATCGACTCTCCCATGCCTCCCGGCAAGAGCGCGCGGAGGCGCTGCAGGGCGGGCCGGCCGTCCAGACCCAGCACGGTGTTCTCCTGGCAGCCCGTGACGCGGCAGGCCGGGCCCAGAGGCTGGCATCCCTGAGTGATCCCGACGGCGGACCGCAGGCTGCCGCTCAGATGCAGAGCCGCCAGCGATCGGGTCGCCACGTTGCGACCGTGAAACTGGAAGGTGCTGTCCGACCGCGGCCGGCCAGAGGCGGCCGCGCCGACCGCCACCGTCCCCGGGGCGGCGTCCCGCAGTTCCTGCAGGACCAGATCGGGCCGTACCGCGAACGGGTCGGGCAGCGTGACCAGGAGGCCCCCCGCGGCCGCGATCCGCCCGCCGATCTGGCGCGCCGCGGCCACGCCGTGATCGTCCCCGGTCGATTCCAGGAGAGGCTGGCCCCGGATCCGGTCCGAGCGGACGGCGAGCACCGCCACTCCGGCCTCTCCCTCCACTTCGGCGCCCCCGCCGAGCACGCCCCAGGCGCTGCAGCCGCTGATCTCGCCGGTCCCCAGAGCGGACTGGATCTCGGCCAGCATCGGTGCGAAGTGCGGGCGGTACGGCGTGGTGGCGAAGACCAGCCCCCAGTCAGCGCGCGCGTCGCCCAGGGAGGCGCGGGCCGCGACCGCCGCCTCGCGGGCCGCCTGAAGGGCGTCGTCCCCCTGGGAGACGCCGACCCCCGCTTGTGTCGCCATGTCTGGACGATACCACGGGCCTCTATAATCCGCCGCGGCGCTCTGGAGGAGGTCCCATGGACGGCGGACGGCGGATCGATCGAGCGGGCGCAGCACTCGTGATCCTCTCCGCCCTGTGCTATTCGTCGCTCGGCATCCTCGGGAAGGTGGCCCTCGGAGAGGGCCTCGGCGTGCCGTCTCTCCTGGCGACGCGATTCGCGATCGCGTCCGGCCTGCTGTGGGCGGTGGTGTTTCTGAGCCCCAGTCTCAGGGACGCCCTGGGACGGACCCGCGGGCGGCGCCTGCGCCTGATGCTGTGGGGATCGGTGGGGTTCGCCGGCCAGTCGACGCTCTACTTCGCGGCCCTGCGCTTCATCCCGGCGAGCCTCACGGTCGTGCTTCTCTACACCTGCCCCGCTTTCCTGGCGCTCATCGTCTGGGCGCGGACGCGGCGCCGTCCGAAGACGGCGGTGCTCGTCGCCCTGCCACCCGCGCTCCTGGGGACCTGGCTGGCCGCGTCACCCGAGTCAGCCGGGGCCTCCCGCGCCGGCGTGCTGCTGGCGCTCGCCGCCGGATTGTGGTACGCGGTCTTTCTCCTGGTGCTGGATCGGGTCACGCCGGGCGTGTCGTCGATCCTGTCGACCGCGTTCATCCTCCTGGGGGCGGCCTGCGCCTTCATCCTCGCCCTGCCGGCTACCGGCGGTTACACACCCCCCGCCACGCCGCTCGCCTGGGCCGCCGTCCTCGGCATGGTCGCCACCGCCACGATCTGCGGGTTCTATCTGTTCGTCGCCGGACTGAAGCGCACCGGGTCCCAGGTGGCCGCCATCCTCAGCACCTTCGAGCCGCTCGGCACGCTGCTGCTCGCCGCGCTGCTCCTCGGCGAGCGGCTCCGGCCCGGGCAGTGGGCCGGCGTGGCGCTCATACTGGCGGCGGCGGTCACCCTGGTCGCCTCGGCCGAGAGCCCGGCGGAGTGATTGACCCGCCGGAGGGGCCCGCGTAGGATCAGCCCATGCCGTCCGACTTCCTGGAACTCCTGCGCCGCCGGCCGGTCCTCTACGACGGCGGGATGGGCACGATGCTGTTCGCCGCGGGGCTCCTCGACGGCGAGTCGCCGGAGCCGTGGAACTGGGAGCGCCCGGAGGTGGTCTGCGGCATCTACCAGTCCTATTTCGACGCCGGCTCCGACGTCGTTCAGACCAACACCTTCGGCGGCACGCCGATCAAGCTCTCCGAGCGCGACCTCGAGAACCGGACGTACGACGCCAACTACCTGGCGGCGCAGGCGCTCCGCAAGGTCTGTCCCGAGGGTCGGTTCGTCGCGGGGGACGTGGGGCCCATCGGCAAGTTCCTGAAACCGATGGGGGAGTATACGCCGGAGGAGTTCACGCAGAATTTCAAAGCCCAGGTGCAGGGCCTCCTGGACGGCGGCGTCGATTTGATCTCCATCGAGACGATGTATTCCCTGGACGAGGCGCTGTGCGCCCTGCGGGCGGCGAAGTCGCTCACGGCGCTTCCGGTGTCGATCTGCATGACCTTCGACAAAAACCCGCGCGGCTTCTTCACCCTGATGGGGGAGACCGTGCCGCGCTGCCTGCAGGCGCTGAAGGACGAGGGAGCCGACCTGGTGGGGAGCAACTGCAGCCACGGAAGCCCGGTCTTCCTCGAGCTGGCGCGCCTCATCCGGGACAGCACGGATCTCCCGGTCATCATCCAGCCGAACCGCGGCCGGCCGACGCTCGAGGGCGGGTCGGTCGTCTACAAGCAGACGGCGGAGGAGTTCGTGGACGACATGAAGCGGATCGGGGCCCTGGGGGTCAACGTCGTCGGTGGCTGCTGCGGCACCACCCCCGAATTCATAGCGCTCCTCCACCAGGCGCTCGAGGATCGTCCCGCGGGCCGGGCCGCCTCCGAGGAGCGACCGTGAGCCTGCTCCCGACCTTCCGGCCCCGCGTGCAGATGATCGCGGACGGCCTGATCGACCGGATCATCGACGAGGCCTTCGACATCCTGGAGCGGATCGGCCTGCAGTTCGAGAACGACCGGGCGCTCGACCTGCTCGAGGATCACGGGCAGAAGGTCGAGCGCGGCACGCAGCGCGCCTTCCTGTCGCGGCGCTTCGTGGAGCAGGGCCTGGAGACCGCCCCGAAGCGGCTGACGCTCTGGAACGTCACCGGCGACACGTCCATCGACGTCGGCGGGGACAGCGTCACCTTCGATCCCGGCTCCGCGGCGATCAAGGTCCTGGAGCCCGATCGCTCCGTGCGGGCCTCGACCTCGGTCGACTACGCCCGCCTGTCGCGGCTCGTGCACCACCTGCCGAACATCCGCGCTCAGTCGACCTCCCTGGTCCCGGCCGACGTCCCCAACGAGGCCTCCGACTACTACCGCCTGTACATCGCGCTCCAGTGCTGCAACAAACCTATTGTGACGGGCCTGTTCCGCCACGAGTCGTTCGACACGATGCTCGAGATGATGGCCATCGTGCGAGGCTCGCGCAAGGCGGTGGCCGAGAAGCCGCTGGCGATCTTCGACGCCTGCCCGTCCTCTCCGCTGCGCTGGAGCGAGCTGACGTCCGAGAGCCTCATGAAGTGCGCCGCCGCGGGGGTGCCGTCCGAGGTCGTGTCGGTGCCTCTCACCGGCGCGACCGGCCCTGTCACCCTGTCCGGCACGCTCGTCGTGCACACCGCCGAGAACCTCGCCGGGATCGCCCTGGCGCAGGCCGTGCGCCGGGGCGCGCCGGTGATCTACGGCGGCGCCCCGTGCCTGATGGACATGCGCGGCGGGCAGACGCCTTTCGGCTCCATCGAGACCATGATGATCGACTGCGCCTACGCCCAGATCGGCAAGCGCTTCGGCCTGCCGATTCACGCCTACATGGGACTCTCGGATTCGAAGCTGGTCGACGCGCAGGCGGGGTACGAAACCGGCTACGGCATCATCCTCGCGGCGCTCGCCGGGGTCAACGTGGTGAGCGGCGTCGGCATCCTCGACTTCATCACCTGCCAGTCTCTCGAGAAACTGGTCATCGACAACGAGATCTGCGGCATGGCGTACCGGCTTCTCGACGGCATCAAGATGAGGCACGAGCCGATGGCCTCCGACTTTCTGCCGCAGGCAATCGAGAAGGGCCACTTCCTCGGCCACCCGACCACGCTCAAGCTCTTCAAGGAGGAGGGCCTGATGCCGGGGAAGGCCGTCGACCGCTCCTCGGCGCCCATAGGCGGCGGCGGGCCGACCGACTACGAGCGCGCCTCCAAGGTGGTGCAGGACCTCCTGGCCCGGGAGCGCTTCGGCCTGGACGAGGCGATGCTCCGCGAGCTCGATCGCGTCGTGCTCCAGGACGCCCGGCAATACGGCCTGGAGGCGCTGCCCGCGCTTCCGGACTGACCCTTCCGGGAGCACGCCGTTGACCGAAGCCGCCTCGCCTCGCCTCATCGACCCGCTGACGATCCAGGTCTCGCGGCCGCTCGTCCTGCTCCGCCTCGGCTACCGGCAGGCGGGACAGGTCCCTCCCAAGACCTCGCGGCTCCTCGACGAAGTCATCGGACAGTCGGAGCCCCTCCTGGCCCCGCGCGCCATCTGCGCGGCCTTCGACGTCGTCCTTCGAGGGGACGGGCGGATCGCAATCGGAGGCGCGCTCGAGAGCGCCAGCCGGTCGCTACTCGAGCGGCTCGAAGGTTGCCGCCGCGCCGTCCTGTTCGCCGCCACCATCGGGCCGGCGCTCGAAGAGTGGGTGCAGTCGCTCAACACCGCGGGCGAGATGAGCCGCGCCCTGCTCGCCGACGCCTATGCCAGCAGCGCCGCCATCGCCCTCGGCATGGCCATGGAGAGCTTCGCACAGGACCTCTTCCAGGACCTCGATCTGCAGCCGACGCGGCGCTACGCTCCCGGATACGGCGACTGGGAGCTCTCCTGCCAGGAGCCGCTCCTCGACCTCGTCGGCGCCGGGCGCATCGGCATCCGCCTCACCGAGGGATTCCTCATGCTCCCCGCGAAATCGATCTCCGGTGTCATCGGAGGACGCCAGCGGCCTCTTCCGTGAGCCGCGCCGTCCGCGGGTGCTTTGCCGTCAGGGGCAGTCCGGCGGGTACGACTCGCAGTCGCCCGCGCCGCACCGATCTGCCGTGACCGTGCCGGTGTAATCGCAGGACGTCATGGTGGATCCGCAGCCCTGGGCCGCGATCGCGATCCGGACCTCGCCGCCGAGCGTGTTTCCCGAGAGGACCAGAGTCTCCGTGATCGAGACGTCGTAGCAGCAGGACGGATCGGAGCAGGCGGTCCCGCTGTGCGTGACGACCGCCACCTGGCCGCTGACCGTTCCGGGAGCCCAGTAGACCAGCCGCCCGCACTGGTCGAAGTGCTCGACCCCGATGGCCGGCCCCGTCTGGGTGATCACGAAGTAGCCGCTGCCGGTGCCGGCGGGCAGGGAGGCGCCGCTGCAGTTGGTGGAGGTCGCCTGAACCTCGAAGGCCCAGCGGCCGGAGACAGCGGCCGGGGCTTGTGACACAGCACCGGAGTCGTCACCGCCGCCGGAACAGCCAACCAGCACCATCGTGAGGGCCGCCGCGATCACGGCGTTCAGCGACCTCATTCGGGGAACATCCAGGGCTTCACGACGCGCAGTGTAAGGCGGGCTGAGAGTGGGGAGCAAGGTTGCCGATCACTGGTCTTTTCCCGCCGCCGTTGGCCGGTGCCCGGGCTAAACTACCCGGTCTGCCGGCGCCCTCCCGATGGGCGGCGCCGGCCGCGAGCCCGGGACGGGGGGCGGAAGGGGAGACCGATGCGCAACATTCTCTCGATGATTGTCGCCGGGGGCTGTCTGTTCATGGCCACCGGTCCAGGGCCTCAGGCGCGGGAGGCGAGCCGGCCCGCGACGGTCGGGGAATTCGCCGTGCGGGTGTCGGCGGCCCTCGGCTACGAGGATCCGGTGCCGGAGGCGGCCGCATCCAACCTGAAATCGCGGGGAGTCGACCTGGGAGCCGATTTCGGCACCACGCTCACGGAAGGCAGGGCGGCGAAGATCATGGCCGACCTCGGGCTTCCGGTGGTGCCTCCGGCCCATCCGTCCGCCCCCGTCACGGAGAGCCGGGCCGGGATCCTGGCCGCCACGAT
>DASRJX010000228.1:0-8667 GCA_035649235.1 Candidatus Cryosericum sp.
CGACGACCCGAGCTTCGACGGCACGCTCGTGGACGTGGACAACGTCACCACAATCTACGCCCAGGACAGCATCCTGGCCTTCGTCAGCCCGTCCGGCGCCAGCTTCGATGTCGTCGGCGCCGGGCCCGACCTGACGAACGAACTGATCGCCAGCGTCGAGGCGGACTCGTGCCTCGCGGTGGTGCAGAAGTGGGAGAACGACGACGGCGGCTGGATGCAGTGCTTCGGGACGCTCGACCTGAGCGCCCACGCCATCCCGACTCTGTGCGATTCGATGGACCTCGACACCACCGTCCCGCCCGACGGGTTTCCCGACGTCGCCTGCGATCTCGATCACTCGATCACATTGCAGGTGCTGACGCCATGACGGCGCACGGCGGAGGGGAGATCACCCCGCAGGAGATCGCCCGGCGCATCGAGCAGGCGCTGCCCGGCGCGCGCGCCGAGGTCAGCGGGGCGGACGCCCACTTCAGCGCCACGATCGTCTCGGAGGCGTTCGCGGGGAAGTCGCGCATCGAGCAGCACCAGATGATCTATGCCCTGTTCAAAGAGGAGATGAGCGCCCAGTCGATTCACGCGCTGGCCCTCCGCACCCTGACCCCCGAGCAATCGGGGAAGCGCGGCGGCCGGCCTTCCTGAAACCCGGAGACAGACTATGGCAGACGATAAGATACTGGCCGACATCAAGAAGGCGATCGCCGACAACGCGATCGTGCTGTTCGTCAAGGGGACCAAGGACGAGCCGCGTTGCGGCTTTTCCGCCCGGACGATCGGAGTCTTCAAGGAGATCGGAAAGCCGTTCGAGGTGGTGGACGTCCTGCCCGACCCCCGGATCCGCGAGACGCTGTCCTCCTACTCCAACTGGCCGACGATCCCCCAGGTGTTCATCAAGGGGAAGTTCGTCGGCGGCTGCGACATCGTGGCCGAGATGTTCCAGGATGGGGAGCTGAAGACGCTGGTGGAGGAGGCGTTCAAGCCGTAGCTCCGCGCCGGACCGGGTGCTGGGGCGTCAGCGTCCCGTCTGCCAGTCGACGACCCGCTCGATGGCGCGGGAGCAGGCCGGGCAGAAACGCTCCAGGTTGCGGGTGAACATGATGCAGTCGGAGGAGGCGCGGTACAGCCCCTTCGGCCTGTAGCCCGCTCCCTCGAACAGACCGGTCCTCCCGCCGTGGGGCGGGCCGGCGAGGAAGGGCCGGCTCCACTTCAGCTCCTCCGCGAACAGCGCGTCCATCTCCGACTCGGGCGCCTTCCTGGCGCGCAACGCCTTGCGCCGCTCCTGGACGGCCTTCGATCGCGCCTCGTACTCCTCCTTCCCCCACGGCGTCGGCAGGGGCGCCGCGGGGTCCAGGAGATCCTTCCATTTGAGGGCGGCGGGCTCGAGCCAGGCGGTGACGTTCGGCTCCCACGGCTCGACGATCGGCCCAGCGGTGTCGTAGGCGACCTCCGACGTGTAGTACTCGTCGGCCAGTCCCGCCATGTGGTGGCCGAACTCGTGCACGAAGATGTAGGGGCTCGATCCGCTGCGCGTCGCGCAGGTCGAGTACAGGTTGTAGATCCCGCCGCCGCCGTACTTCTCGCCGTTGAGCAGGACCTCGATCAGCTCGTAGGGGGCCTGGGAGGCGGCCTCGCGGAAGGCGCGGTTGTCGAGCGTCAGGGCGTAGCGCTCCGAGCCGAAGACGTCGTAGGTCGCTCCGAGCGCCGTGCGCCGCCAGACGCCGTCGCTCGGCCGGTCGACGCCGGAATCCTGGGACGGCAACTCGATCGCCCGGATGTTGAAGTCCTTCTTCCGGGTGCTGAAGGGGGGCGTCCCGAACAGGACCTCGGTCAGGCGCCGGGCCTCCTCGCGGAACTTCGGCATCTCGCTCTCGGTGTAGCCGTCCCCGAGGATTAAGAGGTCGACCTTCTCCCGGGGCGGCCCGTTCTCGAGCAGCGTGACGACCCGGCCGCGCGCCGGCAGCGGATCGCGGCGGATGTCCTGCGACGCCGGATCGACGAGAAACAGGCCGAGCGGCCGCCAGGAGTTGTCCTTGGCGCGCTTCAGGAGGTCCACCTGGACCGGGCGGCGCGGGAAGGGGAAGCGCAGCGACTCGCCGAAGGAGCGGCGGAGTGTCTTCGCCTCGTCGGTCGTCTCCCACTCGCCGTAGATGCCGGAGAAGCCGGAGGCGTAGAGCAGACCGTGCGTGGCCCGGTCGCGGACCTCGAAGCGGTAGGCGCCCAGGTTCAGCGGATCGACGAGGTGGGTGCGGCTGCCGGGCCAGGGCCCCTCGCGCACCAGATCGCCGAGTGCCACCGCCTCCTCCGTGGCCGTGCCGCTGTGCTCGTAGTCGAGGCGGAGGGTGGCGCCGTCGCTCCAGCCGTCGAAGCCGGATGAGGTGGCGTCCCGGGCGGCCGCCGTGCCCAGGAGGACCGCCGTGCCGGCGAGGGCTGCCGCCAGGACAAGGGCCGCAGCCCCGACGAGCCCGACTCGGATCCGCACGGCCTTCCGCCCCCCCGTCACTCGTAGCGCAGCGCCTCGATCGGATCGAGGCGCGACGCCTTGAGCGCCGGATAGTACCCGAAGAAGACGCCGACCAGCGCGGCGAACCCGAAGGCCAGGGCCACCGACCCGGTCCCCACCTGCACCGGCCAGCCGGCCGCCTTCGAGATCACGGTCGAGGCGGCGACCCCGAGCAGGACGCCGATCGCCCCCCCGACGATCGACAGGACGACGGCCTCCAGGAGGAACTGCGCCAGGACGTGCCGTCCCTTGGCGCCTATAGCCATGCGCACGCCGATCTCGCGGGTCCTCTCGGTCACCGACACCAGCATGATGTTCATGATGCCGATGCCGCCGACGAGCAGCGAGATGGCGGCGACCGATCCGAGGAGCAGAGACAGGGTGCGGGTGTTCTCCGCCGCGGCCGCTGCGATCTCGTCCTGGGTGCGCATCATGAAGGTGCTCTCCTGGCCGGGGGAGAGGCGCTGGCGCTGGCGCAGGAGCGCCTCGATCTGGTCCCGGGCATCCTTGACCCGATCGGGGCTCACGGCGGCGGCGTAGATGTTGCCGATTCGCGTCGAGCCCATGACGCGCTTCATCACCGTCGTGTACGGCGCGACCACCATGTCGTCCTGGTCGGAGCCCATCATCGAGCCCCCCTTGGTGTCGAGGACGCCGACGACGCGGAACGGGACCTGCTTGATCCGCACCAGGGCCCCGACCGCCTCCCCGCCTGGGAAGAGGCTCTTCGCGACCGTGCTGCCGAGGACGCAGACCTTGGCGCTCCCCTTGACGTCCGTCTCGCTGAAGAACGCTCCTTGTGCCACGTTCCAGGCGCGGATGAACGGCCAGTCGACGTCGGCGCCGTAGATGGCGGTGCTCCAGTTCAATTCGCCGGCCACCACCTGGCCGGCGGTCCGCACCCCAGCCGACACGTAGGCGACGTCCGGGCAGTCGGTCTTGATGGCCGCCGCGTCCTCGGGGGTGAGGGTGGACTGCCCGGTGAAGATGCGCGCGCCCGACTGCGTCACCGCTCCCGGCAGGACCATGATGTAGTTGGTGCCGAGCGAGGTGATCGACGCCTGGATCGACCGCGACGCGCCGCCCGCCACCGCCACCATGGCGATGACGCAGGCGACGCCGATGATGATGCCGAGCATCGTCAGCGCGGATCGGAGCTTGTTGCGCAGGATCGCCTTGAGGCCGACCTTCAGGATGTTGCCGGTCCGGATGAGGCCGATCCTCACGGGCGCGCCTCGTGGGATGCAGCGCGCGCCGGGGCCCCGCTCGCGCCGGCCAGGACGCGGCGATCCCGGACCGGGTGGTCGGCGACGATCCGTCCGTCGCGCATCTGCACGACGCGCCGGGCGAACTGGGCGATGTCGGCCTCGTGGGTGATCAGGATGACCGTCTTCCCCTCGTCGTTCAGCGCCTGGAGGATGGCCATGATCTCCTCCGAGGTGCGCGTGTCGAGGTTACCCGTCGGCTCGTCGGCCAGCAGGATCGGGGGATCGGTGATCAGCGCCCGCGCGATCGCCACGCGCTGCTGCTGGCCGCCGGAGAGCTGCGACGGGTGATGGTCCTCGCGCCCCTCGAGCCCCACGCGCCGCAGCGCCGAGCGCGCGCGCTGCAGCCGATCGGAGGCGGCGAGGGCGCCGCCGATGTACAGGAGCGGCAGCTCCACGTTCTCCAGCGCCGAGGTGCGCGGCAGGAGGTTGAAGTTCTGGAACACGAAGCCGATCCGGGCGTTGCGGATCTCCGCGCGCTCGTCGGAGTCGAGTGTCGAGACGTCGACGCCGTCGAGGACGTAGCGCCCGGCGCTGGGGCGGTCGAGGCAGCCGAGGATGTTCATGAGCGTCGACTTCCCCGATCCCGACGGGCCCATGATCGCGACGAACTCCCCAGTGCCGATCGTGAGACGGATGCCGTCGAGGGCCCTGACCTCCGTCTCTCCCATGCGGTAGACCTTGACGAGGTCGGTGAGGGAGACGAGGGGTTGGCTCAGAACATCCTCCCTCCGGGGGGCCGCGTGGTCATGTCCACCTTCGAGGTCGCCTGGCCGACCACGACCTCGTCGCCCGGCTTGAGATCCCCCTCCACGACCTGCGTGAAGCGGCCGTCGGTGATCCCGGTCCGGATGCCGATCGGCTTGAGGTCGCCGCCTCCCGTCTCGATGTAGACGGTCTGGCCGCCGCGCGCCGGCTTGCCACTCCCGGCCGCCGCGTCGAGCTGCGCCGCCGCTCCCGCGAAGCCGCCCCCCGGCTGAGCGCCCCGCGCCGCCCGCTCCTCGGGGCCGGGTGGCGTGGCGGCGGTCGCCGTTCCGGATCCCCCGGGACCGGAGGAAGGTCGCCCGGCGCCCGCGACCCGCGGACCGCCTCCCTCGCGCTTCTCGCCGGTCGGCCGGAAGCGCAAGGCTGCGTTCGGCACGCGGAGCGCGTCTTTCACCTGCGCCACCTCGATCGAGACGTTCGCCGTCATCAGGGGCCGCAGACGCTCGCCGGGATTGGCCACCTCGAGGATCACGGGGTAGGTGATGACGTTCTGGTTGACCGTGGCGTTGAGCCGGATCTGGGAGATCCGGCCCTGGAACTCCTCCTCCGGGTAGGCGTCCACGGTGAAGCGCGCCGCCTGGTCCACTTTGACCCGGCCGATGTCCGACTGATCGACGTCGGCCTGGACCTGCATCTTGGTCAGGTCCTGGGCGATGGTGAAGAGGGTGGGCGCCTGGAACGACGCGGCGACCGTCTGGCCGATGTCGTACTTGCGGTCGACGACGACGCCGTCGATGGGGGATTCGATCCGGGTGTAGCGCAGGTTCGTCTCCGCCTGCCGGAGCGTGGCGCGCGCCTGATCGACCTGGGCCTGCGCCCCGTCGTCAGCCGCCCGGGCGGCGTCGTAGTCCGCCTGCGCCGCGAGCTTCTCGGCCAGCAGTTGCTTCTGCCGGTCGAAGGTGATCGCGGCATTGCGCTTCTGCACCTCCGCCTGCTGCAGGTCGGCTCGGCGCTGCTCGACCTGCGCCTGGAAGGGGGTCGGGTCGAGCGTGGCCAGGAGCTGGCCCTTGGTGACGGGGCTGTTGAAGTCGGCGTGCAGGCTGGCGATGATGCCCGAGACCTGGCTGCCGATCTGGACCGTGGTGACCGCGGAGATGGTTCCGGTTGCGGTCACCACCATGGCGATGTCGCCGCGGTCGACCGCCTGCAGCCGGTATTGCGGCTCGTCCTTGGCGCGCTCCCTCCTGAGCGCGAGCCAGGCCAGGCTGGCGACGGCGAGAGTCGCGGCCGCGACGAGAAGCCAGCGGCGGGTTTTCGAGGTGCCGGCCATCGACGGACTCCCGACCCGTTACGGTCTCTTGCAGGATCCCAGCCCCCAGCAGTCTATCAGGCAGCCGGGAATCGAACCAGGAGACGTCAGGGCGCCGGGCGCCAGTCGAGGAGCACCCGGAAGACCTCCGACTCGATGTCCTGGACCGGCACCACCATCAGGATCCTCTGCTGGTCGGCCGAGACGGCGTACTGGTGGGAGATGTTGTTGAGCCGGACAGCCGTCTGGAACAGGACCCGTGGCGTCCCCGCCGTGAACGTCGTCCCGGTCGAGAGAGGGACCACCATCAGCTGCCGGTCGAGATTGATGTAGAAGAGCTCCCTGCCGTCGTGGCCCCAGATGGGCTGGAGCCCACCGCCGCTGGAGACCTGCCACTTCTCGTCGGTCAGCGGGAAGCGGCGCACGAAGATCTCGAACTGTCCGGGCTCCGAGGAGCTGTAGGCCATCCACCGCCCGTCGGGCGAGAACCCTGGCTCGCGCTCGTCGTGCTCCGAGTCCAGCAGAATCTCGGGCTTCCGATCGCCCGCCAGGGCGAGGACGCCGATGTCTCCGAGGTTCCTCGCCCTCGTGAACAGGACGAATCGGCCATCGGCCGACACGTCGGAGGGGGAGACGAAGGTGTACGCCAGGAGGGACTCTTCCTTGTGATCCCGCAGCGACCTCCGGCGCATCTCGGAGGTGCTTCCGTCGTTCCGGTACAGGATGCTGCGGCCATCGGGGGTAAAGACCGGCATCCAGGCCGCATCGGCGAGGGGCGCGACCACGTCCCTGTCCAGATCGAGCGTCCAGACGCGGAGCAGGTCGGTCTCGACCTGCTTCTGGGTGAACGCCGCTTCGCGGTTGTCGGCCGACAGGCTCACGTTCATGATCGCGCCGACGGGTCCGACGGTCTTGAGCACGGTGCCCCTGCGGTCCAGCCACGCGAGACGTCTTTGGGCGCTCCCCGGCCTGAAGACGATGACGGCGTTGCGGGAGACCGAGACGAGATCCCGATAGAAATAGATGTCCGAGCGCGTGATCGGCCGCGTCACCGTCTCCGGCTCCCCGCGCAGCTCCCCCGTCTCCGGATCGAAATGCTGCGCCAGGAGCGTCTCGCCGCGGGAGAAGAGCAGGATGTCCGGAGACAGGAACTGCCCGCCGGCGCCGTGGCGCAGGAGGAGCTTGCGTCCCGGGGCGCCGAGCGTGGCGAGATAGACACCGGTCGATTCCGGCGGCTGCGTCTTGTCGAAGAAGAGGAAGCGACGGCCATCGTCCAGGAACTGGGGCCAGCGGTGCATGACGTCTCCTGGCAGGAGCGTCGTGGCCGGCGCCTGATCCCTCCCTGGATCGGGCCGGCGGCCTTGGGCGTATAGAGGATGACCCCCTGCGCGCTCCAGGCACCGCCGCGGCCGACCTCCGAGTCGCAGATCTCTTCGATGGAGCCGGTCGCAATCTCGATGCGCCGCAGCTTCGCCCGGGCGTAGAAGGCGAGGAACCGTCCGTCGGGCGACCAGAGCGGGTTCTCGGCGTTCTCGGTCCCCGACAGCACGCGGACCTCGTCGGAGCCGAGGTCCCGGATGCGGAGCAGCGATTTCCCCCCGCCGATCCCGGTGAAGGCGAGCCGCGTCCCGTCGGGGGAGATCTCGAAATTGTCGGTGAGGACCGTGCCTCGGGGGGGAACGATCGACAGGAGCATGCGATGCGTGGAGTCGGCCGGCGGGCGGCGCCACTGAACTGCGACGGCGCCGAAGACCAGCGCGAGCAGCGTGACGACCCCCGTCACGCCCCAGGGGAGCCAGGTTCCGAGCCGGCTTCGGGCGGCGGCGGTCGTCGGTCCCCGGGCGCCCGACGGCACGGCATGCGGCCCTTCGGCGATCCATCGCAGCTCGCGCTTGATGTCGGCCGCGCTCTGCCAGCGCTCGTCGGGGTCCTTGGCGAGACAGGTCGTGACGATGCGGTCGAGCGCCTGTGGGTGCGCCGGCTCGACGGTCGAGATCGGAGCCGGCTCGGTGTGCAGGATGGCGCCGATGAGCGAGGCCTGGCTCGAGCCGCCGAAGGCCTTCGTTCCCGTCGCCATCTCGTACAGGACGGTTCCGAGCGCGAAGATGTCCGTCCGGGCATCGGCCTCCTTCCCCTCGAGCTGCTCCGGCGCCATGTACTGCAGCGTCCCCAGGATGGTACCTTCCTGCGTCAGGTCGGCCCGCGTCGGGAGGGCTGTCACCCCGGCCGAAGGCGCCGCGGGCTCCATCGCCTTCGCCAGGCCGAAATCGAGCAGCTTCACGCCCGACCGGGTCAGCATGACATTGGCCGGCTTGAGGTCCCGGTGCACGATCCCCTGCCGGTGCGCCTTGTCCAGCGCGTCCGCGATCTCGATGCCGCAGCGCAGCGACTGCTCCAGGGGGAGCGGCCCCTTCGCCAGCCTGTCGGCCAGCGACTGGCCCTCGAGGTACTCCATGACGAGGTAGTCGGTTTCGGCCTCGCGGCCGACGTCGTACAGGGCGCAGATGTGCGGGTGGGAGAGGCGCGAGATCGTCTTCGCCTCGCGCTCGAAACGCTGGCGCACCTCGGGTGCTGTGGAGCGATGCCGAGGCAGGACCTTGATGGCGACGGTCCGGTCGAGCCGCGTGTCGCGGGCCCGGTAGACCTCGCCCATGCCCCCCGAGCCGAGAGGGGCGACGATCTCGTAAGGGCCCAGTCGGGAACCGGAGGAGAGGGTCATCCGTGGCCAGTGGACGCCAGTCCGAGAGCCGTCACCGTCCGTGGTGAGCGACTGCCGGGACGCGCGCGGGAATCCTACTCCAAGTGGCCTTCTACAGGCCCGAAACCCGGAGGCGCCTGCGGACCAGCAGGTGGCAGATCCACAGGACGGCGGCCGTCCCCCACCACGCGAG
>DASRJX010000229.1:0-9593 GCA_035649235.1 Candidatus Cryosericum sp.
CTTCCTGCTCGGCCTCCTGGCCGAGATCTCCGTCAGGACCTACTACGAGTCACAGCAGAAGCCGATCTACGTCATCCGGGAGCTGCACCGCGTGGCAGGGGAGCCGGCGCCGCCCGAAGACGGTCCGCGCCGCGAATCGCGCTTCGGCCGGGCTCCCGGCGGCGGGAGCTGAGCCCGCGCGTCCTCTCAGGATCGGCTGACCAGCAGGTCTTCCAAAGCCAGGTAGTCCAGATCGCCCGCCAGGAAGGTGGCCACCGCGTCGCTCGGCGAGCAGACGATCGGCTCCTCATGGATGTTGAACGAGGTGTTGAGGACGCTCGGGATCCCCGTCCGCCTGTGGTAGGCGTCGAGGATGGCGTGGAAAGAGGGGTTCGTCTCCCGGTCCACCAGCTGCGGGCGGGCCGTCCCGTCGACGTGGACCGCGGCCGGGGAGGCCTGTCTCATGAACTCGGTGCAATCGTAGGTGATGGTCATGAAACGGGCCGCGTCCGCAGCCACCTCCAGGTTGCGATAGCAGCGGTGCGCCTCCTCGGCGAGCGTGGCGGGGGCGAATGGCATGAACTCGGTCCGCTTCAGCTTCTCGTTGAGCCACTTGTTGGCGCGGGGGTCTCCGGCCTGGAACAGGATGGACCGGTTCCCGAGGGCCCGCGGCCCGAACTCCATCCGGCCGGCGCAGCGGGCCACCGTCTTGCCGTCCACCAGGAGGCCTGCTATCTCCTCGGCCGGCTGGGCCATGGGGCGGGCCAGAAGGCCTCTCCCCGCAAGCGCGGCATCGACGTCACGCTGCGAGAAGGGGGGGCCGAGGAACACGTCCCGCAGCCGCGAGGGGCGCAGGCCCGAGGAGGCCGCCTGGACGCTCATGGCCGCGCCGGCTCCCGTCCCGGAGTCGTTCATCGCCGGATAGACGAAAACGCGCGCCACACCGTTCGCCTCGGCGATGCGCTGGTTCATCTTGACGTTGGCCGCCACGCCGCCGGCCAGGGCCACGCGATCGACTCCCAAACGCTCCAAGTGGTGGAGGAGGTAGCGGACGATCACCGTCTCCAGGCTGTGCTGCCAGGCGGCGGCGAGGTCCTCCCTGGAATGCTGCCGGACCAGCGACTGGACATAGCGGCGGTCGAACAGGCGCGGCGCCTCGAAGGTGCCGTCGGTCTCCACGAACCGTCGCCGGATCATCCCGGCCAGATCGTCAACGCGGCCGTAGGCTGCGAGGCCCAGGATCTTCCCCTCGTGCCGGTCCGGCACGAACCCGAGCGCCTTCGTGATCTGCGCATAGAACATCCCCAGGGAATGGGGGAACCGGACCGAGTGGATGCGACGGAGGCTGCCTCCTTCGCCGAGGCTCAGCGTCGTGGTGAGCCCGCTGCCATAGGCATCCACCGTGAGGACGAGCGCCCGGTCGAAGCCGGACGCGTAGTAGGCGGAGGCCGCGTGGGCCTCATGGTGCTCCACGCGGCGGAGGCGCCCGCCGAGCCCCCAGCGGCGCAGGCCCAGAACGAGCTCCCGATGGAGCCGCCGGTGGTCGAGAATCGCCTTTCCCGACCAGCGGCCGAGATAGTAAAGGTGCTGCCACGCGGAGGCCTCGTCGTTGGGGGTCGCTCGCAAGGCACCTCCTGCGCCGCGGGCCAGGCATCCGAGGATGAGACCGGCCTCTCCGGGCCAGGTATGGAAGGGGTAGGCGACCGCCTCGATCTCCTCCGGCCGGATGCGCTCGAACTCGAGGGCGGCCTTGAGGCTCCGCTCCGGGAACCCGCCCTGCTGCTTCTCCCGCGTCAGGCGCTCCTCGGAGAGCGAGAAGGTCAGCTCGCCGTCCCTCAAGACGGAGACGGTGCTCTCCTTGTCCAGGGCCGAGATCCCGAGGACGATCACGCGCTCTCCTCCCGGCGCGGCAGGGCGAGCCGCTTGAGGCGTTCGGCGTGGGGTGAGAGACGGAAGCGGAAGACGGTCATCCCCGCCCGGTAGTTGATGCACTTGCGCGGGATGCGGAACGGATCGAGGCCCGGACCTGGCACCACGTCCCTGGCCCCGGTGACGAGCGCCCCCTCGTATCCCGCGGCCTCCACCTCCCTGGCGACCGCGGCGGTGGCGGCCCCGTCCGGGTAGCAGAACAGCGTGCAGGGCCGGCCAGTCTCCGCCTCCACGGCTTTCCGGCTCGACGCCACCTCCTCGAAGCGTCGCTCGGGACTCTCCCGGGGCAGGAGGCAGTGGGAGACGGTGTGCGCGGCGAAACGGATCCCTCCCTCCTGCATCTGCCGGACCTGGTCCCAGGTCAGGAAGTCGCCGGCCGCGTCAGCTGAGGGTCGGACGCCGGCCCGTGACGCGGCCTCTCCGACCCGGCGCGTGATCTCGTCCACCGGGAGGGCCTTCAGGGCCTGGATCAAGCGGTCACGCTCCCGCCGCCGGCCTATTCGACGACGCCCGAGCCCCTCGACCTCCACCTCGTGGCAGCCTTCGGACCTCCACCGGGACACTTCGTCCCAGAAGAAGAGCCCCCGTTTTCCCCCCACGTATCCTGTGGCCAGGAAGACCGTGGCCGGGAGGCGATGGCGTCGCAGGACCGGAAAGGCGAACTGGAAGTTGTCGGCGTACCCGTCGTCGAAGGTCAGGGCGACCGTTCTGGGAGGAAGCCTCCGGCCGGAGCGCAGGGTGCCGATCACATCCTCGAGCGGCAGCACGCAGGCGGAGCGCCGGAGCAGTCCCATCTGATCATCGAAGGACTCCTGGGGGGTGATCAGGTCTTCGAAGAGCGGGAACTGTGGCATCAGCCGCCGAGGAAGGACCCTGTGGTAGGCCAGGATGACGCCCCGGCCGCCCTGATCGCCGTCCCGAGCGTCCAGGCGCCCCAGAAACCGGAGCAGCCAGGCCAGGCACAGTTCCCCCCCGGACTTCAGATCCAGCAAGCGCGCCTCCCCCCCGCGGCGGCCCCTATGGTAGCGTGATCGTACGCAGTTACTCTCCTCTATCATGATGCCGGGAGAAGCGACGCTGAGACGGCTCGGTCGGCAGGTCCTGATTCTCGGAGAAGGCGCCGCCACCGGGCTGTTCGCCGGGGGCGTGCTTGGGGGCTGGGAGGTCTGGCTCAACGCCGACCTCGCGCACGCGATGCCGCGGCTCCTGGCCCACCACCTGGTGCCGCCCATGCTCGAGTGCGGTGCCTTGGGCCTGGCCCTGTCCGCCGTCATCGCCTTTCTGATGGGCGGGCTGGCCCGGCGCGGGAGGAGAGCCGTCGGGGCGGGGATCCTAGGCCTGGCACTTCTGTGGATCGGCGGCCTGGCCGCGCTGGCCTACCCCCTGAGGGAGTGGTCCTTCCCGCTCCACCGCTACAGCGCCAAGGGTGTCACCGATCTCTGCTTCGGCCTCATCGCCGCGGCCTGCCTCCTCCTGCTGGCGCGGCGCTCCCAGGCCGCCCTGCGCTGCAGCCGGCAATTTCACCAGAAGCCCAGCGGGCGCTCCCACGGAGGCATGCTTCTGTTGAAGGCGCTCCATCTCACAGGGGCCGGCGTGGCGATCGCTGCGACGGTGCTGGGGCTCCTCCTGGTGGGGTTTCGGCCGGCCGGCGCGGGCGCGGCCGGACGGCCCTCCATCATCCTCGTCTCCATCGACACGCTGCGTGCGGACCGTCTCCGCGCCCTGGGCAATGCCCGCGCCCTGACCCCGGCTCTCGATCGGCTGGCCGCCGAGGGGATCTACTTCGAGCAGGCGATCTCGGCCGCCCCGTGGACCCTCCCGTCGCACGCCTCGCTGTTCACCTCACTCTTGCCCTTCGACATGCGCCGGCACTGGGACTACGGCGGGACGGTCCATCTCGCGAGGGTCCTCCTGGCGGAGCGCCTGTACGAGGCCGGCTACCGGACTGCGGGGTTCACCGGAGGCGGCTACGTCTCCTCGCAGTTCGGTTTCGAGCAGGGATTCGAGGTCTACGAGGACCACGACGAGACGCTCGAGGGCGGCCCGGAGGCCATCGCCGAAGCGGCGCTTTCCTGGGTCCGCTCGGTCAAGGGAGCCCCCTTCTTCCTCTTCCTCCACACTTACGAGCCGCACTACCCCTACGTGCACGCCGATTTCGCGAAGGCCGACGACGCCGGCCGCCTGCCGCGGATCGTGTCCGGAAAGGAGGTCGAGGAGATGCACCGCGGCCGCCTGGTCCCAACACCTGCCGAAAGGCGCTACGTGACCGATCTCTACGACGGGGACGTTGCTCATGCCGATAGCGTCATCGGCGGTTTTCTCGAGGCCCTGCGAGGAGACGGCACCCTCGACCGGACGCTCGTCGTGGTCCTCTCGGACCACGGAGAGGAGCTGTGGGACAGGGAGCCCGGCTACAGCCCGGACCATGGCCATTCCCTGTACCAGGAGCTGGTCCACGTTCCTCTGCTCTTTCGCTGGCCCGGGCAAGTCCGCGCTGGCGCGCGGATCCGGACGCCCGTGAGCCTCCTCGACGTCGCGCCGACCCTGCTCGACCTCGCGGGGCTCCCGGCGGATCCGCTCCACCAGGGCCGAAGCCTCGCGACGACCCTGAGGACAGGCGGTGAACCCGATCCCCGGACGATCGTGGTCGAATCGGTGCAGTACGGCCCCGATCGCTTCCTGATGCGGACCGGAGACCTCGCGGCGATCCTGACTCCCTACCCGGATCGGCTCGACAACGCCGTCTCCATCCCGGCCCGGGCGCTCGAGGTGTTCGACCTGGCCGTCGATCCCCTGGAGCAGCACGATCTCTCCTCCCACCTGACCGGGACCGTGGCGGAGATGGTCGATGCCCTGTGGCAGCGCTCGCGGGGGATCCTGAATTCCCCCTCAAGAAAAGGGGCAGAGGAGGCTCCGGAGCTCCCGGAAGAGCTCCTCGAGCAGCTGCGCTCCCTCGGCTACTTGCGCTAGCGGCCGAGGTATGATGCGCCACCCGCGCGCGCGAAGACCGTGCGCGCGGGATCCAGCCCCGGGCGACGCGGGCGACAGGTGCGGGTGGTGACGGCCGATCTCTGCATCGTGGTGCCGGCGTACAACGAAGAGAAGAACCTCTCGGTCCTGGTGGAGGAGCTCGGCCAGGCCCTGGGTCCGGCCGGCATCGGATTCGAGGTGCTCTTCGTCGACGACGGGAGCCAGGACGAGACCGCCGCGGTCCTGCGCCGGCTCACGGCCAGCCACAAGAACATCCGGGCCATCATCCTGAGCCGGAATTTCGGCCATCAGGCCGCGGTCTCGGTCGGCCTCCAGCACGCGCGCGGCAGCGCCGTCGCCGTCATGGACGCCGACCTCCAGGATCGCCCGGACGATCTCGTCCAGCTCTATCGCCGCTTCCGGGAGGGGGCCGACGTCGTCTACGCCGTCCGCCGCTCGCGGCCGGAGGGACTCGCCAAGCGGCTCGCCTACGCCGTCTTCTACCGGCTGATGCGCCGGCTGACCACGGTCCCGATCGCGGTCGACTCGGGGGATTTCTGCGTCATGAGCGCCGAGACGGTGTCGCGCCTGAACGCGCTGCCGGAGACGCAGCGCTTCGTCAGGGGCCTGCGGGCCTGGGTCGGAGGGCGGCAGGTCGGGGTCGCCGTCGATCGCGATCCGCGCCGCGCCGGGCGTCCCCAGTACACCTTCGTCAAGCTCTGCCGCCTGGCGATCGACGGCCTGGTCTCGTTCTCCTACGTGCCGCTGCGCCTCGCCTCCCTGCTCGGCTTCGCCATCGCCGGTGCCGCGATCGTCGGGATCGTGGTCGTCCTGGCCTGGAAGGTCATGGGGCGGCTCCCGACCGGCGCCGGAGTCGCCACCATCGCGCTCTCCGTCCTCTTCATCGGCGCCGTGCAGCTCCTCACCCTGGGGATCCTCGGGGAGTACGTCGGCCGCATCTTCGACGAGGTCAAGGCGAGACCCGTGGCCGTCGTCAGCGAGGTCCTGGGGGAGGATCGACAGCAGCGCGCCTGAGGGAGTGACGAGCGTTCGGTGGCGTACCGTCTGAGCGATCTGGCCTGGGACCTGAGGAAGGCCGTCTCCCTATCGCCTCAGGAGGCGGCGCGGCGCTTCTTCGGCCGCGCCGTGCGCTACGCGCGCCGGGCCCGGCAGAGGCGGCGCAGCCCCTCCCTGAGCGACGGCGACCTCCTCGCGGCGCTGGCCTCCCCGGCCGCGAGCGTGGCCGACCTGGTCCGGAGACGCCGGGAGGCCGAGCCCCTGGCCCCGGCCGCGGCGCAGAGCGACGCCACGTCGAGGCGCCTCGCCGAGGAGGCTCCTTCTGCCTCCGAGCCGGTTCTCGCCGCGGCACGAGCCGTCGCTGGCGGCACCTTCGATCTACTCGGCTCCGGGCCGGTGCAGCTTGGCGCCGAGCCCGACTGGCACGCCGACTTCAAGTCCGGCAAGCGCTGGGACCGGACGTACTCCCTGGAGATACCCGTGAGCCCCGGCCAGGGGCACGACATCAAGGTGCCCTGGGAGATCTCGCGGCTGCAGCATCTCCCGACCCTTGGACTGGCGTCGACGCTGAGCGGCGAGGCCGGCTTCAGGGAGCAGGGAATCCGCCACATCGCCTCGTTCATCAAAGAGAACCCCGTCTACCGCGGCGTCAACTGGTCCTGCACCATGGACGTGGCGATCCGGGCGGCACAGATCCTCGTGGCGGAAGGGTACCTGCGCGGCTCGGGGGACGAGAGGTTCTGGGGCGAGGTCCTCAAGTCCCTCGTCCTGCACGCCCGGTTCATCCTCGACAACCTCGAAGACGGTCCGGTGCGGGGGAACCACTATCTCTCCGATCTGGCCGGGCTCTACCTCTGCGGCCTTGGGCTGGGGGAGTTCCGCGAGGCCGGCCCGTGGAGGGAGTTCGCCCTTGCCCGGCTCTCGGGAGAGATGCAGCGCCAGGTGACGGCGGACGGCATCGACTACGAAGCCTCGCTCTCCTACCACGCCTTCGTCACGGAGATGTTCCTGTTCCCCGCGCTTCTCGCCGCCGAGAAAGGGAGCCCCTTTCCCGATCCTTACCTGAAGCGGCTGGAAGCGATGGTCGAGGCCGTGGCGACTCTCATCCGGCCCGACGGCACGCTGCCGCAGATGGGGGACAACGACGACGGCCGCTTCCTCATCGTCTCCCAGTACTACCGAAGCCGCCGGGACTGGAGGCCGCTTCTGGCGCTCGGGTCCTACTGCTTCCGGCGCCCGGAGTGGCTGCCGCTCGCGGGGGACGCCTGGGTGGACGGAGCCTGGCTCCTGGGGGACCGCTTCCTGCGCTGGCGGGCGAGTTCCGGCCCGTCTTCCGGCAGCGCTCGCTCCACCGGCGCGCCCTCAGCGGGCGCTCCGACCGCCTCTCCAGGCTTCCGCTGCCGTGCCTTTCCTGAAGCGGGGATCTACCAGCTGGGAGCGGGGGACGTCCAGATGGTCGTGGACGCGGGCGGGGTCGGGCAGGGGAACAACGGCGGCCACGCGCACAACGACACGCTCGCCTTCGATCTCTACGCGTTCGGCGAGGAGGTGCTGCCGGATCGGGGCACCGGCGCCTACACGCCCGACCTCGCGCAGCGCAACCGGTTCCGATCCACCCTGGCGCACAACACCATCCAGGTCGATGAGTCGGAGATCAATCCCTTCCCGGACGAGCCGTTCCGCCTGATTCCGGCCGACGCACCCCGGGTGCTCGGTTGGCGTCAGAAGGAGCGCTACGCCTGCCTCAGGGCGGAGCATCTCGGCTACCGGCGCCTTCCCTCGGGCATCGTCCATCGCCGCGCCGTCCTCCTGGATCGCGCGCGGCGCACGTTCGAGGTCGAGGACCGGCTCATCGGGGGAGGCCGGCATCGGTTCGTGTCCAGCTTCCACCTGGCGCCCGGCTGGAGCGCGATCGTTGCGGGCGATGGGTGGACCGCGCAGTCCAGGAAGGATGGGCCCGTCCTGCGGCTCCTCTGGCGGCGGCGTCCCGAGGGGAGCCGCGTCCAGGTGGAGGAGGACCTTCATTCACCGTCCTACGGGGTCACGCTGGCGGCGGCGACGGTGCGCATCCGCTGGGAGGGGGAGGCGCCGGCCCGGCTGCGCTATTCCTTGCAGGTGCTGGACGGCGGCCAGTCGCAGGCGCGGGTCGACGGCCGGGAGTGAGCGCTTCAGCGCTCCAGGCCCTCGATCTTCTGGCGGAGGAGGGCCAGCTCCTGCGCCAGCCGCGTGTTCTTCGTCTTCAGGGAGGAGATTGCCACCGTCTGGTGGAAGAGCAGCACCAGGATGAAGAAGGTCGCGAGGAGGAACAGCGCCGAGGGGGGATAGTAGATTCCGAGCGTCGCCGCCAGGACATCGAGCAGCCTGCGGCTGGAGGAGACGACCAGGATCGCGGTGCCGGACACGATCCAGAGCAGCGAGTAGCGGATGCTGAGGCGCTCTCTGCGGATGGACGTGAAGATCGTCAGGAGCAGGATCAGGCTCGCCAGAAGCGAGATCACCACGGTTCTGTACACGCTCTACCTCCCGGCCTGCGGCCTCGACTTGAAGAGCCCCGCCAGCAACCCCAGCGACACGACGAGCACGAAGTAGATCGATCCGAGGAAGGTGATGGAGGACTGCCCCCTGTGCCGCGGCCGCATCGACACCGGCACCTCCTGCAGACGGAACCGGCAGGACCAGACGGCCAGGATGGTCTCGATCTCCGGGTAGTCCTCAGGCAGATGGTCGGCCAGAAAGAGCAGCGCCCGGCGGTTGGCGCCGACGTACCCCGAGGTCGGATCGGTGACCCGGTAGCCGGTGACCAGGTTGAGGCAGCGCACGAAGAAGCGGATGCCCAGCCGCCGCGCCACCGTCGACCGGAACTCGCCGTCCCCGAGGAAGCGCGAGCCGATGACGAGATCGCAACGTCCTCCCGTCAGAGGCTCCAGCAGGTCGGGAAGCGCCGCGGGATCGTGCTGTCCGTCTCCGTCCAGCCGGATGGCGAACTGGTAGTCCCGCTCGACCGCGTACCGGTAGCCGGCCTGGACCGCTCCGGCGATTCCGAGATTGCAGGCGAGGCTGAGGACGAGGGCCCCCGCCTGGCGCGCCTCGGCGCCTGTGTCGTCCGAGGAGGCGTCGTCGACGACCACGACGGCGAGGTCCGGGTAGAGCCGGCGGATCTCCTCGACGAGCGGCCCGATGTTGCCCGCTTCGTTGTGGGCCGGAAGAACGGCCACCGTGGCTTGCTGGGTTTCCCTGGGCAGGGGCTTCGGCAAGTCGTCCCTCGCGGCTCCGCTCCGGCGCTATCGTACACCGCCCGGTGTCCCCGATTCCTGTCGTGGCAGTGTAATCTCTCACGCGCATGGACGAGACCCGCCGGCTGAGGCAGACGATCCTGGAGGCGATGCGCCGCGAGGACTGGGAGCCGGCGGCGATCCCGGCCATCCGCACCCGCCTGCGGATCCCCAAATCGCAGAAGGGGGCCTTCACGCGGGCCTTCAAGGAGCTGCTCGCCGAAGAGGCGGTGGTCCGCGTGGATCGCAAGCGCTACGCGGCCGCGGACCGCGCCAGGACCGGACAGGGGAAGCGTGGTCCCGAGGCGCCTCGCCATGGCCGCGAAGCGCCCCGCGACGAGCGCCAGGAGCGCCTTCGTGTCCGCGCCGATGGGGGCGAAATCCCCAGAGGGCTCGAATCCGCGCCGCCGGCGCGCGTCGGCCCCG
>DASRJX010000230.1:0-10227 GCA_035649235.1 Candidatus Cryosericum sp.
GATGGTCAGCGGATAGGTCCCGGAGGGGGTCGAGGCCGCCGTCGTGACGCTCAGGGTCGAGCCGGCCGATCCGCCGGCGGGAGGCGTGACCGGATTCGGCGCGAAGGCGCCGCCGGCGCCCGCCGGCAGGCCGCTCACGGACAGCGTCGTCGCCGAGGCGAATCCGTTCAAGCTGGTCACGGTCGCCGTGTAGGACGTCGACGCTCCCTGCGTAACGGTCTGCGAGGCCGGAGAGGTGGCGATCGAGAAGTCGGGCGAGGGCACCCCCTGCGTGCCGTTGTACACGAACAGGGCGAAGTCCTGGTCCGTCGTGTCGGCGTTGCCGGGCACGCCGTCGCCGTTGATCCCGGTCGCCCGGATGGTGATCGAGAAGCTGCCGGAGGTGCCCGCGGGCAGGAAAACCGCCTCGGTGTTGTTGCGCGTGTCCGCGATCCCCCCGGAGACCGAGCCAGCCCCCGAGAAGACGTTGCCGCGGAACAGCGTCCCGTTGACCGTCGCCTCCAGGTCGAGGTTGTTGACCCAGGCGTTGCCGCTGGTGGCCCCGGGCGCGTCGCTCCACGCGAGCAGGACGCGGAACGGCTGGGACGGGTTCGTGATGTTGCCGATCACCGTGAACGTCTGGCCGGTGGCGCCGAAGACCTGCGACTGGTCGACGCGGATGTTCGCCGCTCCATCGAAGGCCCGCCCGAGGTCCAGCCGGCCGTAGCCCTGGTTGTTGGACGGCAGCGTGTCGTTGGCGCCGACGCCCGTCATGTAGGCCGGCGTCGCCATCAGGAACGCCTTGGTCATCGCCGGCGAGGGCGTCCCCCATCCCTGGTTCGCGAACCGCTGCCGGGCGAGCGCCGCGGCCCCCGCGGCCCCCGGGGTCGAGTGCGAGGTCCCCGACGACCAGGCGTAGAGGGTCTGCCCCGCCGGCCAGTACTGATCGCAGACGCCGGCGCCGGTGTAGTTGGCGCTCCGCGACGCGGCCCCCTGGATGTGGGTGCCGGGCGCCATGAGATCGGGCTTCTTGCGGCCGTCGGAGGCCGGGCCGCGGCTGCTGAAGGAGATGATGTCGCGGGCGTTGTCGGCGCCGGTGTTGCCGATGCCGCAGCCGTCGGTGCCGGTCTGGCGGAAGTTCTCCGAGGCGCCCACCGTGAGGACGTTCTTGCCGGTGCCGGGGGCCGAGACGGTGTTCGCGGCCGAGCCGGCGTTCCCGGCCGCGAAGACGATCGTCATCTCCTGGTTGCCGGTCGTGCCGGCAACCGCGTCCCGCACCAGGATGTCGTAGCTGCGCGAGTCGGACGTGTACAGGTTCGAACCGGGCCCGGTGAGCCCCCAGGAGTTGCTGCTGATGCGGGCGCCGTTGTTGTAGGCGTTGGCGATCAGGGTCGAGTAAGCGGTCGAGGTGAACGAGCCGGAGTTGCTGAAGATCTTCGAGCCGCCGACCCGCACGTAGGGCGCGATGCCCAGGCCGTACTGGTACAGAGAGGCGTCCTCGAAGGCCGTGCTCCCCTGCGTGTCGTTGTAGCCGGCGATGATCGCGGCGTTGATGTTCCCGTGGCCGCCGCCGCTGTCGGCGGCGGCGTCGCTCGTGTAGTTCAATGCATAGGCGACGCGGGACACGCCGCCGGCATCCCGGAAGTCCTGGTGCACGTCGGTCGTCGAGCCGCGGTCGAGGCCGTCGTCACCCACGTCGACGGTGAACGGGAAGGCCGAAGTGAAGCCCTTGCCATTGAGCCAGGCGAGATAGCCGGGAGAGGAGGGCTGGCCTCCCGAGACGTCGAGGTTGCCGGCCATGATCTGTCCCTGCCGCTCGTCCATGAGCCGCTTCGGCAGGCACGGCTCGATCCAGAAGACGTCGGGCAGCGCCGCGAGGGCCGGCAGGAGCGCGGCGCGCAGGCGCACCCGCACGTCGCGCAGGCCGCCCAGGACGACGTCGTCCATGAGCGGCGTCGCCGCCTGGGCCTTGATGTCGGATGCGGTCAGCTCGGCATCCGGGTGCTCGACGACCTGCACGACCACGTCGACGGCCTGGTCGTCCCGGGCGATCGCGTCCTCGAGCTGCGCCGAGAGGCGGTAGGCCGGATGGTACGGCGCGATCCACTGGATCGGGCTCGACAGGCTTCCGGCGCTGCCGGAGAACAGGCTCCACGCCTGTGGGGACGCGTACACCGCATAGGCGTTGTGGGGCAGGTAGGCGACGACCTTGGCGTCACCGCGTCCCTTCAGATCCGCCAGCCACTCGTCCTTCGCGGGCCCGACGAACTGGACCACGTAGAGCTGACGCTCGTACCGGCCCGGCGCGTCCATCCGATCCCACGGCAGGTCGCGCGGCTCTCCGACCCGCGTGTCGATGAGCCAGCGGTTGATGGCGACCAGATCGAAGTCGTCCCGCAGCACCGCCTGGGAGAGCACCGCTTCGCGGAGCCTCCCGATCGCCCGGTCGTTCACGACGACGAGCCGCAGGCTGCCGTAATCGATCTGGCGCTCGACCGCCCCCAGTCCGCGCAGTCTGTCGAGCGCCGGCCGATCCTCGGCGCGCAGGAGGAGCTTGTGCGTCCCGAAGGCGCTTTCGTACCTCTCGGGGATCTCGGCGCGCTGAGGCTGGGGGCCCTGACGGGGTGGACCTCCCGGCGCTCCGGCGCCGCCCTGACCGAGGGCGGCCGCGAGCGCCACGGAGACGGTCCAGAACGACAGAGTCCCGAGGACGACGCCGGATCGTCCGGCCCCGCGCCGCACTCCGGAGCGGCCCTCTCCCCTGCCCTTCCCTCGCGGCGATCGGTTCCATCGGGTGAGCATGCGACGTCTCCTCATAAGAGGCCGCGCTCCGCGAGCGGTTGATCGCAGGGCGCGTGGTTTCCGGGAACAGGTGGCGGCCCAAGGAGGTGTGTGCGCATCATGGCACGTCGTTCTTCGTTCTTCTGAGCCGACGGTCGCGCGGGACGCCGGACTCGGTGCGGCGAATGAAACCCCGTCCGATACCGACGCTTATACCACGAACGGGATCGGGGGGTGCCATCCCACGGCCGGACTCTTAGGTGTTTCCACCGCTCGGGACCGGGGGATTCCCCGGCTCCGTTGCGGGTGCCCCCTCATGGGTTTCCGTTGCAGACTCGTTACACTGCGGTCGTGCGGATCGATGCTGCAGGGACCCGGCCATCATGAGGAAGCATCTGATCGTCAACGGAGACGATTTCGGCGCCAGCTCCGGCGTCAATCGAGGGATCCTGGAGGCGCATCGGCACGGGATCCTCACCAGCACGAGCCTCCTGGTGACCGCGCCCGCGGCCGAGGAGGCCGCCCGCATGAGCCGTGCGGTCCCCGCCCTGAGCGTCGGTCTGCACGTGGATCTGGGGGATGCTCTGCAGCACTGGAGTCCGGCGTCTGCGGCGCGGCTTCGGGGCGTGCTGGCGGCGCAGCTGGCGCGCTTCGAGCGCCTCATGGGCCGGCCCCCGACGCACCTCGACTCGCACCACGACACGCATCGGGATCCGCGGACGACGACCCTGTTCCTGGAGACGGCCCGCCAGCACGGTCTGCCCCTCAGAGGCCACTCCCCGGTGCGCCCCTATTCCAGTTTCTACGGCCAGTGGGGCGGTTTCACGCACGTGGAGCAGATAGGACCCGAGAACCTGGCGCGCATCCTCGAGAAGGACATCGACGGCGGGATCACGGAGCTGATCTGCCACCCCGGCTACGTGGGGACCGACCTGTCGAGCAGCTACCGGGCGGAGCGCGAGGTGGAGCTGAGGACGCTGTGCGATCCGACCATCCGGCGGGTGCTGGACCGGTGCGGCGTCCGGCTCCTCAGCCACAACGGGCTCGCTTGCCTGAAGGAGATCGACGCATGATCGACCCGCTGCGAAACCGCGCGGCGTTGCTGGCGTCGATCGAGGCGGCCCAGCCGCCGGGGGACCTCGTCGACGATCTCTCCGATCCTCGCCTGGTCACCTCCGAAGCGCGGGTGACGGCGCGCGCCCGCTCCGGCGCCGAGATCTTCCCGCTCCTCGAGATAGCGCTCTCCGAGAGATTCGCGGCCGTCCCCCGTCAGGAGCTGGTCGAAGACCTGTTCATGCCGCTGCGGGTAGCACTCGGCGGCACCCACAGGCCCGGCGACGGGAGGGAGCGCTCCCGGGACCTCATGGTGGAGATGATCGTCGCGCGCCGCGGAGTCCTCATCGCCGTGAGCCGGGACGGGAGCGGGATCGACGTCCCGGCAGCCCGGGATCAACACCGGTCTCGATCCTCCCTGTGCAGCGAGGACGGCGGCCGGACGCTTCTGCTGTGCTACCGGCCGTCGCGGGATCTTCCCGATCGCCCGGGCCCGGCGCGCGCGCCTCTCGACGGCGAGCCGATCCCCAAGACCGCGGCGTCTCACGACCGACCTCCCACGTCCCTCAACGCCCTCGATGCCGACTGGATGAGGGCCTGCCTGTCGTCGGTCCTGCCGGCCCGGGAGAAGGGGCCCGGCCGGCTGGAGTCCTGCCGCGTCTTCGGAAAGGAAGGCCGGGCCGGATCCGACGGCGGGCTGCGCTATCTCGTGCGCTGGCGGCACGGCGGGGCGCGCCGCAGCGAGACCCGGATCCTCACCGGCCGGCTGCACGCGACCGAGGCCGCCGCGGAGGCCGACTTCGAAGTCGCGACGCGTCTGCGCGGGGCCCTGGCCGCGCACCGCGTGCGGATCCCCTGGGCGCTCGCGCGGCCCGACGCCGAGCCGCGCCTGGTCCTGTACGACTTCCATCCCTGGATGAACCTGTGGGAGTACCTCTCGCTCAGGAGAAGCCACAAGGCGCTCCGGCGCTGCGCCCGGCGCATCGGGAGCGCGCTGGCGGCGCTGCACCGCTGCCGGGTCGCGCTGCGGCACGTGGACGAGGAGTTCGCCGAAGCGCCGCTCGCGGCGACGGTGGCGCGCGCGGAGCGGAGCCTCCAGGATCTGTCCTGGGGAGGGGACCTCTTGGACCGCTTCCGGTCCTGCGCGCGGCGCCTCGAGCGCGCCGGCCATCCCGGACCGCGGCCGGTGGCCCCCACTCACGCTGCGCTCGGCTGGGACAGCATCTATTACGGGGTCGACGGCCGCTTCTATCTCTATCGCTTCGAGACCTGCCGCCGGTCCGACCCCGGGCTGGACCTCGGCGCCTTCAACGCGGACCTCCTCAACTTCACCATGGCGCGCCGCGACGAGGAGGCCTACCGCGTCGGCCGCGACGCGTTCCTGCAGGGATACCTGGCGCGCGGCGGGCGGCCGATCGATCCGGAGCAGCTCGGGCTGTACACAGCGCTCGCCATCACGGAATGCCTGCGGGAGACGCGCGGTGGCACGCTCGCCCGGAGGGAACACCTGATCAAGGCGCTGGACGCGGCCTGACGCTGATCTCACCCTGGTATTTCACTGTAGCCCACTCAGGTTTTCCCCTCATTGTTACTCCTCGGCTCCTGATGCACCGTAATGACGGTAGCTGCTGCATTGCCGGAGGGGTCGACCCTCCGGACGCGGTCGTGCGGCGGCCGTGCGGCCCAGGAGTCGACGATGTCCAAGCCAAGGATCCTCCGGCACAACCTGATCGATCATCCGTCCGTCAGGGCCTGGCAATGCCTCGCTCCCGGCTCGCCCGTGCCGCGGGCCATCGAGGTCCTGAGGATTTCGGCGAAGTCGGCCGTCTACCGGCTGCACGGGGCGACGGAGGGATCCACTCTCGTCGCCAAGCGCTGCCCGAACGCCACGGGCCGGATCGAGCGCATCGTGTACGAGGAGATCCTGCACCGAAGCCCGGTTCCCGCTTTGCGCCTCTTCGGCTCCCTGTTCGATCCGGACGGCGAGCACTGCTGGCTGTTCCTGGAGAACGCGGGCCTGGAGGAGTACCGTCCGGCCAGCGTCGAGCACCGGATGATCGCAGGGCGATGGCTCGGCACGTTGGAGGCATTCGCCGCCGAGGCGGGGCCCTTCCTTCTTCCCGGGCGCGAGCCCGCCCACTATCTGTCGCTCCTCAGGGCCGCGCGCGACGCCATCCGCCCGTACGGCGGCAACCGTGACCTGCCCGAGAACCCTCTCCAGACCATCCACGACGTCCTGAACGACCTGGATGTCCTGGAATCTCACTGGGACGAGATCGAATCCGGCTGCGCCTCCTTCCCGCGCACCATCGTGCACGGGGACCTGGCCATCAAGAACGTCCGCCTCCGGGGCACGAACGGCTCCACGACGCTTCTGGCCTTCGACTGGGAGAACGCCGGCTGGGGCGTGCCCGGATCCGACCTGGCGCAGTTCACCGGCCGCACCATCAGCCCGGCGCTCGACGAGTACCGCCTCGCCAACGGCGCGTTCCTGCGGGGATTCGACGATGAGGCGGTGGCGCGGATCGCGGACTACGGTCGGTACTTCCGCCTTCTCGACGACATCACCTGGGCCTGCTGCCTGCCCGCCGACTCGCCCTTCATCTTCCTTGACAACCCGATAGCCACCCTGGCCGTCTATCACAACCGCCTGGCCGAGGCCTTCCGGGAATCCGGATGGTCGCGATGACCATGCCGCTTCCGGCCGACATGCCGTCCTGGACCCGGAGCTTCACCACGGTCGTCAAGGAGTGCGGCCCGGACGGCGTGGCCGAGCTGATCGGCGTCCTGGCCGGGCTGCCGGGAGTGCCTGGATCCGCCGGGCAGCTGCTGCCTCCGGAACGGCTCCCCTCGCGTCACCCGCGCGTGTTCCGATTGAGGTTCTCCTCCGACGGGTGGACTCGCTCCCTGATCGTCAAGCGACTGGAGCCGGGAACCGCCCGCCGCGACGCCCTGGTCGTGAGCCGCTGGCTGCCGGCGATCGGCCTCGGGGAGAACGGCTCGCCGCTCGTGGGCACCGCCGCCGCGCGGAACGGCGACTGTGTCTGGCACGTCTACGAGGACCTCGGGGATCGCTCGCTGGGGGCGGACAATCCCGACCCGGTGAAGATCGAGTGCGCCGTGCAGTGCATCGCGACGCTGCACACCGGCTTCGCCGAGCATCCGCTGCTCGCGGAGTGCCGTCTGCACGGCACCGACTTCGGGATCCACGACTTCTGCTCGAACGTTCGCCACGCCATCCTGGGCCTCCGAGCTCTCGAGCCACCCCGCGTGACGCTGTCGGCCGAGGAGCGGGTGCTGCGCGACCGCCTCCTGGCGCGGCTGGAGCGGCTCCTCGACGACGCGCCGCGTCGGGCGCAGGCGTTCGCCGATCTGGGTGGACCGGAGACGCTGCTGCACGGCGATCTGTGGCCCAGCAACATCTTCGTGGTTCCGGCCCAGGATGGCTGGCGGGTGAGGCTCATCGACTGGGATCATGTCGGCGTCGGACCCTTCGCCTACGATCTCTCGACGTTCCTGTCGCGCCTCGCGCCGAGGCACCGCCCCTGGGCGCTGCAGCGCTATCGCGAGGCGGTCGGGGCGCACGGCTGGCGCCTCCCTCCCCTGGAGGAGCTGGAGCCGCTGTTCGAGACCGCGGAGTACGCCCGTCTCGCCAATCGACTCATCTGGCCCGCCATCGCGCTGTTCCGGGATCAGGCCCGCTGGGGCTTCGAGGAGCTGGCGGAGATCGAGCGCTGGTTCGAGGGCCCCTGGCCGCCCTGGAGGGGCCCCCGGCACGGGGGGGCCGCAGCCTGACATGCCCACCGTGGTCCTCTCCCCGCTCAACGTCGTCAACTTCCTGGAAGGGGCGGGCCACTTCTGGGTCTACATGCAGTATGCGCTCGGGCTCCGCTCGATCGGGTGCCAGGTGTACTGGCTCGAGCACATCCGGCGCAACGGCGACCCGGAGGCGGAGGAGGCGCGCCTGGCCGGGTTTCTCGCCCGGATGGAGAGCTTCGGGCTCGGATCGAACGTCATCCTCTACTCGTCCGGGGAGGCGCCCCCGGCCCCTGCCGTTCCGCGGGACTACGTCGGACGGACCCGATCGGAGGCCGAGGCGATCTTCGCGAGCGCCGACCTCCTCCTGAACTTCCACTACACGATCGCTCCCGAGCTGCTGGTGCGCTTCCGGCGCACCGCGCTGGTCGACATCGACCCGGGGCTGCTCCAGTTCTGGATCAGCCGCGGGCAGCTCGAGGTGCCGCCCCATGACTTCTACGTGACCACCGGGGAGACGGTGGGAACGACGGCGGCCCGCTTCCCGGACTGCGGCCTCGAGTGGATCCGGATCCGTCCGCCCATCTCCCTGGAGCACTGGCCGTATACCTTCGCTCCCCAGGCCGATGCCTTCACGACGGTCTCCAACTGGGATTCCGACGACTGGATCGTCGACGGCGACGAGGTCTATGAGAACACCAAGCGCGTCGCCTTCCTCGAGTTCGCCAACCTGCCGCGCCTGACCGACCAGCCGCTCGAGCTGGCGCTGTACCTGAGGACCGAGAGCGACGCGCGGGACCGGCGGGAGCTCGAGCGACGCGGCTGGAGCGTCCGTCATTCGCAGGAGGTGGCCGGTACGCCGGAGCTCTACCAGGAGTACATCCAGAGCTCGCGCGGCGAGTTCAGCTGCGCCAAGCGGTCCTGCGTGCGGTACCGCAACGCCTGGATCAGCGATCGCACGCTCTGCTACCTGGCCAGCGGCAAGCCGGTCGTCGTCCAGGACACCGGACCGAGCTCGTACCTCCCCAACGGCGAGGGGATGTTCCGCTTCACCAGCCTCAAGGAGTCGGCGCTGGCCCTGGAGGCGGTGAGCGCCGACTACGAGCGCCACAGTCGCGCCGCCCGGCGGATCGCCCACACCCTCTTCGACGCCCGCCGGATCCTCTCCGACCTGCTCGGTCAGGTCCTGGACTGAGGGTAATCACCCTAGGCGATCTCCGGCTTATACCTCATCGGTCCTCAGGGAGTTGCGCCTCGTCGCTGCGTTCCTCTCTTGCTACCCTTCTCACGCCACTACATCGGAACGCGAAGGACACGCGATGAACACGAGGGAGGCCATCACCAACCCATTGTCAACATCCCGCGCGGAGGTTCCCCTGGCCCGCCCCGCCCGCCGGGGCAAGTTCCTGTTCCGGGGCGAGGACAAGCTCTACGTTCGCGGCGTCACCTACGGCACATTCCGTCCCGCCGCCTGGGGCGGCGAGTTCCCGCATCCGGACCGCGTCCACGCCGATTTTGCCCTCATGGCCGCGAACGGCGTGAACGCCGTGCGAACCTACACGCCCCCACCGGTCTGGATGCTCGACCTGGCCGCCCGGCACGGCCTGGGCGTCATGGCCGGCCTCGCGGCCGAGCGCTCCGCGGCCTTCCTCGACTACCGGAAGTGCGTCGCCTCCATCGACCGGTCGATGCGCCACGAGATCGCGCAGATGGCGGGCCACCCTGCGCTCCTCTGCTACGCGATCGGCAACGAAATCCCCGCCTCCGTCGTCCGCTGGCACGGCCGGCGGCGGGTGGAGCGGTTCCTCGAGCGCCTCTACCGGACCGTGAAGGAAGAGGACCCCGAAGGTCTGGTCACCTACGTCAACTATCCCTCCACCGAGTACCTCGATCTGCCGTTCCTGGACCTGCTCGCCTTCAACGTCTATCTCGAGTCGGAGGAGCGCTACGAGGCCTACGTCGCCCGCCTGCACAACGTCGCGGGGGATCGGCCGCTGGTGATGGCGGAGATCGGCCTCGATTCCCTGCGCCACGGCGAGGAGGAGCAGGCGCGCTTCCTCGATCGGGAGGTCCGCGCGACGTTCACCCAGGGCTGCGCCGGGGTCTTCGTCTACGCCTGGACGGACGAGTGGTTTCGCGGCGGGGCCGAGGTCACGGACTGGGAGTTCGGCCTGACCCGCAGGGACCGCGCCGCCAAGCCGGCCCTGGCCGCCGTGAAGCGGGCGTTCGCGGACGTCCCGTTCGGCAAGGAGATCGAATGGCCGTCCGTGTCCGTCGTGCTCTGCAGCTACAACGGCGCGCGGACGATCCGGGAGACCTGCGAGGGGCTGCGCCGCCTCGAGTATCCCTGCTACGACGTCGTCGTCGTGGACGACGGCTCGACCGACGACACCGCCGCCATCGCCGCCTCGTACGGCTTCCGGCTCATCCAGACGCCGAACCGGGGGCTGAGCGCCGCCCGCAACATCGGACTGAAGGCCGCCACAGGCAGCATCGTCGCCTACATCGACGACGACGCCCGGCCGGACCCGCACTGGCTGAAGTACCTCGCCTACACGCTCCTCCACCACCACGGCGGGGAGCACGCCGGCGTGGGGGGGCCGAACCTCCCGCCGCCCGGCGACGGCCTGGTGGCGGACTGCGTGGCGCACTCGCCCG
>DASRJX010000231.1:0-2808 GCA_035649235.1 Candidatus Cryosericum sp.
CGCCGTCTGCCGGTAGCCGCGGGTTCGCAGCCACTCCGAACCGACGATGCACCCGAGCCCCGTCAGCGTTCCGAGGACGACCCGCATGGCCGGCGTGATGAGGCCGTGCTCGATGGAGTAGCGGAAGAAGAGGAGCCCCGCGAGCCCCAGCGCCACGGCCCCGACGACCGCAGCGCCGCGGACGCCGATCCAGCGCTCCCAGTCGACCGGAGGCGAGGGGGGCCGGGCGCTCCCCGACCCGGAGAACAGGGGCGGCTGCGGTGGCGGAGGCGTCCCGGGTGCCCGCGGTGGCGGCGCGGCCGGCCGCCGTGAGGGATCCGGCCCCGACGGCGGTCGCGGCGCGGGCTGCGCTCCCGGCGAAGGGGCCGGCCTCGGCGGAGCCACGACGGGCGGCTCCGCCGGCAGGTCGAACTCCAGGTCCGCCGCGCGCGCGTGCGGCGTCGCCGGGAACGTGGAAGGAGATGGCGCGACCGGCGCGTGAGTTGCCGCAGGCGAGGGCGCGGGAGAGGCGCCCGCGGTGGCCGATCCGGCCGAGGGAGCAGCGCTCTCGAGACTCGCGACGCGGCGCCCCATCACCGCCAGATGCTTTTCGAGCGATTCGATGCGCCGCGACAGCTCGCTCAGCGCCTCGGTCTGCCCGCCGGCGTTCCGGTTGGTCCGCGCGAGGGCGATGAGGGCCAGGATGGGGCCGGCGAGGAGGATGCCGCCGGCGAGCAAGAACATGGGACCGAGCATCGTGTCCTGCGAGCCTCTCCTGAGCGATGCGGCCAGCGAGAGTCGTGCGACGACGCCCTGCGAACCCCGGCGAATCGTATCATCTTTGTTGTCCTAGCGTGCGTTCACGGAGCGGCCGGGAGACCGCGTCGGGCTCTTCTGGCGCGCTCGAACCAGGCGAGCGGCCGCATGAGCTTCAGGTCCTTGCGGCCGTTCTTCAGCGCGACTCCGAACGACAGGCCATGGAAGCGGAGATACAGGATCCCCTCGCGCCCGCTCTCACCGAGCGTCAGATCGGCCAGCGCCCGGAGGCCCTTGCCCAGGACCTCCAGGTTCCGGATGTCGACGCGATCCTGGACGACCTTGAAGCTGGCGCCGCCGCGCACGTCCTCGATCGTCATCAAACGCTCGATCCGGGGCGGGACATCCTTGTAGGCGTCGTACACCATGACGATCGGGCGCGTGTCCTGCAGGTCGAGCGCGATGCGCGCATCAACCTGCATCGGCCTGGTGAAGAGCAGCGTCGCCCTGGGAAACCGGATATATCCCTTCCAGGGTGGATCGCGGTGTCGCAGGAAGACCTCCGTGCCGGCGATGTCGAAGCGCCGCTCGCGCGGTTCCCCGCGGCGCAGGCGGGTGATGATGCGCACGTCCCCCCGGAGCGTGGCGTCCTCGAAGCGCAGCGCGATGTTCTGCATGGCGAGATCCATCTCGCCGCGGAGGGAGCGCTCGCTCGAGTCCCCTTCGAAGTGGTAGCGGAGGCGCCCCACGCCGGAGAGGATGGCGACCCGGCTCTCCTTGGGGAGGTAGGCGTTGTAGAACCCGAGGTCCGGGATCTCGGCTCCAGGAGAGTCGATCGTCACATGCAGGTCGGCGAACGGATCGGCGAGGTCGAGCGAGGTGCTCGTCGCCTCGACCCGGAATCCCTGACCGTGGGCGTGTGCCTCGGCCCTGCCGATCTGCGTCATCCGGAAGTCGCGCGTCACGGCCACGATGCGCGACGTCGGCACGCCGTCCTCGACCTTCACCTCCGCCGTGACGCGGCCCACTCCGGTGATCCGGCTGTCGAGGAAGACCACGTCGATGCGATCCTCGCGACGCTCCCACCGCGAGCCCGGCTGGAGCCGTCCCGCCTCGAGCAGCAGCCGCATCTGCATCGGTCCGCCGCCGTTCAGCTGCAGCTCCGGCGCCTTGGTGAAATAGATCTCGAGGAACTTCATCGATCCGTCGCGGGACTCGAGATCGAACTCCCCCGAGATCGCGCGGATGATCTCCACGGCCTTGCGGCCGCGCGGCACGAACGGAGCGAGGCGCGCCTGCGCCTCGAGCCGGAGGCCCGCGAAGATCGGCTGCTCGCCGACCCGCAGGCTCCCCGACTCGAGCGCGTAGTCGAGCCGGGGGAACTCGAGCGGCCCGCGCACCAGGAGGTTCATCGAGGCGTCGAGCCGCGCCGGGCCGTCGAGGCGGTAACGCCCGATCCAGATTTGCCGGATCCGGCAGTGGAGGTTTTCGGCGCGGACCGTCCACGGCGGCGCCTTGGGCCTGGCCGGTCCGGGGACGATCGGCGGGGCCGCCGGAGGGTTCGCGACACCGTCGAGCACCGGCCAGTCCACGGCTTCCGGGGGCGGAGTCTCCCCCGGCTCCAGGCGTGGGCGCTGGGCGTACTCGATTCCCGACGCGCGCACGCGTCCCAGGTGGACGACCCGCTCACGGAGCGGGAGGAGAGCGAACCAGGCGGTGACGGAGGAGACCCGCGCCTGCCACTGGATGGCCCGCGACTGGCCTCCCGTCTCGACGCCGCGCAGGTGCACCAGGCCCGGCCAGGGCGTGATGCCGAGTCTCCAGACGATGTGGAACTTCTCCTGTCTACGGTTGAGGAGGCGCGTGGCCAGAGAGGTGTTCAGGAACAGATTGGCGGGGACGGCATAGAGCGCCTCGATCGCCAGGGCGGCGAGCAGCGCCATCCGCAGACCCTTGCGGATTCCAGGCCCCATCGGAATCCCCCCGAACGTGCCGCGGGGACTCTAGCAGAGGCGGCTCGCGCGGCGCCGGTCGCGGCTGCGGCGCGGGTCGCGGCCGAGGTTCAGCGCATCT
>DASRJX010000232.1:0-15401 GCA_035649235.1 Candidatus Cryosericum sp.
CGGTCCGAGTCGCGTCAGGCGACATGCAGTGGGTACCCGCGCCAGATCGACATCATTCCTAAATGGGCATAACGCTCCGCATCAGGCGCGGCGGGCGAACGCCCGACGCGGCTGTTCAGTACCATCGTCCCGCCCGCCGGCGCCTGAATGCGGTGGTTATGCGCGTTGACGGATTAGAGTTGTTCACCGAGACCTCGCCGTGATGCTCAGGCCAGGCACAAGTTGCTGAATCTCAAGCATGGCTTCGGGCCCGACTTCGAACCAAGCGTCTCGTTCGTGGCTAATCGATGCTAGCCACGGCCGACCGTCGTGCCTGTAGAAGGCCACGTCCTCGGGATAATCGGGCGACAACCATCGGTAAAGGCCTGTTGGCCGTTGGAGTACAGGCAGCGAGTCCGGTGTGAGCCTGTAGTGGCGGACCGTCGCCTTCGTAGTTGTCAGGATCGTGCCGGGCCAACGATCGGTGCGTTCTTCGCGAACCAACATAGCTGCCAGGTCAGCAGCAACTGCATCAGCAGAGGCGCCGAACTCCAACTGGTCACGCCAGACCAAGGAAAATGTTGGGCATGCCTCCGCCGCAACGGCGAGCAACCGTGTATACGTCTTGTCCACAGGCTCTGCTGTGATGTCGAAGCTAGGACCCATACATTCTCAAATGCGCATAACGCCAAATGGACAGATCTGCGTTTGAACGCTGCGGGCGCAGGTCTGTGTTTGCCGGGGATCTGGAAATGGGGAATCGACGCATCGTGTTTGGAATCATGGCTTTGGCCCTTGCCGGCGAGAGCGGGCGGATCCGAGATAGGCTGACGGGGCAGGTCGGCCTAAGTGGGATTGACGGATCATAGGCGATCGAGAGGGCTGAGGACGCCTCTGCCTCCGCGGTTCAGGACGTGGGTGTAGATCATGGTCGTGCCGACGTCGCGGTGGCCCAGCAGCTCCTGGACGGTGCGGATGTCGTAGCCGTCCTCCAGGAGATGGGTCGCGAAGGAGTGACGGAAGGTGTGGCAGGTGGCCGGCTTGGTGACCTTGGCCTTGCGGACGGCCTCGCGGACGGCGCGCTGCACGACCGATTCGTGCAGATGGTGGCGCCGGCGCTGCCCGGTCTCGAGCGAGACGTAGGTGCGGGTGGCCGGGAAGACCCACTGCCAGGGCCACTCCTGGCCCGCGTTCGGGTACTTGCGGTCGAGGGCGTTCGGCAGCTCGACCCAGCCGGCGCCGCGGGAGCAGTCCTCCTCGTGCTGGAGGCGAACGCCTTCGAGCTGCTTGCGGAGCGGATCGCGGAGCGTGGCGGGGAGCATCGTGACGCGGTCCTTCTGCCCTTTCCCGTCGCGCACGAGGACCTGGTTCGCCCCGAGGTCGACGTCCTTGACGCGCAGGCGCAGGCCTTCGAGGAGCCGCAGGCCGGCCCCGTAGAGGAGGGTCGACACCAGGAGATTCGTGCCGCCCAGCTCCCGCAGCACGGCGCGGACCTCGGCGCGGGTCAGGACGACGGGTAGGCGCTGCGGCGCCTTGGCGCGGGTGACGTTCTGCAGCCAGCCGAGGTCGCGCTTCAGGACCTCCCGATAGAGAAAGAGGATCGCGCTCAGGGCCTGCGTCTGGGTGACGGCGCTCACCTTCCTGTCCACCGCCAGCGACGAGAGGAAGCGCGTGATCTCCTCCTCCGCCATCTCCGCGGGGTGTCGCTTGCCGTGGAAGAGGATGTAGCGGCGGATCCAGCCGACGTACGCCTCTTCGGTGCGCCGGCTGTAGTGCCGGGTCCGCAGCGTCTGGCGGACGCGCTCGAGGAGCCTCGGCTTGGGGCCGTCGCCGGGCAAGGGCTCCGACACGGCGCGCGCCGCATCTGTCACTGCTTGGGTGGCATCCACTGATGGCCATAGCGGGTCATCCGGGGAGGGCGTTGTCGGACGAAGTGATTCGTCGCTCACGGTCGGGCCTTTCTGGGGGCGACTCCAGCTCGGGCAGCGTTCGCGCGTGGCTCGACTATAGACCTGATGGCCGAAAAGGGGCAAGGCGACTGGCGTGCGGGTGCAGTCCAAGGGCAGCACCGGTGTCCCGCGGAATCGGGGTCCGCGTCGGACCTGTCGAATTGCTCCACCGATTGAGCGTGCCTGCTCTCGGCGGACTGCTAGAATGACCGGGGCGACCGGGGAGCGCGGGCGGCTGAGGGACAGAGCGAACGGCGAGGGATGGAGCGAGCGGCGAGAGGGCGAAGCGTGGATCGAATCGAAGAGTTCCTCAAACACCTGGAGCTGGGGGTGCACGCGTCGCCGATGACGGTGCGCTGCTACCGGACCGACCTGCGCGAGTTCGAGGGCTTCCTGAAGGCGGGGCTGCGGACGTACCGGCGGGGTGGGGCGTGGTCGGCGGGGCCCGCGAAGGCGCCGTCGCTGACGGGGGTCGACCATCTCATGGTGCGCGCCTACCTCGCCTTCCTGAGCGAGCGCGGGGTGAGCCGGGCGACGGTGGCGCGCAAGCTGGCGGCGCTGCGCTCCTTCTACCGCGAGCTGGCGCGGCAGGGGCTGGTGACCGGGAGCCCGGCGGCTCTCGTGGCGACGCCGAAGCAGGAGAAGCGCCTGCCCCACCCGATGACCGAGGAGGAGGTGCGGGCGCTCCTGGAATCGGCCTTCGGCAACGGACCGCGGGACCTGCGGGACCTGGCTATCTTGGAGCTGCTGTACGCGACCGGCTGCCGCGTCAGCGAGGTCGTCGGGGCCGATCTGGGGGACCTCGAGGTGAGCGCCGGCGGCGGGACGAGCGGTGGCCGTGCCGGGCGGGGCGCGGGGCGCGACGGCATCATGCGGGTGCTCGGGAAGGGGAAGAAGGAGCGGCTGGTGCCGGTCGGGACCAAGGCGGTGGAGGCGTTGGGGAAGTACCTCAGGGTGAGGGGGGAGGCGGCGGCGGGACGGCCGGTCCGGGCGGCGGACCGGGACGCGCTGTTCCTCAACGCGCGCGGCGGGCGGCTCACCGACAGGAGCGTGAGACGGATCCTCGACACCCGGATCCGGCAGGCGGCGCTCACGGGACACGTTTCGCCCCACGCTCTGCGGCACTCGTTCGCCACGCACCTGCTCGACGCGGGCGCCGACCTGCGATCGATCCAGGAGCTCCTGGGGCATGCCTCGCTCTCGACGACGCAACGCTATACCAAGGTCTCGACGCGGCGGCTGATGGAGGTCTACGCGCGGGCGCATCCGAGGTCGGAGGGCTGATGAAGCGGCGCAGGGGCGGCGGACCGGCGGCGGACAGGGCGGGCGGACGGACGCGGCGGGGAGCGCCGGACTTGACGGGCGGGGCCCGGGTGGTCTCCCTGACGGCCGCGCGGCGGCGCGCAGCGGCCCGGCGACGCAGAGGGAGTTCTGCGGCAGGCTCGGTTACAGCGCCGGGGGCGGGCTCGAGGGCGCGCGGGTCCGGCGGCCGCGTCGCGGAGTCCGGGACGATCGACTTCCACCTGGCGACCTGCGTCGCCGCCGCGCGGGCCGGCGGGCGTGTCCTGCTCGATCACTGGGCGCGGCGCGCGACGTTCTCGGTGCGCGAGAAGGGGCGCCACGACTTCGTCACCATCGCCGACCACCAGGCGGAGGCGACGATCGTGCGGCTGGTGCGCTCCCGCTTCCCCGATCATTCGATCGTCGCCGAGGAGTCGGCGCCCAGCGAAGGATCGCTCGGCTTCCGCTGGTACATCGACCCGCTCGACGGCACGACCAACTACATCCACGGCTATCCGCTGTTCGGCGTCTCCATAGGCCTGGCCGACGCGCAGGGGATGCGGGCGGCGGTCGTCTTCGACCCGGTGCGCGACGAGATGTTCACGGCGGCCCGGGGCCAGGGCGCCTTCCTGAACGGCAAGCCAATCCGGGTGGCGCGGCCGGGCCGGCTGGCCCAGTCGCTGCTCGTGACCGGCATTCCGTTCCGCTCGGTCGACAGGATCGAGCAGTACCTGGCGTCCTTCCGCGCCTTCATGCTGGGGTCATCCGGGATAAGGCGCGACGGCTCGGCGGCCCTCGACCTGGCGTACGTCGCCTGCGGGCGGTACGACGGCTTCTGGGAGATGGGGCTGTCGTCGTGGGACGTGGCGGCGGGGAGCCTGCTCGTCGCCGAGGCGGGCGGCGTGGTCACGGACTTCCAGGGCCGCGCCGGCTACATCGAGAGCGGAGACATCCTCGCCGCCTCGCCGGACATCCACCCGGCGATGCTCAAGGTGGTGCGAGAGGCCTACGGCCGCTGAGGGTGCGCGGCCCGGGCGCGGGGGGCGAGGCGCGTGGCGAGGAGGATCGCCTCGGCAAGGCTCGAGGGGTCGGCTATCCCCTTGCCGGCGATGTCATAGGCGGTGCCGTGATCGACGGAAGTCCTCAAGAGGGGCAGCCCCAGGGTCATGTTGACGGCGCCGCCGAAGGCGCGGGACTTGACGGCGATCGTTCCCTGGTCGTGATGCAGGGCCAGGACCAGGTCGAATTCGCCGCGGGCGGCGCGAGCGAACAGGGTGTCGGCCGGGAGCGGACCGCGCACGTCGCAGCCTGAGGCCCTGGCCGCCTCGGCGGCCGGCGCCAGGATCTCCTGCTCTTCCTTCCCGAACATCCCCTCCTCACCGGCGTGCGGGTTGAGGGCGCAGAGCCCGATGCGCGGCTCGGCGCCGAACCAGCGCCGGTGCTCGGCGCGCAGCAGAGCGAGGCGGGCGGCGACGCGCTCCCGCGACAGCAGGGCGATGGCGTCGCGCAGCGACTCGTGGACGGAGAGGAGCGCCACCTTGAGATCGGGCGCGACGAAGAGCATCGCGACCTCCTCCAGCTCGGCGCCGCACAAGTCGGCCAGCAACTCGGTGTGCCCCGGGTACGGAACACCCGCCAGGCGGAGGGCGGTCTTGCTGATGGGGGCCGTGACGATGGCGGCGGCGGACCCGAAGCGCACCAGGCCGACGGCCTGCTTGATGTACTTGACGGCGGCGCGCCCGCCGGCGGCCGAGGGGCCGGGGATTTCCGGGAGGGGCTCGAGGTCGGCCATGTCGTGGAAGGCGGGGCCGTCCGCCCAGCCTTCCACCTCCCCCTCCGCCCCCTGCTTCGAGCCGATCTCGGCGAAGGCCGGTCGGGAGACCTCCGGCCAGCCGGACGGATCGGGCAGGCCCGGGATGGTGCGCGCGGTCTCGAGGAGGTGCGCCTGGTCACCCACGAGGAGCGGCCGGCACGACTGAAGGACGCGTGGGAGGGCGGCGGCCTTGAGGCAGATCTCGGGACCGATTCCGGAGGGATCGCCGGTCGTGAGGGCGATGACGGGCTTCATCGCGGACCGGCCCTAAGACGGGGAGATCAGGCGCTGCCGGCGGGCTGCCGGGAGTCCTTGAGCTCCTCCTCTTTGTACATGTACTTGATGCAGTCCTTCATGACCATGAGGTTGGGAGCACCGGTCCGGTTCACCTTGATGCAGGTCCTGTCGTACCACTCGATGACGCCCCGCAACTCCTCGCCGTCCTTGAGCACCACCACCATCGGCGTCCGGCTGTTCATCTGCTTGAGGTAGTAGAACGCCTCGGCGTTGGTCTGCTCGGGGGGCACCTGCTTGCGGCGCGGGGGCCGCGGGCCGAGGCGATCTTTGAGCTCGGAGAGGTTCGGACGGATGAGCTTCCGGTGCATCTGATCCTCCGGCTTGCGCTCGCCCATTCCCCCCGGAGGCGGAGCCTGGTTGCCTGGTTCGTAACGGCGCATGTCGTTCCCTCGTGACGCTCCTGGCGCGCCGAGCGCCGGTGCGCTTCGACCCCTGTCGGCCGATCGGTTCATGTTGCCCTTCGCGGTAAGGACTGAGATTAGCCTGCGGTCGATCCTGATCCCTGCTGCCAAAGGACGGTGGTTCAGACTTCCGAGGTCACCTCTATGCGCGACAGGATAGCATAAGTCGCGCGTCGGACCAATCGACCGCCCGCCCGGGGCTGCACAATCACCGCAGAAGCGACGGCGTTTCAGGCGCCCGGCGTCGGCTCCGAGCCGGCCCTCGGCTTGAGGGGGCTCACGACGAGCAAAGGCTCGTACTTGGGCGCGATCTCGATGTAGTTCTGCTTCCAGAGCCGCTTCAGGTAGCGCTCGAAGCGCGGACGGAACTTCGACTCCCGTACGGAGGCGTACACCTCGTCGTGCACTTCGGGGAGCTGCTTCACCACCTTCTCGGTGCGGGCCTCGAGGCGGACGATGTGGAACGACCGTCCGGTGTCGACGGGATCGGACGTCTGTCCCGGCTCCAGGTGGGAGACGGCCTCCGCGATGGCCGGCAGCAGGTCACCCGAGGGGATGGGGCCCAGGACGCCCTGCGACTCCCGCGTGCCCGCCTCGCTGTAGCGCTGCACCAGCTCCGGGAAGTCGGCCCCCGCCTTCGCCTCGCTGGCCACGTCCGAGGCGCGAGAGGACACCTCCGCGCGGTCGGAGGCCCCGTACAGCAGGACGATCTCGCGCAGGGTGACGGTGGCCGGCGTCGTGAAGCGGTTGGTGTGCTTGTTGTAGTACTCCTTCATCTCGGTCTCGCTGACACTGATCTTGCGCTTCACGTCGTAGTTGATGATCTCGTTCGGCACCGCCAGGCGCATAAGGTGGTCCTCCAGCTCCCTGCGGGTCATCCCCTGCTCCTTGAGCGCCGTCTCCAGCTCCTGGTCGGTCTGGATGTTCTGCTGCTTGCGGAAGTCCTCGATCAGGTTCGCGCGGATCTTGTCGATGTCGAAGATGGTCTCGGCGCGCTCCAGGAGAAGGCTCTCGGTGATCAGGTTGGCGAGCAGCTCCTCCTTGGCCTCCTGCACCGCCTTCACCCGCTCCTCGCCGCCCGGGTATTGCTGCGAGATCTGCCGCATCATCGCCTCGGTGCGCTCGTCCAGGGTGCTCCTGGTGATGATGCGGTTGTTGATCTTGGCGACGATCTCCTCGACCACGGCGCCGCGCGCCGGGGGCTGGAAGGCGAGCGCGAGGAGACATGCGAGGAGGGTGCGGGCGGCACCGGCGGCGTCGACGCGGCCCGCCCGGGCCGGGCCGTCAGTTGCGGAACTCGCCGACGTACTTGAAGGGGAGGAGGGAGCGGTTGACATGGATCTCGGTCTTCTCCTTCAGGTCGGCGAGATAGCTTTCCATGACCTGATCGGCCTTCTTCCGGAGGAGGTCCGATTCCACCCGGTGCCGCACCTCCGCGACGTCCGTGGCCCGCGCCTCCTGCCGGCGCACGAGCTGGAAGATCAGGAACGCCTGCGCGTGCTCGAGAACCGGGCTCACCTGGCCCGGCTGCAGGGGCGCCACCGCGTCGCGCAGGTCGGCCGGCAGGTCCTCCTCCGCGTAGCTGCGCGGCTGCCCCTTGTCGGGCGCGACGGAGCGCTCTCTCGCCAGCGCCTCGAACCGCGTCGGATCGGCTTCCAGCTTCGTCCTGACGTCGTCGGCGGTCTTTCTATCATCCAGCAGGATCTGGCGCAGGACAAGCTGGCTCGCGGCCCGGGTCAGCTCGGGACGCTGCTTGAGGGCGTCGTCCACCTCCCCCTGGCTGACCTGGATCTTGCTGAGGACCGCCGCCTCCTTGACCTTCTGGACGATGAGGCCGTTCTTGATGCGCTCCCTGAAGGCGGCCGTGCCGTCGGGTGCTGTGACCTCCAGGTCCCCTTCCGTGAGGCCCAGCTCCTTGAGGTAGGCGTCCACCTCCGCCTCGGAGACGGCGATCTTGAGGGCTGCGGCCGCCGTCATCAGCAGGTGCTCCTCGATGAACTGATCGAGCAGGCGGCTCTTGATGGTGTCGAGCTCGTCCCCCTCGTCGGTGTCCTCCCCCGCGTTGTCGTTGAGGTAGCGCTCGAAGGATCGGTACGGGATCGCCTGCGAGCCGACCTGGGCCACGGCGCCCGGATCGCGTTCCCCCGAGCCGACAGCACCGGATCCGCCGGTCGCACCCGCGCCCGCTTTCCCGGCGGCGGCCGCCGAGGCGCCCGCGGCCTCGCCGCCGGCGGCCGCGGCATCCCCCTTCTTGCGGCAGGCGCCGGAGAGGAGAGCCAGGGAGATGAGCATGACCGCGAGATGCCTTCCTGACGGCCGCGTTCGGTTCATCATTGGTATTTTGTCCGCTACCGCCCCGCGGCGGAGCTTCCAGGTGAGGGGCGGAGGCTATCACACGGCTGGATGGCCCGCAACAGATCGCGCACCGTCTCGATGCGCTCCAGATCGCCGGCGGAGGGAGGGAGATCGAGGCGCAGGAGGCCTTTCGGCAGGAGGCTCAGGCCGCGGCGGCTCTCGACCAGGCGGACGAGTGCTTCGGGGTCGACCGGGGAGTCGGCGCCGAAGCGCACTTCGACGCCACCGCGCTGGAGATCGATGGCGCGCGCCCTGAGCGCGTCCGCCTGGATGCGGAGCCGAGCCAGCGCCAGCAGCCGGTCGGCCTGTGGCGGCGGCGCGCCGTAGAGATCCCGGACCCGCTCGCTGATGCGCTCGAGGTGCGCCTCGTCGGAGGCCGAGGCGATCTCCTTGTAGAGCACCAGCCGCTCTCCGAAGTCGCCGATGTACTCTTCCGGGATGCGGATGTCGACGCCCAGGTTGATCTGGACCTTCGTCTCGGGCGCCGGCGCCTCCCCCTTCAGCTCCTGCACGGCGCGCTCCAGGAGCTGGCAGTACATCTCGAACCCGACGGCGGCGATGTGCCCGCTCTGCTCGCCGCCCAGGAGGTTCCCGGCGCCCCGGATCTCCAGGTCCATGGCGGCGATGCGGAACCCCGACCCCAGCTCGGTGAACTCCTGCAGGACCTTGAGCCGCCGGCGCGCGATGTCGGTCAGCGCCTTCCGCCCCGGCACCATCAGGTAGGCGTAGGCGCGCCGGTCGGAGCGGCCGACGCGGCCGCGCAGCTGGTAGAGCTGCGCCAGGCCGAAGCGGTCGGCGCGGTTGACGACGATGGTGTTGACGCGCGGGATGTCGAGGCCGTTCTCGATGATCGTGGTCGCCAGGAGCACGTCGAACTCCCCTCGCAGGAAGGCGATCATCGTGCGCTCCAGCACGCCCTCGCTCATCTGCCCGTGGGCGACGGCGACGCGCGCCTCGGGGACGATCCTGTGGAGGAACTTCCCCATCGAGGCGATCGACTCCACCCGGTTGTGCACCACGTACACCTGGCCGCCCCGCTGCAGCTCGTGGCGCACGGCCGAGGAGACGATGCCTTCCTTGAAGGGCACGACGGCGGTCTGGATGGCGAGCCGGTTCTCGGGGGGCGTCGTGATGACCGACATGTCGCGGATGCCGGCGAGCGACATCTGCAGGGTGCGCGGGATCGGGGTGGCGGTCAGGGTCAGGACGTCGACGTTCTTCTTGATCCTCTTGATGCGCTCCTTGTGCGCCACGCCGAAGCGCTGCTCCTCGTCGACGATGAGGAGCCCCAGCTCGCGGAACTCCACGTCCTTGGACAGGATCCGGTGGGTGCCGATCAGGATGTCGACCTTCCCTCGCGCCGTCCCCTCGAGCACCGCCTTCTGCTCCTTCGGCGTCCTGAAGCGCGAGATCATCTCGATCGTGGCCGGCCAGGAGGCGAAGCGGTCGCGGAAGGTCTGGAGGTGCTGGAACGCCAGGACCGTGGTCGGGCAGAGGACCGCCACCTGGCGGCCCTCCATGACCGCCTTGAAGGCGGCGCGCATCGCGACTTCGGTCTTGCCGAACCCGACGTCGCCGCAGATGAGGCGGTCCATCGGGGCGTCGCGCTCCATGTCGGCCTTGCTCTCCGAAGCCGCCTTCTCCTGGTCCGGAGTCAGGGGAAAGGGGAAGGCGTCCTCGAACTCCTTCTGCCAGGGAGTGTCCGGGGAGAAAGCATGACCCTTCGCCGCGGCGCGGGCGGCGTACAGGTCGAGGAGGTCCTTCGCCATCTCCTCCATCGCCTTGCGGACCCGCCTCTTGGTGCGCTCCCAGCCGGTCCCGCCGAGCCGGTCGAGGCGGGCCTTGTGGCCATGCGTCCCGGAGTAGCGCTGCACGAGATCCAGGCGGTCGATCGGGACGTAGAGCCGGTCCTCCCCCTCGTACGTGAGGAGCATGAAGTCGCGCGGCGACTCGCCGTCCCCCATGCGGGCGATGCCGCCGTAGCGCCCGACGCCGTGCTCCACGTGCACCACGAGATCGCCGACCTTGAGGTCGCGGAAGCCGGGGCTGAAGGCGGCCGCCCGGCGGCGCGGGCGCTCTCCTTCCGCGTGCTCGCCGAAGACCTCCTTCTCGGTCAGGACCTGGACTCCGGCGGAGGGTAGGAGGAAGCCGTGCGACAGGCGCCCCTGATCGACGACGACGCGGGGCGGCGGCCCGTAGCGTTCCAGTAGCTCCCGCAGCCGCTCGGCGCGCCCCGAGGTCTCCATGAGGCACAGCGTCGTGGTGCCGGGCGGGGCGGCCTCGAGGTCCTTCGCCAGGTCCTGGATCTTCCCGTGGTAGGAGCGCACCGGGGCGCAGGCGACGCGCGCCGGCTTCTCCTCCTCGAGCCCCAGCTCCGAGAGCCGCAGGCGTGCGCGGTCCACCGCCGACTGCAGCGCCTCGCGCGGGGCGAGGAGGTCCTCCGGCGGCGGCATGCCGAACTCCTCAGTCAGGTCGAGCGAGGCGTGCATCTCGACGTAGACCGCCTCCAGCTCCGACTGGGCGCGAGCCGTCTCCCAGGCGCACAGGAGGGCGTCGGGGGCGTAGTCGAACAGCGTCGCGGGGGCCTTCTCCACCAGCCGCACGCAGGCCTCGAAGGCGGGGAAGGGGCGGCCGGACTGTAACGCCTCGATGCGCTCCGCGAGATCGTCCGGTCCCAGAGCGGAGCGCGGCCGGCGCCGCCCTCCGCGCAGTCCCAGGAGCGCGTCCCGCAGGCGGGAGAAGGCGGCCGCGTCCCAGGGGTACTCGCGCACCGGGGGCACGCGCGCCGCCTCCACGTCCTCCCCGGAGTGCTGGGTCTCGGCGTCGAAGCGGCGCAGCGTCTCGATCTCGTCCCCCCAGAACTCGACCCGCAGGGGCCGCTCGGCGTCCGGCGGGAAGAGATCGATGATTCCGCCGCGCCGGGAGAACTCGCCGATCTCCGACACCAGGTCGACGCGCACGTACCCCGACGCCAGGAGGAAGCCGGAGAGATCGTCCGGCTTCAGGTTCTGGCCGCGCCGCACGTCGAAGGTGGCGAGGTCGAAGGCGCGCGGCGGCGCGAGCGGGTAGATGAGCGCCCGGACCGGGACGACGACGATCGACGGCCCCGGCTCCCGGAGCGCCCGCAGGGCCTGCACTCGGTCGACCGCCACGTGCAGGTGCGGCGCCATTTCCTGGTACGGGTCGGCCTCCAGGGACGGAAAGAGATGGACACGCGGGCCCGCGCCACCCGTGAGCCCCGCGCCTCCCCCGCTGCCTCTGTCCTCCTGGGCCGCGGCGAAGCGCAGGTCCAGGAGGAACGGCTCGGCCTCGCGCTCCCCCGGCACGAGGAGGATGATCTTGCCGCCCGGAGCGCGGTCGAGGAGCGCCGGCAGGAGGACCGCGGCGGCCGGCGGCGACAGCCCCGCGAGCGCCAGCCGTCCCTCGGGGCGGGCGAGGACCCCGAGCGCCGCCGCCAGGGAGCGGTCCCGTCCTTCGAGATCGAGCAGCCCCAGGCCGGCCGGGCTCATGACATCCTGAAGGCCCGGCGCGCGCGTCCGATCAGGCGCGAGGTGGAGCGGCCGGGCAGGAGGCGGACCCGCACGACGCGTCCGCCGTCCTTCTCGACCGCCTCGCGCCCGACGATCTGGGAGGCGCGGTAGTCGCTCCCCTTCACCAGGACCGCCGGCCGGACCGTTTCGATGAGCCGCGCCGGCGTGTCCTCGCCGAATGGCACCACGTAGTCGACGGGGACGAAGCGCGCCAGCATCTCCATCCGCTCCGGAAGCGGCACAATCGGCCGTCCCCGTCCCTTGAGCCTCCGCACCGAGGCGTCGGTGTTGACCCCGACCACGAGCGCGTCCCCCAGGGCGCGGGCCGCGAGCAGCAGGCGCAGGTGCCCTATGTGCAGCAGATCGAACACGCCGTTCGTGAAGACGAGACGCACACCGCGCCGCCTCAGGCGCGCGAACAGCCGCCGGGCGGCCTCCCGATCGCGCACCACGGCGCCCGAGAGCGCGAGAGCCCGTCGTTGGCGGGCCGTGCGCCGGCGCCCTACGCGCCCGCGCTTCACGCGCCGCCCGCGTCTCACGCGCCCTCCCCGATCCGGCCGTAGCGGGAGCGCCGGTCAAGCCAGAGGATCCGCGCCACTTCCAGGAGCATCCGGCAGGAGTCGCGCGCCGCGTGCACTTTGGAGCCGGCTGCATCGCGCCACCGGACCGGGATCTCGCGCACCGCGAGGCGCGCTTTGCGCGCCAGGTACAGGATCTCCACGTCGTAGGCGAAGCGCTCGATGCGGGCCGCCCGGAACAGCGGCAGCACCGGGTCCCGGCGCATCACCTTGAACCCGCACTGCGTGTCGCGGTACGGCAGCCCCGTCGCGACGCGGACGATGGCATTGAAGGTCCGACCCATCGTCTGGCGCCAGACCGGCTGCCGCACCTCGATGCGCGATCCGGGCAGGCCGCGCGATCCGATGGCGATGTCGCACTCCTCCCGTGTGACCGGGTCCAGGAGGTGCGGCAGCTCCTCGATCGGGGTGGAGAAGTCGGCGTCGCTCAGAAGCAGGAACTCCCCCGCGGCCATGAGGACCCCGTGCTTGATGGAGTAGCCCTTCCCCCGGTTGGCGCCGTTGCGCAGGAGCCGCAGCGCAGGAGCCCCGGGAGGCAGGGAGCCGGCCGTCGCCTCGACGACCGCCGCCGTCCTGTCCCGGCTGCCGTCGTCCACCACGACGATCTCCGCGTCCCCCGAAAGGCGGCCGGGGACCGCGAGCCAGACGGACGCCCGGAGCAGGCTGTCCCGGATCCGTCCCTCTTCGTTGTACGCCGGGATGACGACCGAAAGGAAGGGCGCGGGAGCACCTCCCGGCATGGCGCTAGGCGCTCTCTCCGCGGGCGTGCGCCGAGGCCTGGAGGCGGATGAGCGCCTTCTCGAGCGCCACCTGCGCCCGCTTGAAGTCGACGTCGGGGTCCTGGCTCTTCAGGCGCCCGAGCGCCCGGTCCCGGGCCTTCTCCGCCCGCTCGCGGTCGATCTCCTCGCCGCGCTCGGCGATCTCCGCCAGGACGCTGACCTTGTCCGGCAGGACCTCCGCGAACCCCCAGGCGATGGCGAGATAGTGGCGCACGTTGGCGTTCCTATAGGAGAGCACACCGACCGAGAGCCCGGTCAGGAGCGGCGCGTGGCCCGGGAGTACGCCGAGCGATCCCTCGCTCCCCGGCATGACGACCTCGTCGACTGTCGTCGACACCAAGCGCTTCTCGGGGGTGACGATCTCGAGATTCAGCGACTCAGGCAGCATTCTTCATCTGCTCCGCCTTCTCCAGGACCTCCTCGATGCCGCCCACCAGGTAGAAGGCCTGCTCGGGGACCTCGTCGTGCTTGCCGTCCACGATCTCCTTGAAGCCGCGCACGGTGTCCTTGATCGGCACGTACTTCCCCTTGATCCCGGTGAACTGCTCCGCGACGAAGAACGGCTGCGACAGGAAGCGCTGGATCTTGCGGGCGCGCGCCACGGCCAGCTTGTCCTCCTCCGACAGCTCGTCGATGCCGAGGATGGCGATGATGTCCTGCAGGTCCTTGTAGCGCTGCAGCACGCCCTGGACCTGACGCGCCACATCGTAGTGCTCCTGCCCGACGATGCGCGGGTCGAGGATGCGCGAGGTGGAGGCGAGCGGATCCACCGCCGGGTAGATGCCCATTTCGGCGATCTGGCGCGACAGGTTGGTCGAGGCGTCGAGGTGCGCGAAGGTCGTCGCCGGCGCCGGATCGGTGTAGTCGTCGGCCGGGACGTAGATCGCCTGCACCGAGGTGATGGAGCCCTTCACGGTCGAGGTGATCCTCTCCTGCAGCTCCCCCAGCTCCGTGGCCAGCGTCGGCTGGTAGCCGACCGCCGACGGCATGCGGCCCAGGAGGGCCGACACCTCGGACCCCGCCTGGGTGAACCGGAAGATGTTGTCGATGAACAGCAGGACGTCCTGCCCCATCTGGTCGCGGAAGTACTCCGCCACCGTCAGACCCGTCAGGCCGACCCGCAGACGAGCCCCGGGCGGCTCGGTCATCTGGCCGTACACCAGCGCCGTCTTGTTGATGACGCCCGACTCCTTCATCTCCAGCCAGAGGTCGTTCCCCTCGCGGGTGCGCTCGCCGACGCCGGCGAAGACCGACACGCCGCCGTGCTTCATGGCGACGTTGTTGATCAGCTCCATGATGATGACGGTCTTGCCGACGCCGGCCCCGCCGAACAGGCCGGTCTTGCCGCCCTTGAGGTACGGCTCGATGAGGTCGATGACCTTGATGCCGGTCTCGAACATCTCGAGCTTGGTGTTCTGCTGCTCGAAGGTGGGGGCGGCGCGGTGGATCGGCAGGCTCTCCTTCGCCTTGATGGGACCCAGCTTGTCGACCGGCTCTCCGAGCACGTTGATGACCCGGCCGAGGACCTCCTGGCCGACCGGCACGGCGATCGGCCGCCCCTCGTCGACGGCCTTCATGCCGCGCACCATGCCGTCGGTCGGCTCCATGGCGACGCAGCGCACCCGCCCCTCGCCCAGGTGCTGCTCCACCTCGGCGGTGACCTCGAGAGGTGTCGGGACCTCGAACCCCTCGCTCGTGATCATCACGGCGTTGTAGATCGGCGGCAAATGATCCGCCGGGAACTCGATGTCCACCACGGGACCGATGATCTGCACCACCTTGCCGACGTTCATCGAACGCTCCTTTGCCGTCTCAGGACTGCCGGGACGTGCCCGCCCGGCGCCTCTCCTTCATCTCCAGGATGGCGTCGCGCAGCTCCTCCGGCCGCGCGATGCCCTCGATCCGGACCGCCCCGTCCTCCGCCGCGCTCTGGACCACGACCTTGCCGAAGCCGAACATCCTCCCCAACAGCGTCTGCTCGCTGGCGACGTTGTTGATCGCCTCCAGCGGGCTGTCGACCGTGCGCACCGTCAGCACGCCCGACTCGTCGATGACCCGCTGCGAGGTCACGGCCCACAGGTCCACGCGCCAGTCGAGCCAGCGCCACAGGGCCCAGACGCCCCCCACCAGGAGGGCCGCGCCGCCCACCGCGCGCCAGGCTGGCGTCGGCGCCAGCCACGACGCCGCGAACGCCCCGAACACGAAGAGCGCGGTCGCCGCCGGGACGACGAGCGCGATCGGGTGGCGCCGCACCGTCAGGATGAGATCCTCCCCGGGTCGCAGCCGCGATCGCACCTCAGAGTCCCCTCTCCGGACGCCGCGTCTTTTCGGTCCACGCCGTCACTTGAGCGCCTCCGCGCCGCTCACGACCTCCAGGATCTCCTTGGTGATCGAGGCCTGGCGGATCTTGTTCATCTGCAGCGTCAGCGCGTCGATCAT
>DASRJX010000233.1:0-14035 GCA_035649235.1 Candidatus Cryosericum sp.
CGCGCTGCACCTGGCGCTCAAGGTGCTCGGGGTGAAGCCTGGCGACGAGGTGGTCACGTCGCCCTACACCTTCGCGGCGACGGGCGAGGCGATCCTCTACCTGGGCGCGCGGCCCGTCTTCGCGGACATCGACCCATCAACCCTCAACCTGGATCCGGCCCGGGCCGCCCGGGCGATGACGCGGCGGACGGCAGCCCTGATGCCCGTGCACATCGCCGGGCTCCCGTGCGACATGGACGCTCTCGCGGCGATCGCCCGGCGGCGCGGCGTCCCGATCGTCGAGGACGCGGCGCACGCCCTCGGCGCCTCCGTGCGGGGGCGGCCGATCGGCTCCCTGTCCGAGATGACCTGCTTCAGCTTTTACGCCACCAAGAATCTCGCGACCGGCGAGGGAGGGATGGTCACGCTTCGCGATCGGCGGGCCGCCGAGACGGTGCGCCGGCTGAGCCTGCACGGCCTGTCGCGGGACGCCTGGAAGCGCTACACACGGTCGGGCTCCTGGCGGTACGACGTGGTCGCCCTCGGGTACAAGTACAACCTGACCGACCTCGCCGCCGGCATCGGACTTGCCCAGCTGTCCAAATTCAGGACGATGCAGGCGCGGCGCCGGAGGCTGGCGCGCCGCTATTCGCGCCTCCTGCGGGGACAGGATGCCTTCGATCTGCCGATCGAGGAGCGCGGGAGCACGCATGCCTGGCACCTCTACATCCTGCGCCTGCGACCGGGCGTGCTGCGCGTCGATCGCGATCGCCTGATGACGCTCCTGGCGCAGCGCGGCATCGGCGCCAGCGTGCACTTCCTGCCGCTGCACCTGCACTCGTTCTACCGGCGCACGTTCGGCTACGCGCCAGGGGCCTTCCCGATCACAGAGCGTGAATCGGCCCGCGCCCTTTCCCTGCCGCTGTATCCGGGGCTGAGCGTGGAGGCCCAGGATCGCGTCGTCGGGACGCTCCTGGACCTCGCCGGCCGCCACAGGAGATGAGCGCCAGAGCCGGCGGCAGGGCCTGGTGCAGGGGACGAGTCAAGCGGGCTTTCGACCTCACGGCCTCCTCCGTCGCCCTCCTTCTCCTGGCGCCGCTCGCCCTTCTGATCGCCCTCCTCCTCAGGGTGACGTCCGGGCCGCCCGTCCTGTTCCGGCAGGAGCGCGTGGGGCTGGATGGGCGGTCGTTCCGCATCCTGAAGTTCCGCACGATGCGCCAGGATGTCGCGGGCCCCGCGGTCACGGCCTTGGGCGACGGGCGGATCACCGCGATGGGCCGCATGCTGCGCGCCTGCAAGCTCGATGAGGTGCCGCAGCTCCTCAATGTCGTGCGAGGGGACATGTCGGTGGTCGGCCCGCGCCCCGAGCTGCCGCGCTACGTGGCCCTCTACAGCCCCGCCCAACGCAGGGTCCTCGACGTCCGGCCGGGCCTGACCGACGATGCCACGGTCGCGTTCCGCGACGAGGAGCGCCTCCTGGGCGCGATTCCGCCCGACGCGCGCGAGCGCTACTACGTCGAGCAGATCCTCCCGCGCAAGCTCGATCTCAACCTGGCGTACATCGAGCGGGCCGGGTTTCTGCGGGACCTCGCGATCATCCTCCAGACGGCCCGCGCGATCGTCGTTCGGAGCCGCATGTGACCGTGGTTTTCCTGGGCGCGGCGCTCCTCCTTGTCCACGCCTACGTGATCTATCCGCTGTCGCTGCTCGCCCTCCGGCCGTTCCTGGGGCGGCGGTCGCGGCACCGGACGGGCGACGAGCTGCCCACCGTCACGCTGCTCATCTCCGCCTACAACGAGGAGCGCGTGATCCGGGACAAGATCGAGAACACGCTGGCCCTCGACTATCCGCGCGCCGGTCTGCGCGTCGTCGTGGTCTCCGACGGCTCCACCGACGCGACCGAGGCGATCGCGAAGCAGTTCGCGGACCAGGGCGTGGAGCTGCGGGCCTTCTCCGGACGCCGGGGCAAGGTGGCCTGCCTGAACGAGGTGGTTCCCGGGGTCTCGAGCGACCTCGTGGTCATGTCGGACGCCAACTCCATGTATCGCCCCGACAGCCTGCGGCACCTCGTCCGTCACTTCGCCGATCCCCGGGTCGGCTGCGTCTGCGGGGAGCTCCTGTACGAGAATCCGCGCCGGCTCGCCTCCGGAGAGGGAGAGCGCCTCTACTGGGGGTACGAGCGCGCCGTCAAGCGGCTCGAGAGCGCTCTCGGGTCGCTGCTCGGCGCCAACGGGGCCATCTACGCCTTCCGGGCCCCGCTGTTCCGTCCGGTCGATCCGCTGATGTTCTGCGACGACGTGATCCCGATCCGCATCCGCCTCGCGGGGCTGCCGACCCTTTACGAGCCGCGGGCCCGCTGCATCGAAGAGGCGGTCCCGGTGGGCGCCGAGGCGCGGCGACGGCGCCGCCACGCGTCGTTCGGACTGCGGTCGATGTTGAGGATGAGCCGCGAGGCTCTGTCGCAGGGGCAGCTCCTGGTGCTGTACCAGTGCGTGTCGCACCGGATGCTGCGCTGGCTCGGGGGTCCCTGCCTGATCGCCCTCCTCCTCTCCACCCCCTTTCTCGCCCCCTCCTGGAGGACGCTCGCCCTGGCCACCCAGGGCTTGTTTTACGGTGTGGCCCTTCTCGGGTTCCTCCTGGACCGGATCGGATGGCGCGTGAACATGGCGTATCTTCCTTATTACTTCCTGGTAATTACCTGGGCCGGTCTGGGGGGGCTCCTGGCCTTCTTTTCAGGCAGCGATCGCCCGCACTGGGAACCGCGGAAATAGCTTGCAGCGCAAGGGTTTCCCTTGACAAGGTGGGGGGCTGACGGTATAAAACTCGAACACCAAGTGCGGGTCGCTCGAGTCATGGTGCGCACGCACGGATTGGTGTGACTCTCGTCACGGAGGGAGCCCCTGATCCGTTCTACCAGGCGCGGACTTCTTGTGGCCGGGGACTGCCTGGCCGTCGTCGCGGCCAACCTCATGGCCGTCGCCCTGCGATTCGACTTCGACATGTCGCAGGTCTGGGTCCGCGACTACAGGATCCAGGAGCTGATCGTCCTCGATCTGATCATCACCCCGATCACGTTCTACCTGAGCGGGCTCTATCAGGGCTACTGGAAGTACGCCGGGCTCGATGACCTGGTGCGGCTGGTCCGATCCGTGGTCTATCGCACGGTCGCCATCGTCGTGCTCATCTATGCCCTGGATTTCGACAACCTGTCGCGCGCGGTCCTCATCATCGCCACGGTCCTCCTGCTCGCTCTGTGCGGGGCGTTCCGGCTGGCGCCGCGGTTCCAGCTCGAGCTGCAGTCCTCCCGCGGCCGCAGCTCCGGCCGTCCGACGCTGATCATCGGGGCGGGAGACACCGGGGAGTCGCTGCTGCGGGAGCTGCGGAAGAACCCCACCTCCGAGTTCAACCCGGTCGGGCTCATCGACGACGACCCGGAGAAATGGGGGGTGAAGATCCACGGGGTGACGGTCATCGGCGACCGCTCGGTGCTGCGCCAGAAGATCGAGACGCTCGGCACGCGGGACGTGATCATCGCCATCCCCGGCGCCTCGCGGGACGACATGCGGGAGATCTTCGAGGTCTGCCGGGAATCCGGGGCGCGGTTCCGGACGGTGCCCACGCGGGGCGAGCTGGAGCGCGGCGCCGCACGGGTGGGACAGATCCGGCTCGTGGACCTGGAGGACCTCCTCGGGCGAGACGTCGTCCGGCTCGACGTGCAGTCGCTCCGACAGGGTCTCGGCGGTCGGCGCATCCTGGTCACCGGCGCCGCCGGATCGATCGGCCGGGAGCTGGCGCGCCAGATCGCCGGCTTCGAGCCGGAGGAGCTGGTGCTCCTGGATCGGAACGAGAGCGGCCTGTTCCACCTCGACGCGGAGCTGCGCGACGCGCATCCGCTCGCGTCGATCCGGATCGCGGTGGGGGACGTGCAGGACGTCCAGCGGCTGGACGCCATGCTCGCCACCTGGCGTCCGCACATCGTCTTCCACGCGGCCGCGTACAAGCACGTGCCGATGATGGAGCGCAACCCGCTGGAGGCGATCAAGAACAACGTGGCGGCCACCCGCAGCCTCGCGGAGGCGGCCGCCCGCCAGCGCGTGGAGCGCTTCATCTACGTCTCCACGGACAAGGCGGTCCGGCCGACCAGCGTGATGGGGGCGACCAAGCGCCTCGGGGAGCATCTTGTCAAGAGCCTGCCCGAGAGCGGGACACGCTTCATGGCTGTGCGCTTCGGGAACGTCCTCGGCAGCGACGGCTCGGTCGTCCCCACGTTCCGGAGACAGATCGCCGCCGGCGGTCCCGTGACCGTCACGCATCCGGAAGCGACGCGCTATTTCATGACCATCCCCGAGGCGGTCCACCTCGTCCTCACCGCGGGCGTCATGGGCGACGGGGGCGAGATCTTCCTGTTGCGGATGGGGGAGCCGGTCCGCATCCTCGATCTGGCGCGCAACCTCATCGAGTTGTCCGGGTTGCGGCCCGAGGTCGATATCAAGATCGTCTTCACAGGGCTCAGGGACGGAGAGAAGCTGCACGAGGATCTCCAGAACGAGGCCGAGAGGGCCCTGCCCACCTCGAACGAGAAAATCATGATCCTCAGCGGCGTCGAGCACCTGGGAGAGTCCGCGTGGCTGGAGCTCGACCGGCTCGAGCGGGCCGCGCGCGACGGCGAGACCGACACAGCGCTGGCGTCCCTCCGGCTGCTGGTGCCCGACTACAGACCCCTCGCACCCGCGCCCCGCCACGAGGGCGCGGCGGCGAAGATCGTCATGCTCGATTCCAAGCGGCGGGCGGACCTCCAGGGATAGGTGATTGGCTCGGCAACCTTCCGGAGCTCCCGCGAGCGCGGCGAGGCTCCTTCACATCCTCGGTGTGAGAGCGGCCCTCCTGGCGGCGGCGCTGCTGCTCGCGGGTGGGCGCGCCCACGCCCAGCCCATCGATACGGCGCAGGCCTTCCGCACCACGGCCGAGGGGATCAGCGCCGGGCGATTCGTGTTCTACCCGTCCATCGTCGTCGACACCATCTACGACAACAACATCTTCTATGTGAGCGAGGACGTTCCCGGGTCGGAGCCGGTCTCGTCGGGTGAGCTGATCGCCGCCCCGAGGATCATGGCCGACCTTCCCCTCACCCGGAGCCGCGTGCGCTTCGCCTACTCGAGACAGTTCCGCGACTACTCCTCCGAGCAGTTCGTGCAGTCGGACCACACCAGTGACCTGTTCGATCTGGAGGCCTGGGCGCGCTTCAATGCGATCTCGGTGGCGTTGCGCGAGCACTACGTTCAGGGAACGCAGGAGGTTCAGGCATTCGATCCCGGGGGTGAGGTGCGCTTCGGCCTGGTTCCGTTCACGCTCTCCGAGCCCGCCGCCGAGATCGGCTTCGTCTTCGGGGGGCGCCACCGCGTCGATCTGGCGCCCCGGCTCTCGACCCTGAACTTCGACGAGAGCGTCCAGTCCAGCTTCTACGACTACAAGCGTCGCGGCCTGGCCGGACGCTACTCCTACCAGCTCGACCCGGCGACCCTGGCCTACGTCGCCTACTCCGACGACCGCACGGATCAGGAGCGCGACTCCCTCCTCCTGAGCGACGTCCACGTCGACACGCGGTACTCCGGGGCGGGCCTGCAGAGGACCTTCGCGGGTGCCGTGGTGGCCGCCATCTCGGCGGGCTATGAGACCCAGAATTACGAGGGGGGCACGGGCCAGGACTTCTCGGGGCTCGTCTTCGACGTCAACTTCACCTGGACGGCGAGCGACGTGTACCGCTTCGAGCTGGGCGCGCGGCGCCAGCCTTACCAGTCCTTCTCCGTCATCAACTCCTTCTACTTGAACCGTGAGCTTCGGCTGAGGATGACGCAGCAGCTCGGCCGGAGCGCGCTCTGGCAGGTCGGGGCGATCCTGCAGGAGAACGAGTATGTGACGGTGCGGGAGGACAGGACGCTCCGTTTCGATCTGGGGGCGGGTTTCCGCGTCAGCCGGCTGCTGCGTCTGTCCCTCGGATATAATCACGAGGTCCGGAACTCGAACATCGGGGTGAGCGTCGTGCCGGGCGAGGCGATCGAGCCGTTCAACTTCACCGTGGACCGCGTGTTCCTGCGGATTGAGGCTGGCTACCTGTGAGCGTGATCCGACGTCCGGCACTGCTGTTCGCGGGCCTCCTCCTGGCCCCGCACGTCGCACTTTCCGTCCGGGCGGCCGAGGCGCCCCGCATCGACGCGGTCACCCTGCGCCCGGATGGGGACGGGCTCGTGCTCGAGGTGCGGACCACGCCGCCGGCCCTGAGGTACACCTGCGAGACACCCTCCGCGACCCGGTCGGAGCTGGTGATCGAATGGCCCGGGGCCATCAGCCGCCTGCCGGCCCGCACGCCACTCGGCGACGAGCGCGCCCCGGAGGCCCTGATCGAATCCGGCTCCGGAGGGAGCTCCGGGATCCGGCTGCGCGTGCCGCTCCAGGGTCTCCACCTGTCGCGGCTGGAGCAGACGGAGAGCGGCCTGCGGGCGCGCCTGGCAGCCGATCCGGCGCAGGCCCAGCACCGGATGGATTACGAGCTCGACATCGGGGACAAGATCGCGATGTCGGTGTTCGGCCACGACGAGCTGAGCACGACCCTGGTCGTGCGGCCGGACGGGACGGTCGATATCCCTCTCGGCGGGGCCGTCGTCGTGACTGGCAAGTCGATGGAGGAGGTCGACGACGAGATCACGGAGCTGCTCGGACGCGACTTCCTGGTCGATCCGCAGATCACCCTCGAGCTGAAGGAGTCGGCCAAGCTCTGGGTCACGATCATGGGGGAGATCCGGAGCCCCGGGCGCTACGCCCTGAAGCGCGACATGCGGATCATCGATCTCCTGGCCGAGGCCGGAGGCCTCAGCAAGGACGCGGGGTCGCGGATCATGCTCACCCGGCGGGACCCGGGCGGCGGCGTGCGCACGATCGCGCTCGATCGCGATCGCCTCTTCTCCGAGGACGACATCAAGGCCAACGTCCCCCTGGAGCGGAACGACGTCGTCACCATCGGCAGCAAGGACTACTACTACATCCGCGGCGAGGTCGGGCGGCCGGGCCCCTACTACCTGGAAAGCGGCACGACCGTGCTGAAGGCGATCGCCGTCGCCGGCGGATTGACGCAGTTCGGCAACCGGCGCCAGGTGGAGCTGGTGCGACAGGGGCAGAACGGCCTGAACGAGAAGACCGTGGTCAACCTGAAGGCCATCGAGGAAGGCAAGACCGCCGACCTGCCGCTCCGCCCGGACGATACCATCATTGTACCGAAGCGTGTTTTCTAGTGGGGGACTCCCTCAAAGTCCTTGCAAACAGGGGCTTTGGTGATACGATTTAGGCCATGAATCAGCCTGTCAATGCTCCCGAGGAACGCCGCGATGTCCATCTTCTGGATTACTGGCGGATCCTCTGGCGCGGCCGCTGGACCATCCTCAGCGTCTTCGTCGTCGTGGTCACCCTCGTGGCCGTCGGGACCTTCACCCAGGACCCGGTCTACCGGGCGACCGCGACCGTCGAGATCTCCAGTCAGTCGCGCAAGGTGGCTCCGGTGGCCGACGCGGGCGATCTCGGTGTGGGGAGCTTCGGGTGGTTAGCCGAGGAGCGCTACTACAACACGCAATACGAGATCATCAAGAGCCGTGACGTAGCCGAGCGCGTTTTCGACCGGCTCGATCTCTACAACGAGGCCCAGTTCAAGAAGTCGCACGATCCGATCGACACCTTCCGGAAATCGATCCAGGTCGATCCGGTCAAGGACACGGGGATCGTCGAGATCAGCCTAGAGGGCACCGACGCGAAGGCGATCGCGACCTGGGTCAACGCGACGGCCGAGGCCTATGTCGATCGGAACCTGGAACAGGGGATCAACTCGGCCTCGAAGGCGGTCAAGGCGCTCCTGAACGAGGTCAAGCCGCTGCGCGAGCGGCTGGCCGACTCGCAGCGCACCTCCTTCGAGTTTGCCGAGAAAGCGAACCTCTACGTCCCCGAGAACCAGCAGAAGATCACGAATGAGAAGCTGTCGACGCTCCAGGAAGAGCTGACGAAGACTCAGGTCCGGAAGACGAACATCGAAAGCCTCCTGAGGCAGGTGGACGCGGTCCGCAATCGGGGCGGGTCGTACGAGACGATCCCCGAGATCAGCAGCGACCAGGCCATCGAGGGCCTCTCGCGGGAGCGCGTGGCGCTGGAGCGCGAGTACGAGCGGATCCTCGTCACCTTCCGGGAGAAGCACACCAAGGCCCTCGAGAAGAAGAGCGAGATCGAAAAGGTCAATCAGAAGCTGGTTACGGAGGCGGAGCGCATCATCGGCGGTCTTCGCTCGGAGTTCGCGCTGCTGCTGGACCGCGAGCGAGAGCTGATGCGGGCCATCGACGAGACGCGCGCCGAGTCCTTGCGCGACAACCAGAAGACCACGGGATACGAACAGCTCCGGGGCGAGGCCACCGAGGCCAAGAGAATCTACGATCTCATCAGCACTCGGATGAAGGAGATCGACATCAGCGCGAGCCTGCTGAGCAACAACCTGCGGATCCTCGACCGCTCGCCGGTGCCGAACGTGCCGGTGAAGCCCCGGACCGTGCTCAACATGGCAATCGGCGTCCTCCTGGCGCTGCTGCTCGCGGTCGGGACCGTGTTCTTCATGGATTACCTCGACAACACCATCCGGACCTCGGAGGACGTCGAACACTTCCTGGGGCTGAGTCTGCTTGCCGTCGTGCCGCGGGACGTGGACGCCACGCACCACGCCGTCAAGGAGGCCTACCAGACGCTCCGGATGAGCCTGCTGTTCGCCCGCAAGACGCAGGTGGCCAAGACGCTCCTCGTGACGAGCACAGGCCCGCAGGAGGGGAAGAGCCAGACGATCGTTCATCTGGCGCGGACGCTGGCCAGCGGCGGCGAGCGCGTGATCGTGATTGACTGCGACCTGCGCCGTCCGACCATCCACCAGCGCCTGCAGGTCGGCCGCGACCTCGGCATCACGAACTACATCCTCTCCACCGAGGACGATCTCGCCCCCTACATCAAGTCGACGTCGACGCCGAACCTTTTCGCCATCACCTGCGGGTCGATCCCGCCGAATCCCGCGGAGGTCTTCGGGCACGAGCGGTTCACCAGGCTGCTCAACGAGCTGAAGCGCTCCTACGACTGGGTCCTGGTCGATTCGCCGCCGGTGATCTCGCTCGCCGACGCGACGATCCTGGCCTCCATGGTCGACATGGTCGCGTTCGTCGTCAAGCACAACGAGAACGACAAGGACATGATCCGGCGCGCGGTGAACAACCTGCGGCGCGTGAACGCGGCCCTCGCGGGCGCCGTCCTGAACAGCGTCGACATCGACCGGTCCCATTACAAGGAGTACTACTACCTCGGGTACTACTACTATGGAGAGGGACAGGGCAGGAAGTCGCGGCGGAGCAAGGGCACAAGCCGGCTCAAGGCCGTCGCGGGTTCCGAGACGACCTCCTCCAGCAACCGATCCGTCGGGTAAGCCGCCGTTTCCGCCCGATGCACCCCCAGTCGGCCGACAGGCCGCCAGGAACCGATGAAGCGGAGCGTTCCGAGCGAACGCGGATCCGCGACGTCTACGACGGATACGCCGCGAGCGACAAGTACCGCCGCCTTTGGGCGGACACGGCGGCGAGCCGCTTCATGGTGGAGCGGAAATGGGAGGGGATCGCGAGCCTCCTCCGGGAAGCGCGCTTCGATCCGCGCGCGGGCCCGTGCCTGGACGTGGGGGCGGGATCCGGCGATGACTGCACCCGCATCAAAGACATCGGCGTGCCGGGCGACATGATCGTCGGCATGGACCTCCTGGGGCGCGCTCTCCAGCGGGCCCGGCTCGCCCATCCGTGGCTGGCGCTGCTCCAGGGGGACGCGGGACGCCTTCCCTTCCGGGCGGACAGCCTGGCCCTCGTGTACCAGTCGACGATGCTGTCGTCGGTCCTGGACCGCGGCTGGCGGCGGACGGTGCTGGCCGAGGTGGGCCGCGTGCTCCGCCCAGGCGGCTACTTCCTATCGTTCGACACCCGCTATCCGAACCCGTGGAACCGTCATACCCGTCCGCTGCCCGCGTCGGAGCTGCGGGCCGCGTTCCCCGGCTGGGGCGTCTGGATCAGGAGCGCGAACGGGATCCCGCAGATCCTACGGCTCCTGGCCCCCATCTCGCTGGGGCTGTGCCGCGCGGTCGAGAGCCTCCCGGCGCTGCGATCGCACCTTCTCGTCGTCGCGAGGAAGCCGGCTCCATGAAGAAAGCGCTCGTCACGGGCATCACGGGCCAGGACGGCTCGTATCTCAGCGAGTTCCTCCTGGCGAAGGGCTACGAGGTGCACGGCATCATTCGGCGCGCCTCCACGTTCAACACCGAGCGGATCGACCACCTGTACCAGGACCCGCACCTGCGCGGCACGCGCCTGTTTCTGCACTACGGAGATCTGGGCGACTCGGTGAGCGTGGTCAAGCTGCTGAACGATCTGAAGCCGGACGAGATCTACCATCTGGGCGCGCAGAGCCACGTCCGCGTCAGCTTCGACATCCCCGAGTACACCGCCGACATCACGGCGGTCGGCACGATCCGGATCCTCGAGGCGATCCGCGAGGCGCGCGCGCGGACGCGCTTCTACCAGGCGTCGTCGAGCGAGATGTTCGGCCTGGTGGCCGAGAACCCGCAACGTGAGACGACCCCGTTCCACCCGAGGAGCCCGTACGGCGTGTCGAAGGTCTTCGCGTTCTGGTCCACGGTGAACTACCGGGAGAGCTACGGCCTGTTCGCCGCAAACGGCATCCTCTTCAACCACGAATCGCCGCGGCGGGGTGAGACCTTCGTGTCGCGCAAGATCACCCGCGCCGTCGCCTACATCAGGGCTGGCCTGCAGAAGAAGCTCTACCTCGGCAACCTCGACGCCAGGCGGGACTGGGGCTTCGCGCCGGAGTACGTCGAGGCGATGTGGCTGATGCTGCAGCAGGACGAGCCCGACGATTACGTCATTGCCACGGGCGAGACTCATTCCGTGCGCGAGTTCTGCGAGGAGGCCTTCGGACTCGTGGGGCTCGACTGGCGGCAGTACGTCGAGATCGACAAGCGGTATCTCCGTCCCGCCGAGGTCGACATCCTCCTGGGGGACCCGAGCAAAGCCAAGGCGCGTCTGGGCTGGGAGCCCAAGGTGAAGTTCAAGGACCTGGTGAAGATCATGGTCGAGGCCGACGTCAAGGCGCTCGACGATGCGCTTGCCGGGAAAGTCGCCGGGGTCGAGGGCGAGAGGCACTGAACCCTGTCGACGAACGTGGGTTTCTGGCGGGACCAGCGCGTGGTCGTGACCGGCGGGGCGGGCTTCCTCGGCTCGTTTGTCGTCGAGGCGCTGCGGGGCCGCGGCTGCGGCGCCATCACGGTGCCGCGCAGCGCTCAGTACGATCTCCGGAATCGGGAAGCGATCGCGCGCCTGTTCCGGGACGCCCGGCCGACGATGGTGCTCCACCTCGCTGCGGTCGTGGGCGGCATCGGCGCGAATCGCGAGCATCCGGGCCGGTTCTTCTACGACAACGCCGTGATGGGCGTGGAGCTGATCGAGCAGGCCCGCGCGTCCGCGCTCCGGAAGCTCCTGGTCGTCGGCACCATCTGCGCCTACCCGAAGTTCACCCCGGTGCCGTTCCGCGAGGAGGCCCTCTGGGACGGCTACCCGGAGGAGACGAACGCGGCCTACGGCGTGGCCAAGAAGGCCCTCCTGGTGCAGTGCCAGGCCTACCGGCAGGAGTACGGCCTGAACGCCGTCTTCCTCCTGCCCGTCAACCTGTACGGCCCGCGCGACAACTTCGATCCGGCGTCGTCGCACGTCATCCCGGCGCTCATCAAGAAGTGCGTCGACGCGCGCGAGGCTGGCGAGGGCCACATCGAGTGCTGGGGCGGAGGAACGCCGACGCGCGAGTTCCTGTATGTCGAGGACGGCGCCGAGGGGATCGTGCGCGCGGCGGAGAGCTACGACAAGCCCGACCCGATCAACCTCGGATCGGGCCAGGAGATCTCGATCCGCGACCTGGTGCTGCTCATCGCGCGCCTGACCGGGTTCACCGGGGAGATCCGATGGGACCCCAGCAAGCCGGATGGCCAGCCGCGTCGCTGCCTCGACGTCACCAAGGCCGAGCGGGAGTTCGGGTTCCGGGCTCGCACGCCCTTCGAGGAAGGCCTGCGCAGGACGATCGCATGGTACGAGCAGCATCGTCGATGATCCCCGGGGATCCCCGCCCTGACCGGAGCGAGCTCGCCCGGTACTTCGATGCCCTCGCGCCGGTGCGGGACGGTTGGATCGAGCGCAACCGCTACTACCACGACGAGCTGGCGCGCGCCTTCTCCTTCTTCATCCCGCCGGGCCACTCGGTCCTGGAGATCGGATCGGGGACGGGCCGCCTGCTCAACGCGCTGAAGCCCTCGCGGGGCCTCGGGATCGACCTCAGCGAGGGGATGGTGGGGGTCGCCCGGCGGAAGTACCCGCATCTCGAGTTCCGCGTCGACGACCTGGAGCGGCTGGAGCTGGACGAGACGTTCGACTACATCGTCATCGCCGATCTGCTCGGCTTCCTGCACGACGTCCAGAGCAGCTTCGAGCGGCTGCAGTCACTCTGCAGGCCGCGCACGCGCGTGGTCCTCACCTACTACAACGCGCTCTGGGAGCCGCTCCTCACCCTGGGGGAGAGGGTCGGCCTGAAGGCACAACAGCCCGTGCAGAGCTGGCTCGGGCCGCAGGACGTCGAGAACCTGCTCGATCTCGCCGGCTTCGAGGTCGTCCGGCGCCAGGCCCGGTTGCTTCTCCCCAAGTACGTGCCGCTGGTCGCGGAGCTCTGCAACCGGTTCCTGGTCCACCTGCCGCTCCTCGAGAAGTGCGCCCTGGCCTTCGTCACGGTGGCGCGGCCCAGACCGGCGCGCGGGAAGGGGCCGTCCTCCGTCTCCGTCGTCGTCCCGGCCCGGAACGAGCGCGGCAACATCGAGGACGCCGTGAAGCGCACGCCCGACCTCGGGACGCGCACCGAGATCGTGTTCGTGGAAGGCAACTCGAGCGACGGGACCGCCGAAGAGATCGAGCGCGTCATCGCCGCGTACCCGGACCGCGACGTGCGCCTGGTCCGGCAGGGGGAGGGACGCGGCAAGGGAGACGCGGTGCGCAAGGGGTTCGCGGCGGCCACGGGCGATGTCCTGATGATCCTGGACGCGGATCTCACCGTCGCACCGGAGGATCTCCCGAAGTTCTACCGGGCCCTCGTGAGCGGCCAGGGCGAGTTCATCCACGGGTCACGTCTCGTGTATCCGATGGAGAAGCAGGCGATGCGCTCCCTGAACATCGTCGCGAACAAGTTCTTCAGCGTGACGTTCAGCTATCTCCTGGAACAGCGGTTCAAGGACACGCTGTGCGGCACGAAGGTGCTGTTCAAGGAGGACTACGAGAGCATCGCGGCGAACCGCGGCTACTTCGGGGAGTTCGATCCGTTCGGCGACTTCGACCTGATCTTCGGGGCGGCGAAGCTCAATCTGAAGATCGTCGAGATCCCGGTCCACTACTACGCCAGGACGTACGGGACGACGAACATCAGCCGGTTCCGGCACGGCTGGCTGCTGCTGAAGATGTCGCTTTTCGCCATGCGCAAGCTCAAGTTCGTCTGATGGGACGGGGAGCCGACGGCCCCACGGCCGCGGTCGGGGCAGAGGCGCCGGCCCCGGACCAGCACCGCCGCGCTGGCGCGGCCTTCTGCCTCCTCCTCTTCCTTCTCGCCGTGCTCTCCCGCCTGGCCTACCTGCGGCACTTCGGCCTGGAGAGCCAGGAGGGGGGCGACATGGGCGAGTACATCGCCCTGGCGCGCCACCTCGTCGCGGGAGACGGCTTCACCTCCGACGGCGCGACCCCGGGCACCTACCGGCCGCCGCTGTTCTCGTGCCTCCTCGCCGGGTGGTGCTGGCTTCTGGGCGACACGGGCCTCGGGACGATGGTTGCCTTCCAGGTGGTAGCCCAGTCGCTGGCCGCGCCCATCGCGTACCTCCTGGTCCGCGGCGCGCAACGGAGCCATCGCTGGG
>DASRJX010000234.1:0-36216 GCA_035649235.1 Candidatus Cryosericum sp.
CAGGCTGCCGGCGCAGCGCGGGCAGCCCGAGGCGAGATGCGCGGCGAGCGCGGCGCGCTCGGTGGCCTCGAGCGCGTCGGCGGCGTAGAGCATCAGCCGGTCGCGGCGTTCGTCGCAGATCATGCGCTCCGGGCTCATGCGGTCCCCATTGTGCCGTACTCGTTCGAGAGGGCGTCGCGCAGGCGCAGGAGGCCCTGGCGGATGCGGCTCTTGATGGTGCCGAGCGGCTCACTCAGCGCGCTCGCGATCTCGGCGTGGCTCAACCCGTCGAAGAACGACATCTCCACGGCCTGGCACTCCGCCTCCGAGAGGCCGGCCATCGCCCGCCGGATTTGCGTTCGCTGCTCGGAGGAGGCGGCCTCGACGTAAGGGCCGCCGCCGGCGGCCGTCGCCGGCGCCGTCGCGACGTCCTGGACGGCCTCCAGGTCCAGGTTGACGCCCTCCCGACGACGGCGCCGCAGGCGATCGATGGCGCGGCTCCGCGCCAGCGTGGCGAGGTAGGCCGCCGGTGTCCCGCGCGCGGCGCTGTAGCGATCGGCGCGCTCCCAGACCTCCCAAAAGATCTCGCCGAGCACGTCCTCCGCTTCCGGGCCGTGCTTCAGGATGCGCCGGCAGAGAGCGAAGACCTGCGCGGCATGACGATCGTAGAGCTCCTGGAACGCGGCCGCATCCCCTGCCGCGATGCCATCCATGAGAGTGCGATCGTCCGAGGTCGCTTGCACGTCCGCCCGCTCGCGCGCGAAGCCTACACGCTCCAAATCGAAAGAGACAAGGGCGACCGGCGGCTCCCTTCCCGCTTCACTGCGCCGTCCCGTGGTGCGCGTGCCGGCGTCCGTTCTGCGGCGTCGGCTCGTAGGGAAAGATCTTGTTGAACGCGACGTCGTTCCGGTCCACTCCGTCGCCGACCGGGCCCTGGATGAACAGCGGGAGGGTTCGCAGGTCGCTCAGGAGCGCCGTGACCGCGATGTCCACGACATCGTCGCCAAAGCGCCGCCCGTTGGGCCAGCCGCCGGGGATGAATCCGCCGTTGCCGAGCGGGTCCTGGATGGCGCTCTGCAGCACGTCCCCGCCGAACACGCCCAGCCTCGAGTACCCCGGATCGTCCGGGTTCGTGGGGTGGTCCGGGCCGCCGCCGGCCAGCCGAGCGCCGCGCGTGGAGAGATCGACCCGGATCAGGTCCGGGATGAAGATCCCGGCGATGTCGGTGCGGCCCGTCTCGACGGCCGGCCGCAGGCCACTGCCGGGGACCACCAGCAGGTTCAGAAGGCGCGCCAGCTCGGGGCTTTCCGCGTAGCGCCGGAAGAGCTGGCTGTCCGACGAGGGCTGCGTGCGGTTGTAGAGATCCTTGTCGGCGATCGCCACGAGCCCCTCGCAGAACAGGGGGTTCCCCTGTCGGCCGACCTGGACGAACCCCTCGCCGCGGCGGGCTCCGTCGACGGCGCGGGACACGGACTCGGCCAGGCGCGTGCGGGCCGCGTCGGTCGACGCGTCGCGCAGCACCCGGAACCGCTGGCGACTCGTGGTCGCGTAGACGCCGGCGACCTGGCGTTCGCCGTCGAGCTCGCGGATCGGGACCTCGAGGCCGATGAAGTGGACGTTGAATCCCCCTTGCGAGTCGAAGCGCCGGCCGAGCTGCAGGAGATCGAAGATCCCCTGGATGTCGCCATAGAAGCCGTCGTCCCGCTGGCCGGCGAAGGCCCGGTAGCCGTCGCGCAGCAGTGCGATCGACTGCGCCGTGTACCGGTCGAGCTCGGCCTCGCTCGACACGCCCTCCTTCGCCGGATTGTTCCCGTCGTCCTCCTGGTTGTAGCGCGGCGTGGCGATTCCCTGGTTGTTGGGCGGCACGAGACCCGACCCCAGAATCGTCCGCCGGCCCGATCGGCGTTCGAGCTTCGTGACCGTGTAGGCCTGCGTCAGGTTCTGCGCGGCATCGTCCACGTCGTCGATCACCCCGAGATACGACGGCAGGATGGTGCCGGAGTTCTTGTACGTGGTCGTGAAGCGGAACTGATACGAGAGCGTCGGCTCGCCCCGCGCGAGGTCGCGACCCAGGGCGACGTGGATCTCGTACAGCACGTCGTCGTCGAAGTTGAACTTGTTGGGGCCGATGCCCGGCTCCTCGAAGGGATAGACGGAGAGCCCCAGGACGAGCCGTTTCCCCGGCCCGTCCCCCGCGACGAAGGCATACACGTCGGTGGTGTTGGCCGCCGGGTCGAGGGTGATGAGCGGGGCGTCCATGTGGCTGGAGGCCCGGGCCGTCCCGGCGGCGATGCCGGCGGCGATCAGGCCGGCCATCAGGATTGCGAACGTTCGTGGCTGGATCATCGGTCTCTCCTCCTTGTGGATGATCGTTGTCATCGTCCTTGTCCTTGTCCTACGAGGTCGGCACCCGGTATTCGGCCTGCAGTGCTTCGAGCCGGCGCCGCTCCGATGGCAGGAGGGCGGCGCGCATCGCGGCGGCCTCCTGCGTCCGCAGCAAAGCTTCCCGCGCGTCTCCTGCGGCCGCCGCGATCAGCGCCGCGTGGATCGCCAGGCGTGGCGATCGGGTCCCCATCGCCAGGGCGCGGCGCAGGTAGTCGCCGGCCTCGGCGACGCGTCCGCTGCCGTAGAGCGCCAAGGCGACCACATCGAGCGTCAGGGGGTCCTGCCGGGTCCTCAGCTCCTGCATGGCCAGACGCAGCGCACGCGCCGGGTCCCTGCCGGTCGATGCGAGGAAGAGCGCCAGGGAGCGCGGATCCTCCCTCTCCCCTTCGGAGAGCAGGCGCCCCTCGACCAGACCCGCGTCGCCGGCGCGGCCGGCCTCGTGAAGCGCTTCCAGGAGCGCCCACTGGTATTCCGGCAAGGGATCGGCTTCCGCGGCGGTCCTGAGAGACGCGATCGCGGCCTCTGGTCGGCCCTCCAACAGCTGCAACAGGCCGAGCGCGTGCAGCGCGGCTGGATGATCGGGAACGAGGCGCAGGGCGGATTCCGTGAGACGGCGTGCCTCCCGCACGCGTCCCGCCTCCAGGGCATAGTGCGCCAGCCGCACGCGGTACCAGGCGGCGCTCTGGGGATCGCGGCCGTCCAGGGCCCGGGCCGCCCGGCCCATCGCCTCGATCGCCCCCTGGCGATCGCCCAGGAGCCAGCGCAGGTGCGCGGCACGGCTCAAGGCCTGCGGTCCCGGATTCCGATCGGCCATGAGCTGATACTGCTCCGCGGCCTCCTCGACCCGTCCCTGCTCGACGAGGGCGTCCCCCAGGACGGCGTGGTCGATCCAGGAGCCGCCCGAGATCACGAGGCCCCGCGCGACCCGCTCCCCCTCCTTGAAGCGATGCAGCGAGACGAGGGCGTGCGCCCGGAGGCGAGGCGCTTCGGCGCTTCCGGGCGACCGCTCCTGGAGGCAGGCCGCCGTCGCCAGGGCCAAATCGAAGAGACGATGGTCGTGGACCACCCGCTCACGTGCGATCCAGGCCCAGCCCAATCTCTCCAGGTAGGGCGACGCCCCGGCGGCGCTCCGCGCTCGCGCCTGCAGAGTCCGGATCTCCGGGTCGGCGAAGGCCTTGGCCTCGCTCGAGGTCAGGGCGGTGTCACAGGGATCGGCCGCCCGGGAGGAGCCCACGCCGGCGGTCGGGCCGCCCGGCCGGGCGGCGCACCCCGGCGCCGGAAGGAGCGCGAGCGCCAGGATTGGAATGGCGAGGTTCGGGATGGAGCGGAATCCGAGGGTCACGGTCGCCTCCACTGAGGGCAGCCGGCGTGGGCGCCAGCGCCTTCATCAGTGGATTACGAACCGGACCGGTCCTCTGGATTGAAAAAGACCCGGCGGCCCCTGTCGGCCGCCGGGTCCCTCGTGCCTGGGCGGGATCGAGATGTCAGGCACGAATTCCGTGCTGGGAGCGGTTACTCGTCGAGCGACTCCTGCATCTGGATGCGGATCCGCCGGGCCTCCTGGACCGCACGCCGGATGTCCTCCCGCTCGCGCTGCTGCTGGTCGAGGGTCGAGTCGGCGTCCCCGTCGCCTTCGTCCGGCTCGGCGGCATCCTCCTGCTCCGGCATCGGCTGCTGCTCCAACTCCATCTCCCGGGCGGAGCGCAGCGCTTCCTCGTAGGCCTTGCGCATCGTCTCGCGCGCCTGGCTCCGGGCCTCGGCCGCCTCCTGCATCGCCCGCCGGACGTCCCTCCGAATCCGCTCGCGCTCGGCGGGCGGGAGCCCGCTCGGCGCTGCGCCGCGGCGGTCCTCCGGAGGCGCGGGGATCGTCAGGGTCTGCTCCCGCCGATCGCGGACCACGGTCATCTTGAACTCCTTGCCGCGCCGCTCGCGCAGGGCCATGCGGAGATCGCCCTCGTCCTCGACCTGCGCGTCGTCGACCCGGATGATGATGTCGCCGGCGTGCAGGCCGGCCTGCGCGCCCGGTCCTTCCTTCTGGACCGATTTCACCAGCACGCCGCCCCCCTGCTTGACGCCGAAGTACTCGGCCAGCTGCTTCCCAACGGTGTCCACGACGGCTCCCAGCCGGGGCCCGCCGTGCGGCCCGACCATCACCTGGACGTCCGGGATGTCGAAGTCGTCGAAATCGATCATCGGCGGCTCGGGCGCGTCGGGAGCCACGGGGGCGTGGGGGGCGTACTCCCAGTGCCGGAAGCCCGAGTGCTCATGCTCGCGCTCCGCGACCTGGACCTGCACGCTGCGGGTCGAGCCGTTGCTCCAGACGCGGAGCGAGGCGTTCCGCCCGGCGGGCGTCTCGCGCACCAGCCGTGTCAGCTGCGCCACGCCCTCGATGCGCGTCCCCTGATACTCTGTGATGACGTCCCCCTTCTTCAGGCCCGCCTTCTCGGCGGGGCTGCCCTCGGAGACGGACTGGATCTCGGCTCCCATCTCCTCCTTGAGGCCGAGCTCGCGCGCGCGGTCGGCGTCGATGTCGGCGATCTGCACGCCGAGCCACGACCCGCCGGAGCGGAAGATGACCACCTTCTTGGTCTCCTTCTTGTCCTTGTCGGCGTCGTCCCCCGCTCTCACCGCGGAGAACTGCACCGCTCCCAGCGCGAGCATCGCCACACCACCCAGGACCAGCAAGCCTCTCTTCAACATCGGGGTTCCTCCACGACTCGTGTCACGGTTGTTCCGGCTTGACGTTCTTCGCCTTCAGGATGTGAATCCGCCCTCCCAGGGTGCGGATCTTGAGGACCGGCCCTCCGCCGCCGATGGCTCCCTCGCCGATCAGGAGCGGCCGGCCGTTGTCCTCGAGGTCGCGCAGGATGCGGAGCGGGAAGTCGCTCTCGATGCCCTGACCAACCGGGCTGTCGACGAACGCCCGGATGGTCACCGGGAACGACTCGGGCAGGGTCACCACGATATCTCCCTGCCAGGCCTGCAGGTCCGAGTCGCCCAGCAGTCTCTTCCCCTCGAGCAGGGCGTGAATGCTCCCGGACGAGGTCACCGCGCGGATCGCTCCCTCGACTCCGTCGAGGACGATCGGACCGGCGGCGGTCTCGCAGCGGATGCCCCCGGCGGCGGCGCCGACGCGGATGCCGCCTCCGGCGCTGGCCGCCGAGATGGCGCCCGCAGCCTCTCCGACCTCGATCGAGCCGCCGTTGCTGACGATCGTGACGCCGCGACCGGCCTTGTCGATGCGGACGTTGCCGCCGCCTGTCTCGACCCGCACGTCGCCGCCGGCGCGGCCGATGCGGACGTCTCCGCCCGACGTCTGGACGGTGAGGTCCCCGGTCGCCGAATCGACGCTGACGTTGCCGCCCGCGGAGACCAGGCGCGCGGTCGACCCGACCGTCCCCGCGAGGACGTCGCCGCCGCGCGTCTCGGCCACCAGCGGCCCTGCGATGTCGCGGACGACGATCCTGCCGCCGCGCGTCAGGACCGAAACCTTGCCCCCCGCACCCACCGCCTCGACGTCGCCGGCACCGGTTGCCACCTCGACCTCCCTCACACTGCCGGGAATCGCGATCTCGAATTCAGCCTCCAGTCGCGGCGACCCCCGAGCCGGCAGCGAGCCGGAGAACTCGATAAGGTCACCGCTCCGGCTGGCGCTGATCGCCATCCGGTCGAGCCGCCGGCGCACCTCGGCCGGGTCCGGGCCACCGGCGCGGAGGCGGATGCGGTAGGCGACGGCGTCCCCCGTCGTGGGGTGGATGCGGACCGTTCCCCGATCGGTCTCGATGCGCACCCGGCCCGCGGCCCCCGGTATGGAGCCCGCGAGCTCGCGCACCTGCTTTCTCCCTTCGACGTAGTAGCGCGGCTCCTGGGCCCGAACGGGCCCCGCCAGGCCGATGATGCCCGCCAGGATCGCCGCCGCCAGACGGGCGCGTCCCGCGACGACCGGCGTCACTGGGAGTTCCTCGCGTACATGGCGTCCACGAAGTCGCCCGAACGCATCCGGACGTAGGTGTCGAGGTCCTCCCGGGACAGCCGCTCCATCTCGGGAAGCAGCTGCGGATCGTTGGCGCGGGACAGGATGTCGATCGCCCGCACCCTGACTCCGGGGTTCGCGTCCTGGCGCACCGCCTCCAGCATCGCCTGGCGGATCTCCGGGTCGCTCGGGACGCGCTGGTCGAGCGCCTCGATCGCCTTCAGCCGGGCCCCGGCATTGTCGTCGGCGCGCATCGCCGCCAGCAGGGCTCGCCGGACCTCCTCCTGGTCCACGTGCCCGCGCAGGGCCTCGATGGCCGCCAGGCGCAGGCCGGGGTTCTGGCTGTCCTTCAGCGTGCTGAGCAGGAGGGCCCTGATCTCCGGGTCGGCGGCCGATCCCTCGAGCGACCCGCGCTGCAGCGTGTCGTAGCTGAGCCGCACGTGGTCGCGATCGGGCGAGGCCTCGAGGGATCGGATGCTCCCCAGAGGTGTCTCCGAGAGCGTCGAGGACGACCCGGAGAGAGCCTGGACCGCCGGCCTGGTGGACTGGAGAGCGCCCGCACGCGGCGCCACGGCGCCCGCCATGAATCCCACCACCAGGAACAGCACGCCGTAGGCGGGCGTCAGGCGCGCCTGCGACCAGAACCCCAGGAGCCTCTGCGCCCACTCGGCGCCGGGCGCCGGGCGCTCGTCGAGGGCGCGCGCCAGATCCTGCCGGCAGCGCTCGAGCAGGTGCTCGTCGGGCTCGATCCCCTGGCGCTCCGACAGGATCGCCAGGAGGCGGCGCTCCTCGGCCAGAGCCAGCCGGCAGGCGTCGCATCCCTCGACATGGTCCTGTGCCGCCGCCCGCTCCGAGTCGGAGATCTCGCCGTAGAGCAGAAGAAGCGCCGCTTGCCGTGCCGTCGTGCAGTTCATCGTGGTGCTCCTCGGACTCCGCTCCGGCTTGCCTCGCCGGCTCAAACCTCGATCCGCGCCGGGTCGGCCCTCCTGGGCAGGCCGACCATGCCGATCCCTTCCATGTCCCGGAGCTTCGATCTCAGGTGATGGTGCGCCCGGAACAGGCAGTTCTTCACCGTCTTCTCCGTGGTGCCGATCCGTTCTCCGATCTCCCGCAGCCGCAGCCCCTCGTAGTGGCGCAGCTCGAAGACCAGCCGCTCTCTCGGCGCCAGTCCCGCCAGCGCCTCTTCGATCCGGCGGCGGATCTCGCTGCGCTCCAGGGCGAGCGCTGGGTCGCGATCCGGGCTGTCGTCACGCCGCGCTTCGAGAAGGTCCACCCGAACGTCGCCATCTCGGTGCGCCGGCACCGACTCCTCCGGCCGGGACGCCCGCCGCCGCAGGTGATCCAGGCAGACGTTCGTGACGATGCGGAAGAGATAGGTCTCGAAGCTGCTGTCATGCCGGAATCGACCGAGGGTGCGGTACAGGCGGAGGAAGGTCTCCTGATAGATGTCACGCGCCTCGTCCTCCCGTCGGACCAGCCGGAGCGCCAGCCGGAGCACGCTCCGGTCGTAGCGCCGGACCAGCTCGTCAAAGGCGCGCCGGTCCCCGGCCTGGGCTTCCTCGATCAGCCTCGTGTCGTCGGATGCCTGCACGTTCCATCGTCCCGGGAAGGCCCCGTCTACGCCCTGACCATCCCTTTAGACGTCCGTGCCTTCAGGAGGTAAGCAGGCGGCGGAAAGAATTCACTGGCCGGGTCCCGAGGCCGCCGCCTGGAAGGCCGGACTCAGGGACCCTTGCGGAGCTGGTTCTTGATCGTCGGGATGTTCTCGATCGCCGCCAGCCGATCCTGCAGCCACAGGAGGTCCTTGCGGAGGGCCTCGATCTCGGCGTCCTGCGCCGATTCGGACCCCATGAGGACCACGAGCCGCTCCTCCATGTCCTGCAGCGCCTCGCGGACCTTGCGCAGGGCCTCGGTGGAGGCCAGGTACTCCGTCAGGGTGTCGCAGGCGTCGCCGACGCCGTTCTGATCCGCGTCGGTCTGGTCGGCGTTCGCGAGGGGCGGGCAGTTGTCGCATGCGTCTCCCGGCCCGTCATGGTCCGCGTCGCGCTGGTCGGGGTTCGGAACGTCGCGGCAGTTGTCAGAATCGTTCCCCACGCCGTCCGCGTCGTTGTCTCCCGAGAGGTTCGGGAAGACCAAAACCGCGTCCGAGTCGAAGGCAGCCACCGCCAGATCGACGGAGCCGTCGCCGTCGAAATCGGAGGCCAGGAGGGCGATCGGTCCCGGCACCCCCTCGACGGTCTCCGCCGTTTCGAAGCCCCCCTTGCCGTCGCCGACGAGGATCGACAGACTGTCGGACAGCCGGTTCGCGACCGCCAGATCGAGCACGCCGTCGTCGTTCAGGTCGGCCGCCGCGACCATGGCCGGCTCCAGGCCCACCGGCACCTGTCGCGGCGCCCCGAACCGGCCGATGCCGTCGCCGAGCAGGATCGAGACGTTGCGCGAGAAGGCGTTGCTGACCGCGACGTCGAGGGCCTTGTCCCCGTTGAAATCCCCCGCGGCCACCCAGGTCGGGCGATCGCCGGCCGCGAAGCTCCGCGACGCGAGGAACCCGGAGGGATCGCCGCGCAGCACCGCCACGTCGTCCGACAGGGCGTTGGCGGTCACCAGATCGACCCGGCCGTCCCCGCTGAACTCCCCCGCGGCGACGGCCACCGGCGCGCGACCGGCGCCGAAGCTGCGCGGTGGGCCGAACCCGCCGTTCCCGGTCCCCTGCAGGAGCTGGACGTTGTCGGAGGCGATGTTGGCGAACGCCAGATCGATGCGGCCATCGGCGCCGGCGTCGAGGGCCGTCAGCGCCACCGGCTGGTTCCCGACCAGGAAGGGGCGCGGCGGCCCGAAGCCGGCGGCGCCGTCCCCCGAAAGGACGAGGACGTCCGAGGACGCGTTGTGGATCACGGCAAGGTCCTGGTTGCCATCGACGTTGAAGTCGGCCACCGCCGCGGCCGCCGGGAACGGCCCGATCGGGATGCCGATCGGCGCCGCGAAGCCGCCCTTGCCGTCTCCTATGAGCAGCGAGAGGTCGGCGGACTGCACGTTGACCGCGACCAGATCCGGCGAGCCGTCGCGGTTGAAGTCACCCACCGCCAGGTAGACCGGGCCGTCGCCGGCCGGAAAGCTGCGCGGCGATCCGAGGCGGACCGGCCGCACCACGGTCCCGGCCGCGGCGGTCGAGGGGACGGCCGTCGCGGGCGCGACGCTCCGGGCCGGAGTGGACGAGGCGCCGCGCACGACGGCCGGGGACGCAGGCGAGAGGAGGCCTAACAAGGCCGGGAGCAGACCGAGTGCCGGGCCGAGGGAAAGGGACTTCATGGGTTTCCTCCCGGAAACGGCCGCACTCCGCGTCCACAGTCAGGACCACCGGACTCATTGGACTCCCGGCCCGCCGGCCGAGTCAAGCCCGGGCCGGGCGATTCAGCCCACCGGGCCCACGGAAGTCTCGCCTACGGGCTGCCGCGCCCGGGCCCGAGCCGGGGTGACCGGGGTCAGCCTCGGATGAGCGTCCGGCTCTGCTCGCGCATGAACTGGGAGACGTAATAGGGGCCGCCCGAAGCCTTGCCGGAGGATCCGCTACCCTTCCAGCCGCCGAACGGATTGATGCCCGGCCAGGCGCCGGTGGTGGCGCCGGCGCGCCGGTTGACGTACACGACCCCCGCCTCGATCCGATCGAAGAACTGCCGGATCTCACCGTCGTCCCTGCTGAACAGGCCGGCAGTCAACCCGAACTCCGTGCGGTTGGCGAGCGTGAGCGCCTCGTCGAGGGAATCGACCTCCCACAGGCAGGTGATCGGCAGGAACATCTCGTCGCCGGCGAGCCGATGGTCCTTCGGCAGCCCGCCGAGAATCGTCGGCAGCACGAAGTAGCCATGCGCGTAGGGCTCGTCGCGGAGCTGACCGCCGCCGGCCAGGACCTGGCCGTCGCGCCGGCCGATCTCCACACAGGCCGCGTACTTCTCGAAGGCCGCCTCGTTGATCACCGGCCCGAGCCAGTTCTCTTTCTTCGCGGGGTCGCCGATGGCGATCTGCCGCGTTTTCTCCACCAGGATCTCCGTGAAGCGCCTGGCCACGTCCCGGTGAACATAGATGCGCGAGCAGGCGCTGCACTTCTGGCCCTGCAGGCCGAAGGCCGATTTCATGACACCCTCGGCCGCCTCGTCGAGGTCGGCGCTCGGCATGACGAGGGCCGGGTTCTTCCCGCCCATCTCGGCGATGCACGGCTTCGGGTAGCGGCCGGCGAACCGGTGGTAGACGTCGAAGCCGACGTCGCGCGATCCCGTGAACAGGATGCCGTCGACCCCGTCGTTGGTCACCAGCTCCTCCCCCACCGTCGATCCCGGCCCCGTGACGTAGTTGAACACGCCCTCGGGGAGGCCGGCCTCGCGCATGCACTCGGCCAGGAGCCAGCCGGTCATCGGCGTGTCGGTGGCCGGCTTGAAGACGACCGTGTTGCCGCCGAGCAGCGCGCCGCTGCTCGGGCCGCCCGACAGCGCCATCGGGAAATTGAACGGCGAGATGATCGCCCAGACCCCATACGGACGAAGGACGTCCCGGTTGACCTCCTTGTCCGTCAGCGACTGCATCGGCATCTCGAAGCCCTGGTGCTGCTCGAGCTGATCGCAGTAGTAGGTCATCAGATCGGCCGTCTCCTGGGCGTCCCCCATCGCCTCCAGGCGGTTCTTGCCGACCTCCATCGTCATGAGCGCGGCGATCTCGAAGCGCCGCCGCTCGATGGCGGCGGCCACCTTGCGGACCAGTGCGATCCGCTCCTTCCAGGAGACCGAGCGCCATCCCGACTCGTAGGCCCGGCGCGCGGCGGCGATGGCCGCCCGGGCGTCGTCGCGCGTGCCGCCGGCGAAATGCCCCAGGACCAGGCGCGTGTCGGACGGGCTGGTGTCGGGGAAGGTCTTCGCCGTGGCGACCTCGCGACCCCCGATGAGCAGGCCGTGCGTGCGGCCGAGTCCTTTCCGCCACCCTTCGAGCGCCTCGTCGTAGGCCCGGGTGAACTCGGGCGTGGCGCCCGCGGCGAGCGTCGCGTAGGTCACCTTCGGGGCCGTGGTTGTGCGGTCGCCCATCGTCGTCCTCCCCTCGCTGTGAGGCTTCATTCTATCCCAGCCAGCGCCGCCTCCGCCGCTGCCCGAACCTGCGCGTCCGGCTCGCGCAGGAGATGATCCTTGAGGATCGGGCGGGCCGCGGCGCCGTTGATGGCGGCGATCGAGCGCAGCGCCTCGATGCGCACGGCCGCGTCGCGGTCCAGAAGCGCCGCGCGCAACGGCGGGATGCCGTGCCCCAGTCCCAGGGCTCCCAGCGCCCGCGCCGCGGCCGCGCGGGACTCCGCCGGCCCGTCCCGCAGCAGGCCCGCCAGCGGGTCGATCGCCCGCTCGTCCCCGACCCGGCCCAGGAGCGTCACCGCGGCCAGCACGCGATCGGACGGCCGCCGGCGGCCGGTCCCATCCGCGACAGCATCCGCGAGCGCCCCCACGGACGACGTCCCGAGGGACTCGAGCGCTGCCGCGGCCGCCGCGCGCACCGGCTTCTCCTCGTCCCCGAGACGGTCCACCAGCTCCGGGACGGCGGACGGCTCGCCGAGCCGTGCCAGCGCCTCGGCCGACCGGCGCCGGACCTCGGGCGACCTGTCGGACAGCGCCGCCCGCAGCGCATCCACGGCCCGGCGGCCGCCGGTGAACCCCAGGTCGTAGGCGGCGTCGGCGCGCAGGCCGTCGTCTGCGTCGTCCAGATCGCGCAGCAGAGTCTCGAGCTGACCCCGCGGCGTGAAATACCCGCGCATCGACCTGACCACGACTCCGGGCCGCGTCACCTCGACCTGGATGCGCCGCCACCGCCCTTCCCCCTGCTTCGGATCGATGTCGTACGCCAGGTAGTACTGGCTCAGGAACTCCTCGCCCAGCCGGGCGAACACCGAGGGGAGATCGCCACCATAGAGGAGCCGTCCTCCGGTCTGATCCACGAAGCTCTCGAATGGCAGCCAGGAGGTGGACCCCATGCCCGGCCGGATGGCGTACACCGTCGTCTGGGTCCTGACGCACAGCCTCAGGAGATCCTGCATGTAGAGCGACTGCAGGATAGGCTCCTCGCGATGGATGTCGTTGTCGAGGCCGTCGCTCACGACCAGGATGACCTTCCGCCCCGGCCGATCCCGCACATCCTTCAGAGTCTTCTCGACGGCGCGGAAGAGGGCCGTCCCGCCGCGGGCGCGCCCAACGTTCTCCAGGGTCCGGTCGGGGTCGTCGACGCTGCCGGTGAACGGCTGCAGGACCGTGAGCTGGTCGTTGAACTTCGCCACCAGGATCTCGTCTCCCGGCCGCAGCTGCGACAGCAGGGACCGCGCGGCCTCGCGCACCTTGCGCACCTGGTTCCTCATGCTCTCCGAGAAGTCGAGCAGGACGGCGACCGACAGCGGCCGGTCGCCCCGGCCGCCCTCGAGGCCGAAGTCCGCGATCTCGACCGGGACGCCGGACTCCAGGAGTTGGAACTCGCCCTGCGACAGGTCGGCGACCGGCCGGCCCCTCCGATCGGCGACCGTCACCGAGAGCCCCACGCGCTGCCAGGGGCGGTCGACGACCCGCACATGCTCCTGGAGCGGCTGTCCAGGGGGCGGCGCTGCCGTGGCGGCCGTCCCCAGGAGGCCCGCCAGGAGCGCCATCGCCTGCAGTCGGGTGGCGGGCATCCGCGGCATCACAGACGGTATTCTACGGCGCGCGGCTGCTCGGCTAGAATGCCCGCGCACGGCAGGATGAGGTTCGCGCGGGCGGACCACAGCGCCGGCGGCCGCGGGGGGCGGGGGCGGGCGATGCCGGGATGGGTGGTGGGACTGCTGGCACTCCTCGCGTCCGCTCCTGAGGCGGCCGGGCGGACGCTTCCGGCCTGGCGCAGCCTCGAGCCGGGTCTCGACCTGGCGGTCTTCCCCGCCACCCGGGCGGCCTCGCCCGAGGACGCGTTCATCCGGATCGTGCGCATCGACCCCGAGCGCTACTCCCTGGTGCTCCTCAACGCCTCGGCCCGGAGTGAGGGCCGGACCCGGACGGCGAAGGGATGGGCGGCGCAGCACGGCCTGTCGGCGGCGATCAACGCCAGCATGTACCAGATCGACCTGCGCCGGAGCGTCTCGCTGATGCGCAGCCGGGAGCACGTCAACAATCCGCGACTATCGAAGGACAAGGCGGTCCTGGCGTTCGATCCCCTCGCGGCGGGAGTCCCGCCGGTCCAGATCATCGACCGCGAGTGCCAGGACTTCGACGCCCTGAGCCGCAGCTACGGCACGCTGGTCCAGAGCATCCGGATGGTCTCCTGCACCGGCCGCAACGTCTGGGCGCCGCAGCCGAAGGCCTGGAGCACGGCGGCGATCGGCCTCGACCGCCGGGGACGGGTGCTGTTCATCCACGCCCGCGCGGCCCACACGACCCACGACCTGATCGAGTCCCTGCTCGAGCTGCCGATCGATCTGAAGAACGCCATGTACACCGAGGGGGGTCCGGAGGCGCAGCTTTACGTGCGCGGCGGCGGCGAGGAGATGGAATTCACCGGCGCGATCGAGGGCGCGACCTCCGGGAGCCCCATGCTGGCGTGGCCCGTCCCGAACGTCATCGGCGCGCTGCCGATCGCCTCATCGCCCCGCCGGCCCTGATCCGGGAGGTCGCGGCGAGGCGCACGGGGTGAGGCCCACCGCCAGCGACCTCACTTCGACGATCCGCCCCCCACATAGCCGAGGGATCGGAGCTTCTCCTCGAGATCGTCCGGCATCGGGGGCTCTTCGCGGTCGGACCGGCCGGGATCGGCCGCCAGCATCTGCTCGAGCGACGCTTTGAGCGCCGCCGCCTCCGCCGGGAACCGATCGAGGACGTTCGTCGCCTCCCCTGGATCGGCGCGCAGGTCGTAGAACTCCCAGAGAGGCTCCGGATCCTTCGGGATCAGGATCAGCTTGAAACGGTCGCTCCGGAGCATGCGCCATTTCCCGGCGGTCCCCGCGATGTACTGGCGCGGGTTTTCCTTGAAGTAGTTGCGGCCCGATTCGGAGTACGCCAGAGGCCCGGGGGCGCTCGACTGTCCCCGGGCCCAGGGCACGAGGCTGACCCCCTGCACGCCGGGCGGAACCGGCAGGCCGACGAGGTCGAGGACGGTCGGCATGATGTCGATCGTGCGGCCCTGTGTCTCGACCACACGCCCCTCCGGCAGGCGGCCGGGCGCCACAAGGATGAGCGGCACGCGCACCACCGGGTCGTAGAGGTAGGCGCCGTGCTCGAAGAAATAGTCGTGCTCCCCCAGCCCCTCGCCGTGATCGGAGGTCACGACCACCAGCGTCCGGCCGGTCTGGCCCATGGCGTCGAGAGCCTTCAGGAGATCCCCCACGGCCCGGTCGGTGTAGGCCACTTCGCCGTCGTAGTGCGCTACAGCGTGCTCCACCTCGCGCGGCGGCAGGCGCGTGAGGCCGAAGATGATGTCCCCCCGGCGGGGGTCGGGATCCTGCCCGGAGTTGAAGGTATGGGCGCCTTGGTAATCGGCGTCGAACATCTCGGTGAACGGCGGCGGGGCCTGGTACGGCCAGTGCGGCGCGTCATAACGCATCCAGAGGAAAAAGGGCCGATCCGTCTTGCCGCGGCGGCGCAGCCAGTGCAGTGCTTTGCCCGTGGCCTCGTGGTCGTCGCGCGTCGGCAGGTAGACCTTCTTCCCATCGGGGTCGAGATAGATGTCCGGGTCGTAGAGCTCGAAGTCGCGATGCAGCCCGACGTTCAGCCCCTTGGTGACCGCGAACGTGTCGTAGCCTGCGTCGCGCAGCGACCGCGTCAGGGTCGGCCGTCCCTCCAGGACTTCGTAGCTCTGTCCCTCGTTCCGCAGACCGTGCACCGGTGGATAGACGCCGGTCAGGATTGACGGGAAGGACTGCACCGTGCGACCGGCCGCGGTGATCGCGTACCGGAACAGGACGCCCCTGCGGGCCAGAGCGTCGAGGTGAGGGCTGGTGTTGCGGGGATAGCCGAGGCACCCGAGGTGATCGGGCCGCAGCGTGTCGACCGTGATGAGCAGGACGTTCGGCCGCCCCGCCCCCGGCTCCGGCGACCTCCCGGGACCGGCCCCCTCTCCGCCGGCACATCCCGAGCCGAGGATGGCGAGGAAGGCCAGCAGGAGGCCGCCCCGACGTGCGCGCATGGGCTATTTTACGCGCGGAGAGGCGCCATCGCCGGGCGTCTCCCCGGCCTTCGCCGCCGCCTGCCGCGCGCCCGTCGGGGGCCGGGCGCGCTCCGCGACGCGCGCGATCTCCACGGGCCGTGCGGGCTCTGCCGGGGGTGTGCCCTGCACGGGGCGCGGCCCTCCGGCGGTGCGCTCGAAGATGCCGCGCCGCCTGAAGTACCAGTACATGGCAACCGCCACTGCCAGCATCACGATCCAGATCAGCAGATAGCCGTAACGCCACTCCAGCTCCGGCATGTGCTGGAAGTTCATGCCGTACACGCCGACGATGAAGGTCAGCGGAATGAACAGCGTCGCGATCACCGTCAGGACGCGCATGATCTCGTTGGTGCGGTTGGAGACGATCGACAGGTGCGCTTCGAGCGCGCCGCTGACCAGCTCGCGGTAGGTGTCGGCCAGGTCGGTGATCCGGACCAGGTGGTCGTGCACGTCGCGCAGGCCGTACACGCTCTTTTCGTCGATCATCGGGAACTCGCGCCGCACCAGCCGCATCAGCACGTCGCGCTGGTGGCCGGAGATACGGCGCAGGCGCATGAGCGCCCGCTTGAACGCCAGCACCTCCGACAGGACGTCGGACGTCGCCGCGTGGAAGACGCGATCCTCGACCTCGTCGATCTTCTTCTCGAAGTTCTCCAGCACCGGCAGGTACTGATCGACCTGGTTGTCGAGGAGGTGGTAGAGGATCGAGTCGGATCCCTCGGCCATGGCGCGCGGGTTCCGCCGCGCCGCCTCCATCGTGGTCTCGACGCTGCGCGAGCGATCGCGGTGGAACGAGACGAGGTAGTGGCCGCCGACGAACAGGCTGAGCTGCCGGGTGCGGAACTCCCGCACCGAGCTGTCGGGATGCACCCCGTGGGTGAGGATGAACAGGTAGTCGCGAAAATCCTCGATCTTCGGATTCGCGCGCCGCGACTCGCAGTCCTCGATCGACAGCGGGTGGAAGCCGAAGACGCCCGTCATGAGGCTTACTTCCTCCTTGGACGGGCTCTTGAAATCGACCCAGAGGACGTGGTCGCGCCGCTCCAGCAGGGCCTTGAGGTCGGCGGGCGTCCAGTTCTCGCGCAGCCCCTCCTCGGCGTTCCAGGTCAGGATGGTGATCACGCCTCCCCCTGGAGCAGCGGCGAGGGGATCGTGAGGCGGCCCTGGTGGATGGCGACCAGGTCCGTCAGCATGCCGTAGGCGGTGTGTGGCACCCCGGGATCGCTGCTGGCCACCTGGATCCTTCCGGCCAGCTCGGTGTCGAGCTCCATCCCGAGGGATCCGCCTCCGAGCGTCGCCAGGAACGATCCGGGTGCCAGGGAGACTGGCGCCACGCGCGCCGGCCGCCCGCGGCCCCCGGTGGCGCACAACCGCACGGTGCTCCCGCGCTTTTCCTCGCCCCGCAGCCAGTCGAGGTCGACCGCCGCGAGCGCCGTGCGCTCCACGTCCCGGGGCCGGAGATCGGCGCCGAAGAGGACGTTGCTGACGATGACGGCCTTGACGGCCTGGTCCCAGCCGTCGAGGTCGTTCGAAGGGTCGGCCTCGGCAATCCCCTGGCGCTGCGCCTCGCGCACCGCCTCCTCGAGCCGTCCCCCGCGCGCCACCGCCTGCAGGACCAGGTTGCTGGTCGAGTTGAGGACACCCGTGAAGGCGACGAGGTCGCCGATCGGGACGGCCGCTTCGTACAGGTCGAACACGGGGAGGCAGTCGGCCACCGAGGACTCGAACCGGAAGCCGACCTTGCGGCGCCGGGCCAGGAGGAGAAGTTCTCGCGCCGCGAACGCCAGCGGACCCTTGTTGGCGCTCACGACCGACACGCCGCGCTCGAGCGCCGTCCGCACATGGGTGGTCGCAGGCTCGCCGGTCGCAGGGTCGAGCGTCGTCCCCTCGAAGATCAGGTCGACCGGTGCCTCCCGAATCGCCTCGAGCGCCGTCACGTTCCCCGACCACGCCCCGTCGAGCGCCTCCTCGATCGTGAGTCCCGACTCCTTCACCAGCGCGCCGCGGCGCCGCGTGGCGACGAGCGTGACGCGGAACTCCAGGCCGTGGCGCGCCCGCAGCTCGCCGCGTCGCTCCTCCAGGAGGCGCAGCAGCGCGTGGTTGACGTTCCCGAAGCCGGCGAACCCGATCCGCCACAGGCGCATGCCGCGACTCTCCACACGGCGCCTCGGCCTGTCAAGGGCACGCGGGAGCGCGCTGCGTCCGGCGCGCCGAACCTCGCCGGTGGAACGCTCCGGAGACGGCGACCTTATCTATAATGTCGCCACGCCGCGATGGTCGCGGATTCTCGTCGTCACGTCACGGAACAGGACGATGCCTCTCGAACCCGGTCAGAACCTCGGCCATTACCGCGTCGTGCGCCGGATCGGCGAGGGTGGCATGGGCGTGGTCTTCTCCGCCGTCGACACGAAGCTCGGCCGCGAGGTGGCGCTCAAGATCCTCCCGCCGGACGTGGCTTCCGATCCCGTCCGGCTGGAGCGTTTCCGGCGCGAGGCGAAGGCCGTCGCCGCTTTGAATCACCCGCACATCGTGACCCTCCACTCCGTCGAGGAGGTGGGCGGCACGCACTTCCTCACCATGGAGCTGGTCGACGGGGAGATGCTCGGGATCCCCCCCGGCGGCCTGCCGCTGGCGCAGGTGTTCGACATCGGCATCGCCCTGGCCGACGGCCTGGCGGCGGCGCACGAGAAGGGGATCGTCCACCGCGACCTGAAGCCGGCCAACGTGATGGTGACGAAGGACGGCCGGGTGAAGGTGCTCGACTTCGGCCTGGCGAAGCTCGACCCGGGCTCCTTCCCGGGAGCCGCGGCGCCGGGGGGCTCTGCCGCCTCCTCGGCGCCGACCGGGACGATGCCGCTCGACCGTTCGCTGAGCGGTGCGAGACAGGTTGTCGGGACCGTGCCGTACGCGTCGCCGGAAGTGGTAGGCGGCGAGCCGGTGGACGCGCGCACCGACATCTTCTCGCTCGGGGTGGTGCTCTACGAGATCACGACGGGACGCCGCCCGTTCGGGGGCAGGAACCTCGCGGAGACGATCTCGGCGATCCTGCGGGACGCGCCGCGGCCGGTGACGGAGGCCCGCCAGGACGCGCCGCGTCACCTGGCGCGGATCATCGATCACTGCCTGCAGAAGACGCCCCGGGACCGCTTCCAGACGGCACGCGACGTGTTCAACGAGCTGCGCGCGTTGCGCCAGGAGTTCGGCCTGAAGTCTGCGGACGACGCCCCCGCCCCGACGTCGCCCGCGACGCCGTCGCGCGCCGGCCGGCCGCGTCCGTGGATCTGGGCGACCGGCGGGGCCGGCGTGGTGGTGGCGGTCGTCGCGGCCTTCTGGCTGGGAGATCGCCGCGGGAGCGGCGACGGCCCTGCCGACGCGTCCGCGACGTCGGTCCCGGCCGGGATGGCGGCCGTCGGCGCCGCGGTCGTCGCCGCGAACCGATCGATCGCGGTCCTCCCCTTCGTCGACATGAGCCCTGGCAGGGACCAGGAGTACTTCTCCGACGGCCTGACCGAGGAGCTGCTCAACGCCCTCGCGAAGATCCCCGAGCTGAAGGTGGCGGGGCGGACGTCGTCGTTCTCCTTCAAGGGAAAGAACGAGGCCCTGCCCGCGATCGGCCAGAAGCTGGGAGTGGCGAGCATCCTGGAAGGGAGCGTCCGGAAGGCGGGCGACAAGGTCCGCATCACCGCGCAGCTGGTGAAGGCCCAGGACGGCTTCCATCTCTGGTCGGAGACCTACGACCGGAAGCTGGACGACATCTTCGCGGTGCAGGACGACATCGCCCGGTCGGTGGCCGGGGCCCTCGAGGCCACGCTGCTCGGCAGGGACGCCACGACGAAGAAGCCGGATGCCAGGGCCTACGACCTGATCCTGCAGGCGCGCTTCGTGCTGCAGACCACCACCGAGGAGGCCCTCCAGCGGGCGCGGGACCTGCTGCAACGGGCGCTCGATCTCTCTCCGGACTACGCCCCGATCTGGGCGGAGATGGGCCTCCTCCACCTGCGCGAGAAGGAGAGGGCGACGACGGTCGAGAGCCAGCAGCGGGCGCTCGACCAGGTGCGGGAAGCGCTCACCCGGGCCCTGGATCTGGACCCGCGGCTGGCCATAGCGCACTCGCGCCTGGCCAGGGTCCAGCAGGGGTCGTGGGAGTTCGCGGCCGCCGAGCGCTCGACCGAGAGGGCTCTGGCGGCCGCTCCGAAGAGCACGGCCGTGCTCAGCAATGCGGCGTCCCTGTACAAGACGCTGGGCCGGCTGAATGACGCCATCGCGCTCGAGGAACAGGTTCATGAAGTCGATCCGCTCAACCTTCTCGGGTTCACCAATCTCGCGGACTCGTATCGGCAGGCGGGCCGGCTCGACGAGGCCGAGGGGCTCGTCCGGCAGGTGCTCGAGCTGAAGCCCGATTCCTCGACCGCGCATCTCCGTCTGGCGCAGATCCACCTGCTCCGCGGCCGACCGGACGAGGCGAAGGCCTCCTTCGCGAAGTGGAACGAGATGGCGCGCTACGGCGACTACGCCCGCCTCTTCTACGAGTCGACCGTGGAGCACCTGGCGGGGGACGAGCGCGCGTCGGTGGCCGCCACGGAGGAGTTCGAGAAGCGATTCGGCGCCGGCGATCCTTCGGCCTGCGCCCAGGTCCGGGCCTGGCGCGGCGAGACCGGCGCGGCGTTCACGTGGCTCGAGAAGGCCCTGGCCGCCCGCGATCCCTACATGGCGTCGCTGAAGTCGGACCTGTACCTGACGTCGCTCCACGCCGACGCGCGCTGGGACGCGCTGCTGAAGAAGATCGGCCTTCCCACCGACGAGCCGGCGAGCTGACCCGACACGTCACACGGGCGGGCGCAAGGCAGGGTCGCATCCACCAGCCTTCAAGATGACCGTGGTGCGCTGGCGCAGTCGTCCGCCCTGCGATAGCATGCGCGTCCCGGCAAGCGGCACTTCACAAGCGACGTTTCGGAGGATGAACCGATGGCAGACCGCACGATGATCCGTTTCGGCGAAGCGATGGCGGCGGGCAGCGAGGACTGGCTCTGGACCGAGCCGGAGATCGCCATCGGCCCGATGAACGGGCCCGTGGGCCAGGCGATCGCCAACCTCATGGGCCAGTCGGCCGGTTTTTCGCGCTTCTTCTGCCTGGTCGACGGCGGCAAGCAGGTCAAGCCCGTGACCCTCATGGTCCCCAAGGTGCAGCTCAAGAAGATGATGGACGTCCAGGTGTTCGGCGGACCCGTCCAGGCCGGCATCGCCGACGGCGTCCTGGACGCCGTGGAGGCGGGCCTGATCCCGAAGGCCAAGGTGGAAGACTGGGCCATCATCGCCATGGTCTGGGTCGACCCGCGCCTGGCGGACATGAAGGACGCCAACTGGGACGAGCTGTACCGCAACAACCGCTCCGCCATGAAGGAGGCGATCGAGAAGGCGCTCAAAGGGAAGCCGTCGATCAAGGACCTCCTCAAGGAGGATCGCCGCAAGCCGCGTCACATGTACTTCAATGCCGAGAAAGGACGGTGGGAACTCTGATGCCCGAGAAGCTGCCGGTCCTGCCCGAGGCGGAGATCCTGTCCCGCCTGGCGCGGGAGCTGCCCGGCTGGAAGCTGGAGGGCGGATGGCTGCGCCGCAAGTACAGCACCGACGGCTGGCCGACGACCCTGATGCTGGTGAACGCCGTCGGCTTCCTGAGCGAGGCCGCCTGGCACCATCCGGACCTGGAGATCACCTGGGGCAAGATCTGGGTGAAGCTGAAGACGCACGCCTCCGGAGGCATCACCGAGCGCGACTTCGCCCTGGCCAAGGATCTCGACCGGCTGGCGTTGTGGCGCCCCGCGTCGGGCTCGCCGATGGAGGGGACGCCGAACAAGTGGGTGCAGGCGAAGAGCGAGTGATCGCCGCCTGCCGGGTCCTTCAGGTCGTGGCCCTGGCGCTGTGGGTCGGGGCGGTCGTCTTCTTCTCCTTCGTCACGGCGCCGTCCCTGTTCACAGCACTCCCCCGCGAGATGGCGGGGCGCGCCACGGCCGCGATCTTCCCGCGCTACTACGCCCTCGGCTGGACGTGCGGCATCGTTGCGATCGCCGCGGTGGTCGCGCCGATGCTCCTGGGGGACGGCCTCGGACGGCGGTCGCTCGTCCTGCTCGTCATGCTGGGATCGATGCTCGGCGCCAGCCTCTACGCCGGGCGCGTCATCCTGCCGCGGGCCGCCGAGGCCCGGATGGTGCGGGAGGACGCGTCGCGCGCCGCCGAGCACGCGGCCGCGAAGGCGTCATTCGATCGCCTGCACAGCCGCAGCGTGGCGCTCAACGGGGCGGTCCTGCTCCTGGGGCTCGCGGCGCTCGTGGTGGCCGCCCTCCCCCCGCGCCCCATCCTTCGTTGATCTAGAGCTTCGCCGGCAGGTCGAGCGTTCCGAGGTGGCTCATCAGGAACGACTCGAGGATGTCCCGCTCCCGATCGGGGAGCGGGTCGTACTGCACTCCCATGCCGGTCTCGGCCCCGGAGTCCCCTTTGCCGTTCCGGCAGACCTTGCCCTTGAGGCTCAGGCTCTTCGAGCCGCTGCCGACGCAGAACACCATCTCGATCGGAGTCCCGACGGCGTAGGGCGTCTGCGTCTCGATGAAGCAGCCGCCGAGCGACAGCGAGCGGATGGTGTCGTAGTGGTAGAAGTCCTCGGTGTAGATCCCCGGCTCGCGGTGCGCCACGGCCAGGTCGGCCTGGATGCGCAGCTCCTTTCGCTTCGCCAGGTCGAACATCTCGTGCATGCGCAGGTACAGATCGTTGAGCTGCAGCGGGCTCCCGACCAGGACCGGGATCTTTCCCAGGACCGCGCGAGTCTCCGCCTCCTCCTGCGCGTTGGCGACGCAGGCCATGACGGGCAGCCCGCGGTCCCGGAAACGGGCCTTGATGAGGTCGAGGCAGCGCTTGCGCGCCTCCGGCTCGGCGGGCGGGCGGAGCAGCACCAGGGCGGGCCCCACCCGCTCGGCGCGCTCCAGCTCGACGGGATCGGGATAGGCCGTGACGATCTGGTAGCCGAACTTCAGCACGGCCTGGGCGAGGCCGAGGAGGGTGGTCGACTGTCGGGCGACGACGAGGACGGGCGGCCGCACGGGGCAGAATCTAGCGCGCTGCCCCTTCCATGTCAAAGCCGCCGTCACGGCGCCCTCCGGGCGGGGATACCTTCCGGCTCCTCCGTCCGGGGTTGACAGCCGCCGGTCACCGCGCTACGATTCTCCCCACACCGTCTAAGGGGAAGAGATGCCGCCCTCGCCGCTGCCGCTGCTTCAGGGAACGCTGGACCTGCTCCTCCTGGGCGCGCTGGCCTCCGGACCGATGCACGGCTACGGCATCGCGACCCTGGTGCACGAGCGGACGGACGGGCATCTCGCGGTGGAGGACGCCGCCCTCTATCAGGCGCTGCATCGCCTCGATCGCCAGGGCCTCGTCGAGGCCGAGTGGCGTGCCTCGGAGAACAACCGCCGGGCCCGGTACTACACGCTGACGCCGGCCGGTCGCCGGCGGCTGCGGGAGGCGACTGCCGACTGGCGGCGCTACTCGCGCGCCGTCGCGGCGGTCCTCCACGGCGTCTAGGCGGCTCGATGCGCGACCCTGAGCCTCGACGCCGGCCGTTCTGGCACCTGCGCCGCCGACCGGAGAGCGTGGAGAGCGAGATCGATGAAGAGCTGGATGGTCACCTCCAGATGCGGGCGGAGGAGCTCCAGGCACGCGGCCTGCCGGCGCACGAGGCCCGCCTCGAGGCGCTGCGGCGGTTCGGCGATCTGGAGTCCACGCGGCGGTACTGCCGGCGGCAGGATCGAGGAAAGGAGAGTCGCATGCGACGCACCTTGATGATCGGGGACCTGGCCGGCGACCTGAGGGTCTGCCTGCGAAGCCTGCTGCGCGCGCCAGTGCTGACGTTGACGATCGTGCTGACGGTCGGCCTCGGCATCGGCGCGACGACCGCCATCTTCAGCGCCGTGCATGCCGCCTTCATCAGGCCCCTCCCCTACGAGGACCCGGACCTGCTCGTCCGGATCTACACGGACGCCCCGCCCAACAAGTTCCGCTTCTCGGTCGCCGACTACCTCGCGCTTCAAGAGCAGCAGACCCACTTCGCTCGCATCGCGGGGCACACGCCCAGGTCCATGGCCTTCAGCGACGGGTCCGAGGCCGAGCGTCTGAGGGGACGGGAGGTGACCTGGGACTATTTCGGGCTGCTCGGGATCAGGCCTGCCCTGGGCCGCGATTTCACCGAGAGCGACGGCCGACCGGGCGGCCCGCCGGTCGTCATCGTCAGCCACGGCTTCTGGCTGCGGCGCCTCGGAGGCCGCCCGGACGCGCTCGGGCGCCCCGTGCGTCTCGACGGATCGGACTACGAGCTCGTCGCCGTCCTGCCTCCTCTCGCGGGCCCCCTGGAGCAGGGTCCGGACTTCTTCGTGGCGGCACGGTGGGAGACGCCGCCGCGCAAGGGGCCGTTCATGATTTCCGTGCTGGGGCGCCTGCGGGAGGCCTCGGAGCGATCGGCGGCGGCGAGCGAGCTGGGCGCCATCTGCCGTCGCATCTTCCCGATCTGGAAGGCGTCCTACCAGGACGAGAGCGCCTCGTGGGGGATGATGGACCTGAAGACGCACGTCCTGGGCGACGTCCGGGCCGTCGCCGGGCTCGCCCTGGGCGCTGTCGGGCTGGTCTGGCTGATCGCCTGCACCAACGCCTCCAACCTGCTCATCGCGCGCGTCACCAGCCGGCGCCGGGAGCTGGCGGTGCGCTCGGCGCTGGGCGCCTCCCGGGCCCGGGTGGTGCGACACCTGCTGGCGGAGAGCGCTCTCCTGGCTTCAGGCGCCGCGGTCCTGGGTCTCGGACTGGCGTGGGCTGGCATCGGGCTGCTCCGGGGCTTCGGGGCGGAGTACTTCCCCCGCACGCAGGAGATCGCCCTCGACGCCCCCGTGCTGTGGTTCCTGGCCTCGGTCACGGCGGCCAGCGGCCTGCTCTTCGGTCTCGTCCCGGCGGTCCACGGCACGGGCGGGCCGCTCGACGACGCCTTGCGCTCCTCGGGCCGCTCCTCGACCGGGAGCGTGGCGGTCAGGCGCCTGCGGCGGGCGCTCGTCGGCAGCCAGTTCGCGATCGCGACGCCCCTCCTCGTCGTGGCGGGGCTGCTCCTGGCGAGCCTCAACGAGCTGGGGCGCGTCGAGCTGGGCTTCGACGGCCGCAACATGATCAGCGGCTCTCTCCTCCTGCCCGAATCGCAGTACCGGGAGCCGGGGAGCGTGGCGGGGTTCTGGGACGAATTGACGCGGAGGGTCGAGGCGCTGCCGGGCGTGGCGGGGGTCGCTTTCGCGGACGGCCGCCCGCCGGACGATGTGGGCAACTTCAACAACTTCGATCTGGAGGACGCGCCGACGCCGGCTGATCAGTCCCAGCCCGTCACGCCCTGGGTCTCGGTGACCCCGGAGTACTTCCCGCTGCTCGGACTCGCGCTCCAGGAAGGACGCCTCTTCGACGAGCGTGACGGGCGCACGGAGAACATCGATGTCGTCGTCGTGGATCGGGCCTGGGCCAAGCGGTTCTTCCCGGGGGGGAGCGCCGTCGGCAAGCGGCTGCGCGAAGGCGGATGCACCACCTGTCCCTGGACCACGGTCGTCGGTGTCGTGGGCGACGTCAAGTACGCTGGCCTCGACAAGCCGGACCAGGGAACGGTCTACTGGCCGATGGCGGGACGGGGGGCGCACCCGATCGCGGAGACGTCGTCTCGCTTCCGGTACTTGGTGGTGCGAACGAGCCTCGACCCGGCTGCCGTTCTGCCGGGGATCCGGCAGGCGGTCCGCGCGCTCGACGGGCGCCTGCCGTTGTCCTCCGTGGCGACGGTCGAGGAGATGGTCGCGCGCTCCCTGGACCAGCCGCGATCGCTGTCGCTCCTGGTCGGCGCTCTCGCCGCCGTCGCCCTCCTCCTGTCGGTCGTCGGCATCTACGGAGTGATGGCCCACTACGTCGAGCAGCACGCCAAGGACATCGGCATCCGCCTGGCCCTCGGGGGCAGCCCGGGCGACGTGTTCCGGCTGATCGTGGGCCAGGGGATGAAGGTCGTCGCGGGCGGCGTCCTGGCCGGCCTGCTGACCGCCCTGGCTTTAGCACGTCTGATGTCCGGCCTGCTGTTCGGCGTCGGCGCCGCCGATCCGGCCACCTACCTCGTGGTCGCCACGACCCTGCTGGGGATCGCGCTCCTGGCCTGCAGCCTGCCGGCCCGGAGGGCCACCGGCGTGGAGCCGGGGGTGGTCCTGCACACCGAGTAGGGCCGGCTCCTTGACAGGCCCGCCGGCAGGCGATACAAAGCACCTTCCTCGATGCGACTTCTGTGGCTCGCCCTCGGCCTCGCTGTCGTCCCCAGCGCCGCTCCGGCGGGCGACGCCTCCGGCGCTACCACCCCGCACGCTTGCTCGGCGCGGGATCTCGTCCAGATGGAGAGGCTGGGGGAGCCGCAGATGTCGCCAGATGGGACGTGGGTCGTCTTCACGCGGCGCACCTACGACTGGGACGCCAACAAGACCAGCATCGGCCTGTGGCTGGTCCCGGCCGACGGGAAGGCGCCGCGACCGCTCACGACGGCCCGGGCGATGGATACCTCGCCCGCCTGGTCGCCGGACGGAAAGTCGATCGCCTTCCTCTCCGATCGCGGAGGCAGCTCGCAGGTCCATACGATCGATCCGCTGGGTGGAGAGGCGTCACAGCTGACCCGATTCCCGGTCGACGTGGACAGCTTCCGGCTCTCCCCCGACGGCCGGCGGCTGGCCTTCTCCGCCGAGGTCTACCTCGACTGCCCCGATCTCAAGTGCACCGCGGACCGCGACAAGGCCCGGGCGGACGACCCAGTCAAGGCGACGGTTTTCAGCAGCCTGCCGATCCGCCACTGGGACGCCTGGGAGGACGGCAAGCGGAGCCATCTCTTCGTCTGGGATCCCGCGGGTGGCGAGCCGGTCGACATCATGAAGGGGGTCGACGCCGACAGCCCGACGAAGCCGTTCGGCGGCGCCGAGGAGTACGCCTGGTCCCCCGACGGCAAGTCGATCGCCTTCACCGCCAAGATCGTCAAGAACCCCGCCTGGTCCACCGATCAGGACGTCTACCTGGCCGCCGCCGACGGCTCCGGGTTCCGTTGCCTCAGCGAGGCCAACGAGGCGGTCGACCGGGAGCCGGCCTTCTCCCCCGACGGCAAAACGATCGCCTGGCTGGCGATGGCCCGTCCGGGATACGAGGCCGACCGGCAGCGCGTCGTGCTGTACGACCTCGCCACGGGACGGCGTCGCGCGCTGACGGAGACGTGGGATCGCTCCGCCGGCTCGATCGCCTGGACGGGCGACGGCCGGCTGCTGCTGGTCACCGCCGAGGACGAAGGCCGCCAGAAAATCTTTGCCATCGACGCCGGGGGCGGCGCCAGCGCCCGGGTGACGCCGCTCGTCTCCGAGGGTTTCTCCTCGGCGCTGTCGACGGGCCCCGGAGATCGCTTCGTCTTCCTGCGCGACAGCCTCTCCTCACCTGCGGAGGTGTTCGCGGCGCGCGCCGGCGGGTCGGACATGAGGGCGCTGACGGCGATCAACGCCCCGCGCCTGGCCGCGATCAAGATGGGACGGGCCGAGGAGTTCTTCTTCACGGGCGCGGCCGGGCATCGGGTGCAGGGCTGGCTCGTGAAGCCGGCCGATTTCGACCCGGGACGGAAGTATCCAGTCGCCTTCCTGATCCATGGCGGACCTCAGGGCGCCTGGACCGACCACTTCCACTATCGCTGGAACATGCAGGCGTTCGCCGGCGCCGGATACCTCACGGTGGCCATCAACTTCCACGGCAGCACCGGGTTTGGCCAGACCTTCACCGACGCCATCAATTCCGACTGGGGCGGCAAGCCGTACGAGGACCTCATGAAGGGGCTCGACCACGTGCTGGCGAGCTACGCCTTCGCCGACGGAGGCAGGGTGTGCGCCCTGGGCGCCTCGTACGGCGGGTACATGATCAACTGGATCAACGGCCACACCGACCGTTTCAAATGCCTCGTCAGCCACGACGGGGAGCTCGACATCAAGGCGAGCTACTACTCCACCGAGGAGCTTTGGTTTCCGGAGTGGGAGCTCGGCGGGCCCCCCTGGGAGAGCCGGGCGACCTACGACCGCTTCTCACCAGAGGGCTTCGTGTCGCACTGGAAGACGCCGACGCTCGTGGTGCACGGGGCGCGCGACTTCCGCCTGCCCGAGACGGAGGGGTTCGCCGCTTTCACGGCGCTGCAGCGCCGCGGCATCCCCTCGAAGCTCCTCTACTTCCCGGACGAGAACCACTGGGTCCTGAAGCCCCGCAACAGCGTCTTCTGGCACGAGACGGTGCTGGCGTGGCTCGACCAGTGGCTGAAGGGTCCGACGGCCGGGCGCTCCTAGCCCGGATTGCTCGCCGGGCTAACGGGACGCCCCGGCGTCCTCCCTGGCGACGTCCTCCACCCACGAGAGCGCCGCCATCATCGCCGGAAACCCGATGGTCGTGGTGGCGAGCAGGACGACGTGCCGGCACTCGTCGATGGTGGCGCCGGCCTCGATCGAGCGGCGCGTGTGCGAGTGGACCGCGCCCTCCAGCCGCGCCCCGACAGCGATCCCCAGCTTGACGAGCGCCAGGGCCTTCCCCTCGAGCGGCCCAGCCTCGCGGCAGGCTTCGCCGAGAGTCTCGTAGGCCTTGATCACCTGGGGGTGCTTCTTCCGCTGCTCCTGATACCAACCCGGGATCTTCTCCACGGCCACCTCCGTTCGGCCCGCGCCCCTTGTGCGTCGGGCCGGGCGATCATAGATCGGGCGCTTCAAGCGGCGGCGAATCTCTGCTATTCTGGCCGGGAATCGACAGCGCTGGAACGGACGGAGGGCTCCTTGAGAGGAATCCCGATGGTGCGATCGGCTGCCCTGGCCCTCCTGCTTCTCGGCGCGACCGTGCCTCCCGGCGCCGCACAGACTCCGCCGCCGGAGATCCACCTGAACGTCACCCAGGGGCCGGGCCCGCTCGACGTGACCCTCCAGTGGACGGGAGGACAGGGCCCGTTCGAGGTCCTCCGGTCCGCGAGCGCGGCCTCGGTCTGCGCCCCCGAGAACCTCCTCGGAACGACGGACGTCGCCGTCTGGATCGACACCCCGCCTTCGGGAGTGTTCTTCTATCAGGTCCGCAGTCCGTTCGCCCTCGAGCCCCCGGAGGTCTGCAACGGCATCGACGACGACTGCGACGGCACGATCGACGACCAGGCCACGGGCTGCAACGCGGGCGCCTGCCAGGCGTGCGTCGATGGGGCTTGTCAGAACATCTGCGGCGCCTGCGACAACTGCGTCGCCGGGGCATGCCAGACCCACTGCGGCGCCTGCGAGGTGTGCGCCGGCGGGATCTGCACTCCGTGCAGCGCGAGCGCTTGCCAGACCTGCACCGGCGGCGCCTGCGTCAGCACCTGCAACGACACCCAGTGCATGGCCTGCGCCGGCGGCGGACTCTGCGCCAGCACCTGCCAGACGTGCGAAACCTGTGTCGGCGGCGCCTGCTTCGACGCCTGCGATCGCACTCAGTGCCAGAGCTGCCAGTCGGGTTCCTGCAAGTCGTTCTGCGACCCGGTGTGCCAGGTCTGCGGCCCGCAGGGGTGCCTCGATACCTGTGGCCCCTGCGAGCGCTGCGCCAACGGCACCTGCCTGAGCCGGTGCGATGCGAACGCCTGCGAACAGTGCCTGGATGGCCAGTGCGCCAGCCGCTGCTCCCCCGCGGAGACCTGCGAGAGCGGCGTCTGCGTGCCTGGCGGAGTGTGACCTGGGGCACGGAGAAGGACCGCGGGAATTGATGAATCCCCTTGACTCCCGACAGGATTTCGGGGGACCCTTAGAGCGCTCGTATCAATCCAACAGCCGTGCGTGGCCTCGATCCAGGCCGGAGGCAGTTTTGCCAAGGCCGCATTCACATTGGGAGGAATACCCATGAAGAAGAGGATCCTACGTGTGGGCGCAGTGCTGTTCTCATTGGCAGCCTTGTCCGTCGTCGTAGGGCTGGTTGCCCCTATGGCGATGGAAGGTCCCGGAGTTCCGAGCCCCGACGTCTCGGCGCTCTGGATCGGCCCCGACGCTGAATCGGGCACCATCGATCCGGCGCTCGCCAAGGCCAAGGGTGAGGTAGAGGTCGTGGTGCGCCTGGTCGACGCGCCGCTGGCCGTGGCGCAGGGGAAGAACGCCAAGCAGAAGGGCTGGGGCCTCGACAAGGCTCAGCAGAAGGCGCATCTCGACGCGCTGGCCCGGAAGCAGGACGGCGTCATGGGGTCGATCCGCGGCCTCGGCGGCCGCGAGCTGGGCAGAGTCAGCAAGGCGCTCGACGCCGTCATGGTCTCCGTCGATGCCTCCAAGATCAAGGAGATCGCCGCCCTGCCGGGGGTTCTGAGCGTTCGTCCGGTCATCAACTACGAGATCGCCCTGAGCAACACGGTGCCCTATATCGGGGCGTCGGCGGTGCAGGCAGCCGGCTTCGACGGCAGCGGCATCCGCGTCGCGGTCCTGGACTCGGGGACCGACTACACGCACGCGAACCTCGGCGGACCGGGGACCCTCGCGGCCTACCTGGCGGCCTACGGCGTCAGCACCGCCGATCCGGCCAACACGACCCTCGACGGCCTGTTCCCGACTTCGAAGGTCGTGGGCGGGTTCGACTTCGTCGGTGAGGTGTGGCCCGCTGGCGACGCGCCCCGCTGCGGCTTCAACCCGAACGGCACGGCGCGCGCCTGCGTCGTACCCGATCCGGACCCGATCGACTGCGGGCCCTCGACCATCGCGGCGCCGTGCGCCGGAGGCCACGGGAGCCATGTCTCCGACATCATCGGCGGCAACGACGGCCTGGCCCACAAGGGAGTCGCTCCCGGAGCCAGTCTCTACTCCGTCAAGGTCTGCAGCGCCGTCTCGACCTCGTGCAGCGGCATCGCGCTCCTGAACGGCATGGACTTCGCCCTCGACCCCAACCAGGACGGCGACATCTCCGACGCCGTGGACGTCGTGAACATGTCCCTCGGCTCGGCCTACGGCCAGCAGGAGGACGACCTGTACGCGGCAAGCGCCAACGCCGTCAACCTGGGCGTCGTGGTCGTCGCGGCGGCAGGCAACAACGGCGACCGCCCGTACATCACCAGCTCCCCCGCGGCGCCGCCGGAAGTGATCAGCGCCGCCCAGACCCAGATGCCGAACCTGACCGTCTACCCGCTCGTGATCAACTCCCCCGCCAACATCGCGGGAACCTATCCCAACACCAACACGGTCGATTGGGCCCCGATCGGCGCCGGCTTCACCAACCAGCCGGTGGCCTTCGTCGGGCGCGGCTGCCCCGACGGCTCCGGCGTCGGCGTTCCCCCGGGCGGTGACCCGTATCTGGCCAATCCCGCCGGCAAGATCGCCCTCATCGATCGCGGTGTCTGCGCGGTCAGCCTCAAGGTCGACCGGGCCGCCGATGCCGGCGCCATCGGCGTGCTGATCGGCCTCGTGGCGCCCGGCGACGCGGTCTCCTTCTCTTTCGGCGGCGGCGACACGTTCGTGCCGACTCTCGTCATCATCCAGAGCAACGCCAACCTGATCAAGGCCAACATCGCGGCCCCCGTCATGGTCACGGTGTCGCCCGCCACGAGCATCCCGCTCGCAGGGAGCATGGTGAGCACTTCGGCCCGCGGCCCCAGCGTCAGCCTCTCCGGCATCAAGCCCGACGTCGGCGCTCCAGGTGCTTCGGTCTCCGCTGAGGCCGGCACCGGCACCGTGGGGACGGGCTTCGGCGGGACCTCCGGCGCGACGCCCATGATCGCGGGATCGGCGGCGCTCCTGCTGGATGCCTATCCGGGACGGACGCCGTCCGAGATCAAGTCGGTCCTGATGAACACGGCCGAGACGAACATCTTCACCAACCCGGCCACGCTGCCCGGCGTCCTGGCTCCGATCACCCGCATCGGCGGCGGCGAGGTCCGCGTCAAGCGGGCCCTCGACTCGACGACGGCGGCCTGGGACGACGACGCGCCGACGGCGAGCCTGTCGTTCGGCTACGGCACTTTCACCGGACCGAAGACGCTCAACAAGACCGTCCGCGTCCGCAACTACGGCGGTTCGTCGCGCACCTACGCGATCACGACGTCCTTCCGCTATGCGAACGACGCCGCGAGCGGTGCTGTGACGATCAGCGCTCCGGCGAGCGTCGACGTCCCCGCCAACGGCAGCAAGACCTTCAAGGTGCAGGTGCACGTCGATCCTGCCCTCCTGCCGACCTGGAACCTCAACGGCGGCAACCAGGGCGGCAACGGCCCGTTGCTGCAGGGTGTGGAGTTCGACGGGTACATCGGTATCGCCGATGCCACGGACAGCATCACCATCCCGTGGCACATCCTGCCGCACCGCGCGGCCGCGGTCACTCCCGCCGCCAACAGCGTCACCCTCGTAGGCGGCACCGGCACGCTCGATCTCAGCAACGCGACCGGCGCGGTCGCCGGGCGGGTGGAGGTGTTCCACCTGCTCGGGACGAGCGGCAAGATTCCGCCTCCGAACCTGCCCAATTCCGGCGACAACTTCGCCATCGTCGATCTCAGGGCGGTGGGCGCGCGGGTCGTCAGCGCTGGCGCCTCCGGGCTGGCCCTCCAGTTCGCCGTCAACACCTTCGGCCAGAGGGCGCACCCGAACTACCCGGCCGAGTTCGACGTCTACGTCGACAACGACAACGACGGAGACTTCGAGTTCGTCATCTTCAACCGCGAGAACGGCACGTTCGGGTCCACGGGCCAGAACGTGACCAGCGTGTTCAACCTGACGACGGGCACCCAGGTGATCCGCTTCTTCAGCGACGCGGACCTCCAGTCGGGGAACGTCATCATGACGGCGCTCTTCTCGGACCTCGGCCTGACGGCGGCGAGTACTGCCAGCTTCTCCGTCTTCGCCTGTGACAACTACTTCACGGGTGCCTGCACGGACGCGATCGAGGGCATGGTCTGCCTCCCGGGCAATTCCCCAGTCTGGAACGTGACGGGGATTCCGGCCTCCGGCGTCCCGGCAGGCGGCAGCAGCACGGCCACGATCACGGAGGTGCCTGGCCGCAGGGCGGAGTGCCCGGCGGCGCAGGGCCTTCTGCTCCTGTACCGTGACAGCAAGAGCAATCAGGACGCGAGTTCGATCATCGTGAACTGAGACCGAGCACCAGGCGGGCTGCGGGCCTCATCCGCAGCCCGCCGTCCTTGATCCTCCGGCGGCCCCCGTCGCGTGCGGCGGGGGCCGCCGGTTGCTTTTTGGCCGGGCGTGATGCTCCTCCGCTTGACAGGCCGGCCATCCCCGGGAGTACGATCCCCTCGAAACCGAGGGATGGACCAATGGTGCGTTGGACCCACAGCGAGCAGGGACGGGCGGCGACCTTCGGAGTGCCGCACGCCAACGAGTGCCCGAACCTGACAACTTACCCGCGCAAAATCAAGCACTTACACGACGACACGTAGCTCCTCTCTCCGCGGCCGGCCAAGGCACCCGGGTCATTTTTTAAGGTGAGAGAGGAGTCATCCCATGTCGATTCAGAATCATCTCGAGAAGGAAGTCGGAGCCTGGACCGCCAAAACGCCGCGGTCGAGGGAGGCCTGGGTCGAGGCCCGGAAGTGCGTCCCCGGCGGCGTCTCCGGGAACTTCCGCTTCATGGACCCCTACCCGATGTTCGCGGCCCGCGCCCGTGGCAGCCGCCTGTTCGATCTGGACGGGAACGAATACGTCGACTTCATGCTCAACATGGGGAGCCAGTTCGTCGGCCACGCGCACCCCAGGGTGGTGGCCGCCATCAAGGAGCAGTCGGAGCGCGGCACGCTGTTCTGCATGCCGCATCTCGGCGAGCAGCAGGTGGCTCGGCAGCTCGCCGCCCGCTTCGGCCACGAGCAGTGGCGCTACGTCAACTCGGGGACCGAGGCGACGATGACCGCCCTGCGGATCGCCCGCGGCTACACGGGGAAGAAGTACATCGTCAAGTTCGAGGGCCACTACCACGGGCACAACGACCAGACGCTGGTGACCACGAACGCGCTGCTGCGCCAACTGGGCCGCGCCGATCGTGGCGTGAGCGTGCCGGCGTCGCAGGGGATCCCCCAGGAGACCTACGCCCTCACGCTCATGGCGGTGTTCAACAACCTCGACTCGGTCCGGCACCTGTTCCAGGAGCACGCGGGGGAGATCGCCGCCGTCATCGCCGAGCCGATCATGATGGACTGCGGCTGCATCGAGCCCGAGGAGGGGTTCTTCCGGGCCGTGTCGGAGCTGTGCCACGACAACGGCGCGCTCCTCATCTACGACGAGGTCAAGACCGGCTGCAAGGTGGACCCCGGCGGCGCCACCGCGCTCTACGGCGTCAAGCCGGACATCGTCTGCGTGGCCAAGGGCCTGGCCGGCGGCCTGCCGCTCGGCGCCGTCGGCGCCGACGCCGAGATCATGCAGGTCGTCGCCAGCGGCAGCGTCATCCACGTCGGCACCTTCGGCGCCAACCCACTGGTCCTGCACGTCGCCGACGTGGTCCTGCGCGAGCTCCTGACGGAAGAGGCCTACCGCCGCACGTTCGCCCTGAACCAGGAGCTGGTGCAGGGGTATCGGGAGGTCGTGCGGGAGTACCGGCTGGGCGCCCAGGTGCACGGCGTCGGTCCGTGCGGCATGATCACCTTCACCAACCGGCCCTTGCGCTCCTACCGCGAGTTCATGACGGCCGATGAGGATCGCTTCCGGCTCTACTGGTTCGGGATGATGAACCGGGGGATCATGCCGGCGCACCACTTCGGCGGCGACGTCTGGACCATCTCGATCGTCCACACGCGCGCGGAGATTCGCGCCAACGTCGAGGCCTTCGCCGCGCTGGCGCCGCTTCTGCGCTGAGGCCGCCGGCGCTCAGCCGGCGCGAGCCAGCTCGACGCGGCGGTTCTCGGCCCGGCCCCGGCTCGTGTCGTTGTCCGCGACCGGCTGTCGCGACCCGTGGCCCCGGGTGTCGAGCCGGGACGGCGCCACGCCCTTGCCGACGAGATAGTCCCGCACCGCGTCCGCCCGCGCCTTCGACAGCTGCCGGTTCCTTGCGGTCGTGCCGCTCGAGTCCGCGTGCCCCTCGATCGAGAGGCGCACGTGCGGGTTCGACCGTAGCGATCGGGCGACACCGTCGAGATCCGCCTGCGCCTTCGACTTCAGCTGGGCGCTTCCGGCGTCGAACAGGACGCCGCGCAGGGCGAGCGGACCGCCGACGATCGGCGCTTCGTGCTGCAGGAGCTGGGTCAGGGTCTCGGCGTCGATCCGCCCCGTCGGGCGCAAAGCGTGGGCGTGCTGGAAACGCGTCAGGGCCTCGGCGGTCGGCTCGTCCATCTCGCCGCGCCGGTACGATCCCGCGGCCAGGTAGCCCGTGCGCGCCAGGATACCCTGCGCCTCGGACACCGTCGCGGCCGTGGAATAGGAAATGTCCGGTCCGGCCTGGCTCGCAGCCGGGACCGTGGCTCCGGCGAGGACTGCGGCGAGGCTCCCCGCGAGCACGAGCGTGAGCGTAGGGCGACGTATCGTCATGGTCTCTCCTCTCCTCGTGTCCCGGGCCCGGTTCAGTCGATCCGCTTCATCTCGACGCGGCGGTTCTTCGCCCGGCCCGCGGCGGTCTTGTTGTCGGCGATCGGGTTGTCTGGCCCGCGCCCCTCGGTCTCCATGCGGGAGGCCGCGACGCCATGGGCCGCCAGGTAGTCACGCACGGACTCCGCGCGCGCCTTCGACAGGCTCTTGTTGACGGCGTGCGAGCCGGTCGAATCGGTGTAGCCGGCGATCTCGACCCGCACGTCGGGATGCGCCTTGAGGGATTCGGCGACCCGGTCCAGGACCGGCGTCGAGTCGGCCGTCAGGCGGGCGCTGTTGGTCTCGAAGGTCACCCCCTCGAGGACGAGCGGCGTCTTCGTGACCACGGGAGCCGCCGCCGCGGCCGGTGCTTTCTCCTCCGGGCAGCCGCGGGAGTCGACCTTGGTCCCATGAGGCGTGTCGGGACAGCGGTCGCGTTCGTCCGTCACGCCGTCCCCGTCGGCGTCGGCCGGGCAGCCCTCGGAGTTCACCTTCGTCCCCCGCGGCGTCCCGGGGCAGCGATCCCGGTCGTCCGTTACGCCGTCGCCGTCGGCGTCCGTCGGGCATCCCCGCGAATCGACCTTGGCGCCCTGCGGCGTGTTGGGGCATCGGTCATGGGCGTCCGGCACTCCATCCCCGTCGCTGTCGGCCGCCGGTCGGTGCTGCAGGAGCTCGGCCAGGGTCTCGCCGTCCACCTGCGCCGTCTGCGGCAGGGTGTGGGTGCGCTGGAAGCTCTGGAGGGCGCCGCGAGTCGCGTTGTCGAGGGTGCGGCGCTGGTACGACCCCGCCTTGAGGTATCCGAGGGCTTCCAGGATACCCTGGGCCTCGCCGACCTGCTCCGCTGAGTTGTAGACGAATTCCGGTCCGTCGTGACCCGTGGGCAGTGCCAGCGCCGGGCTCCCCCAGAAGCCGACCAGAGCGAGGTACAGAACGGAGCCCAGAACCGGTACGCTCAGTCGCTTCAACATGGTCGGTGTTCCCCCCTGTTGTTCAACGCGTCGAGGCGTCCGGCGCAGCCCCGCCGGTCGCCCGGCCCGCAACCGGGCCGGGCGGAGTATAGTCCGGCTCGGCATCAACCCGCGAGAGCCCGCGCTTCGTCCCGGATCGCCTCCACCGCCTCCG
>DASRJX010000235.1:0-14464 GCA_035649235.1 Candidatus Cryosericum sp.
CCTCTGGCCCTTGGGTTCGCCCTCGGCCTGGGCCGCTCCGTCCGGAGGCGCGACGCCGCGATCACCATCCTGGCGCTGTTCGTCACGCTCTACCTTCTCGCGCACACGACGCTGGTCGTGGAGGGCGGCCGCCATACGGCGCCGTTGCTGCCGATGATCATGGCGATCGCCGGATACGGGTTCTTCGGTGGCGGGGTCCGGACCGCGCGCGCGTGACGCTCCCACAGGCTCCTGATCAGGAAGGCCCCGCCTTCTCCAGAACGACCAGCAGGCGCGTGCCGAACAGCAGCGGGAAGCGGTCGAGCAGCCGGTCCAGCGTGCGCATCGATGGAAGCCAGCGCGCGGGGTAGAGCTGGGGGCCGCTGTATCCGCCGGACGCCACGTAGGAGATCGCCGACATCCTCCGCTTCAGGAGCACGGACCAGCCCTGGAGCTGTGTCCGGTGCCGTCGCAGGCCGAAGAGCCGGGTGGCGTTTCCCGCCGCCGCGTAGTACTCGTCTCCGGTCGCCGACCAGCCGTCGGGAGCCTCCCACTGGATGGGGCGGAAGAGCAGCATCGGCTCCGGATGGGCGAGCCCCCACACGAGAAGCCCCAAGGCGCTGACGTACGGATCGAACAGGATGAGGCGCCCCCGCGGCACCAGCACGCGGCGGAACTCGCGCAGAGCCGTGCCCGGGTACTTGAGATGGTGGAAGACGTCGAACAGGATGAGGTGGGAGACGGTGGCGTCGCCGCAGGTCAGCGCGTAGGCGTTCTCCACCCGGTCGATGTGGGGGCTCGGATAGGAGTCCGTCCTCACGCATCCGGGCACGACGTCCCGAAGGTTGCCGATGCCGGAGCCGATCTCGATGATCTCGCCGCGCAGGCCGGGCGCGACCTGTGCGGCGATCGTCCGGTGGAAATCGCGATAGATCTCGCGCAGGAGGGGCTTGCGCTCCCAGAACCTCAGATTGCGCTCGGCCTCCTCCTGATGACGCAAGCGAACGGTCCCCGCCTAGCTCCTGCGCCCGGCGAGGCGGGTGCGGAAATAGGCGATGGTCCGCAGGAGCCCTTTCGTCAGGTCGACGCGCGGCGACCAGCCGAGGAGCTTCCGGGCCAGGCGGATGTCCGGCTGCCGGACCTTGGGATCGTCGGTCGGCAGCGGCCGGTAGACGATTCGGCTCCGCGATCCGGTCAGCTCGATGACCTTGCGGGCCATCTCGTTGAGCGTCAGCTCCTTGGGGTTGCCGAGATTCACGGGGCCGGCGTGGCGCGACATCAGCAGGCGATCGATCCCCTCGACCAGGTCGTCGATGTAGCAGAAGGACCGCGTCTGAGTGCCGTCGCCGAACACCGTCAGCGGCCGGCCTCGGAGCGCCTGCGACAGGAAGTTCGGGATCGCCCGTCCGTCCCCCAGACGCATCCTGGGCCCGTAGGTGTTGAAGATGCGCACGATCTTCGTGTCCACCGACTGGGCGGTCCTGTAGGCGACCGTCAGCGCCTCCGCGAAGCGCTTCGCCTCGTCGTAGACGCCGCGGGGTCCGACGGGATTGACGTTCCCCCAGTAACTCTCCTTCTGCGGGTGCTCGAGCGGGTCGCCGTAGACCTCGGACGTGGACGCCAGCAGGAACACCGCCTTCTTCGCCATGGCCAGGCCCAGCGCCTTGTGCGTGCCGAGCGAGCCGACCTTGAGCGTCTGGATCGGCAGCTCGAGGTAATCCTTGGGACTGGCGGGGCTGGCGAAGTGGAGGATGTAGTCGACGGGCCCTTCGATGTAGATGTAGCTGGTCACGTCGAGATCGATGAACCGGAACGCCGGGTGCCGGATGTGGGCGATGTTGTCGACGCTCCCGGTCAGCAGGTTGTCGACGCAGAGCACCTCGAACCCGCGGGCGAGGAAGTGATCGCACAGGTGGGAGCCGATGAAGCCGGCTCCCCCGGTGATCAGGACGCGTTCCCTGCGGCGCTTCATACCCGTCCTCGTGCCTCCTCCGGATGGAGAGGGGAGCCTGCCCGGGCCCGGCGGAGGGAGCCCTGTATAGACGATCTCCGCCGTGTTGTCGAGTGGTCGGAGCGGATCGAAGCGTTGCTATAATGCCAGCCCTTCGCCGCGCGCGGCGCGGTCGGACGCGGAGCCCCGAGAACGTGCGGAAGAGCGGCGCCATGCTGATGCTCGGCCCCCGGCTGGCCGCCGGCCTGATCCGCGCTCTCCATCGCCTGATGGCCTGGGAGTCGGTCAACGAGGAGGTCGTGCTCCGGCAGCATGACGAGCGGCGGCCTTACGTGCACGCCTTCTTCCACGATCAACTCCTCATGATGACCTACTCGTACCTCGGGCGGCGCTTCGGACGGCGGCTGGCCGTCCTCGCGAGCCGGCACCGGGACGGGGAATACGTGGCGCGCACCCTCGAGAGATTCGGCCACGTTCTGGTGCGCGGCTCGTCCGGACGGGGCGGCGCCGGCGGCCTGCGGCAGATGGTGCGCCATCTGAAGGAGGGCCTCGACGCCGCCTTCGCCACGGACGGACCACGGGGTCCGCGCCACCGGGTCCAGATCGGCGTGATCGAGGCGGCCCGGCTGGCCGGGGCTCCCATCGTGCCGGTCGCCTTCGCGGCCTCTAAAAAAAAAGCCTCCGCTCCTGGGACCAGTTCCAGATCCCGTTTCCATTCGCACGCGGCGTGTTCATCTACGGCGATCCCCTGGTCGTGCCGCCCGACGCCGGCCGTGACCTGATGGAGACCCGCCGGGCGGATCTGGAGTGCCACCTCGAGGAGCTCACCGCGCGCGCCGAATCGCTCGCCGCCCAGCCTGTGCCGCGCCGCCGGACATGAGCGGTGCCGCCGACCCGGCGCGCGTCCTGATCGTCGCCGGCGAGGCGTCCGGGGATCTGTACGGCGGGCTCCTCATGCGTGAGATGTCCGCGGCTCCCGACGCGCTGGTGGGGCCGGACGGGACCGAGGGAGGCGGGATCGAGTTCACCGGGGCCGGCGGTCCCGCGATGCGGGATGCGGGCCTGCGGCCCCTGGCCGACGCGTCCACGCTCGGGGTGACGGGAGTCTTCGAGGTCCTCAGCCGCTTCGCGTCCATCTGGAAGGCCTACCGTCGCGCCAGCGCGGCGCTGCTGGAGCCACTCCAGAGGCCCGACCTGGCGATCCTGATCGACTATCCCGATTTCAACCTCCGCCTCGCGGCGCGCGCGCGCCGGGCCGGGGTGCCGGTCCTCTACTTCATCAGCCCGCAGGTCTGGGCCTGGCGCCGGGGCCGGGTTCGCCGCATGGCGGGCATCGTCGACAGGCTCCTGGTGATCCTGCCGTTCGAGGAGGCGATCTACCGGCAGGCGGGGGTCCCGGTCGAGTTCATCGGGCACCCGCTCCTCGATCTGGTGCGCTCACAGAGGTCGCGGCGCCAGGAGCGGGCCGTCCTGGGCTTCGATCCCGATCGCCCGGTGCTCGCCCTCCTGCCGGGCAGCCGACGCAACGAAATGAAGGCCCACTTGCGGCTGATGCTGGAGGCGGCGGCGCAGCTGACCGCCGAGTTCCGCGACCTTCAATGTCTTCTGACCGTGGCGCCGACCTTCGACCAGCGGGAGATCGCGGCGCGTGTCGCCGCCGAAGCGCCCCGGTCCGTGCGCCCGGTCCTGGTGTCCGAGGACCGGTACGACGCGGTCGCGGCCGCCGACGCGGCCGTCGTCGCTTCGGGGACGGCGACGCTCGAGACCGCCCTCCTCGGCGTGCCGATGGTCGTGGTGTACCGCATGAGCCCGGTCACCTTCGCACTGGCCCGCCGGCTCATGGTCCTCGACGACATCGGCATGCCGAACCTGATTGCCGGGCGCCGCGTGGTCCCCGAGCTCGTGCAGTCCGCCTGCACGGCCCAGGCGATAGCACAGCAGGTGAGGCGCCTCCTGACCGATCGCGCGGCGGCGGAGCAGATGCGGAGGGACCTGGCAGAGGTCCGGGATCGGCTCGGCTCGCGCGGCGCCATCCCCCGTGCGGCGCGCAGCGCCTGGAGTATGATTCACGAGGCGCGTCGCGCGAGAGTGGCCTGATGACCGGGGGTTACGTGGTGCGGAGCATGACCGGTTTCGGCGCCGGCGCCGCCGGGCGGGACGGGCTGCGCGCCGAGGTCGAGATCCGGGGTTTCAACAACCGCTATCTCGACGTGCGCCTCCGGCTCCCACCGGAGGTGGCCGGCCTTGAGGAGGAGTTGCGCCGTCGGGTGCAGGCGTCTGCCGCGCGCGGGCGCGTGGACGCCTCGGTGAAGCTGGCCCAGGAGGTCCCGGACGCCCCGCGCCTGGAGGTCCGCTCCTCCCTGATCGTGGAGTATCTGGAGGCGGCGCGGGCGCTGAAGCGGCTGCATCGGCTGCGCGGCGCAATGGGCGTCGACCAGCTCCTCGCCCTACCGGGCGTCGTGCAGGTGGTTCCGGCCGCACCGCCCGCGGAGGGGCCCGCATCCGAGGCGGTCCGGGAAGCGTTCGGCGGGGCGCTCGAGGCTTTCTCCGCGATGCGCCTGTCCGAGGGCGTGCGGCTGGCCTCCGATCTTCGAGCCCGGCTGGGGGAGATCGAGGCCTCGCTTGCGCGCTTGACCGGCGAGGCCGCGCGGCAGCCGGCGATCGTCGCGGACAGGCTCAAGGAGCGCATCGGCTCGCTCATGAGCTCCGCGGCGCCCGACCCGGCCCGTCTGGCCCAGGAAGTCGCCCTCCTGGCCGACCGGGTGGACGTGAGCGAGGAGATCGTCCGGTTGCGCGGCTACCTGGAGCAGGCGCGCGAGACGCTCGACAGACCGCAGGGGCCCGTCGGCAAGACGCTTGACTTCGTCATGCAGGAAATGAACCGCGAGGCCAACACGGTCTCCTCGAAGTCCGAGGCGCTGCCCGTCTGCCAGGAGGCGCTGAGGATTCGATCCCTCGTGGAGTCGATACGCGAGCAGGTGCAGAACCTTGAGTGACGCGCTGGCCGAGGGGAGCGTCATCGTGGTCTCGGCGCCCTCCGGTTCCGGAAAGACGACGCTCTGCCGGCGGCTCCTGGACGATGTCCCGGGCCTGGAGTTCTCCGTGTCGCACACCACCCGTCCTCCACGCCCGGGAGAGCAGGACGGCCGCGACTACCACTTCGTGTCGGGAGAGGAGTTCGAGAGGCGGCGGGCGGCGGGGGAGTTCATCGAGTGGGCCCGGGTGGCGGACCACCTGTACGGCACGTCGGGGGACGTGGTGCGCCGGACCGTGGCGCGGGGAAGCGATGTCCTGCTCGACGTGGACACCCAGGGGGCGGCTGCCATCCGGCGCGCGATCCCAGAGTCCGTCCTGGTGTTCATCCTGCCGCCGGGCCGTCAGGACCTGAAGGCGCGCCTCGAGGGCCGGGGGAGCGAGACCAAGGAGTCGCTCCAGCGCCGTCTGGACCTGGCGAAGGCCGAAATCGAAAAGGCGGGGCTCTACGACTACCTGATTGTCAACGACGATCTGGAGGCGGCCTACGAACGCCTGCGGGCGGTGGTGCTGGCGTCGCGCTCCCGGCTGGGCCGCCAGAAGAGGCGGCTCCAGGAGATCCTCTCCCGGTTCTAGGACCGGCGCCCGTGCCGCCCGCCCGAGGCTTCCGCTCCCGGCCGTTTTCGGCTAAAATCCCCTCTTTCGGAAGCTCATCCCCGCCGTTCGGGCCGGGATCTCCCGTTAGGAGGCTGGATGGTTCGCCTGGATTCCATCGGCAACAAGTTCGAGTTCATCACCATCGCGGCCGAGCGCTGCAAGCAGCTCCAGCGTGGTGCTAGGCCCCGCATCGAAACGCTCTCCACGAAATTCGTCACCGTGGCGCAGGAAGAGGTCCTCAACGGGGCCATCCCTTACAGCTACGGCCCGTTCCCCGAGGAGGCGCCGGCCCAGACCGAGGTCAGCGAGGTGACCACGGAGGCGTACGTCGCCGAGGACACCGGGCTCGCGGGTGAGTAAGGAGCGCGTCACAACAGCGCGCGGCCCGAGGGGGCCGCGGCCCGCACGGGGAGCCTCCCACGAGGCGACCGGCGGAAGGGCGCGCGTCGCCCTCGGCGTGAGCGGCGGGATCGCCGCCTACAAGTCCGCGGAGATCGTGCGCGGGCTTTCGCGTGAAGGGGTCGAGGTGCAGGTCCTGATGACGGAGAACGCCCTCCGGTTCATCACGCCCCTGACGCTGCAGACCCTGTCCGGGCATCCGGTCCTCTCCAACCCCTGGGACCTGACCCAGGGGGCCGACATCCAGCACATCGCCCTGGCGCGCGGCCTCGACCTCTTCCTGGTCGCGCCCGCGACGGCGGATGTCCTGGCGAAGCTGGCCCACGGTCTCGCCGATGATGCCGTGACCACGTTCCACCTCGCCGTCACGGCACCCGTCGTCGTGGCTCCGGCGATGAACCTCTGGATGTGGGAGCACGCGGCCACTCAGTCCAACCTCAAGCTCCTCAAGGAACGCGGCGTGCGCGTCATCGATCCGGGCACAGGAGAGCTGGCCTGCGGCGAGGAGGGGATCGGCCGCATGGCGGAGCCGCAGGAGATCGTGCGCGAAGTCCTGGCGCTGCTCAAAAAAAAAGCCCCCGCGCACTTGAGGGCCGCCGCGTCCTCGTGACTGCTGGACCGACGCGCGAGCCGTTCGATCCCTCCCGCTTCATCTCCAACGCATCCTCCGGACGCATGGGCTATGCCCTGGCCGCCGAGGCGGCCGCCCGGGGCGGGGAGGTCACTCTGATCACCGGTCCGACCCAGCTCGCGCCTCCGACAGGCGTCCAGGTGGTGCGGGTGAAGACCGCCGACGAGATGTTCCGGGCCACGCTCAATCAGGCGCAGGGGGCGGACCTGGTGCTGAAGGCGGCGGCCGTCTCCGACTACCGCCCGGAGGCGCACGCCCGCGGCAAGATCAAGAAGGAGACGCTTCTGCGGAGGGCCGGCAGCAGGAGCACCGCCGACCGGGCCATCTCCTTGCGTCTGCTGCCGACGCCCGACATCCTGGCGGAGCTGGGACGGCGCCGGAAGCCGAACCAAGTGCTGGTGGGCTTCGCGGCCGAATCCGGCGATCTGGAGCGCAACGCCCGGCGCAAGCTGCGCCTCAAGAACCTGGACCTCGTGATCGCCAATCGAATCGGGTCCGAGGGGGAAGGGTTCGAATCGGCGACCAACCGGGCGATCGTCATCGATCGGCGAGGGCGTCGCACGCTGCTGCCGCTCATGTCGAAAGCCGACATGGCGGGCGCGATTCTCGACCTGGCGGAGCCGTTCCTCGATCCCGGGCACCGGCAGGAGTGATGAGGCTCAAGGCCGGCGATCGGGAGGCGATCCGGGAGCGCCTGGAGTGGCTCAGGATCATCGGCCTCGATGAGGTCCGGGCGCGGGAGGCGGGGGTCCGCGATCAGCGGCTCCCGGCCGCAGCACCCGCCGGCCACACGACCCACTCGGAGCCGTCGGTCGGCGCGCTGCAGCAAGCCCTGTTCGGAGAGATCGTCCCGCCCTCCGTTCCCACCGGCGCAGGACGCTCGGGAGACGGGGCGCGCCCGGGCCATCCGCTGGCCTCCGGCCGGCGGCAGCCGGCCGAGTCCCCCGAGGAGTCCCTGCGGCTGATCCGCGAGGAGATCGGCGACTGTCGGAGGTGCCGCCTGTGCGAGAAGCGGACCCAGATAGTGTTCGGTGTCGGCAGCCCCGGGGCCCGGCTGATGTTCATAGGCGAAGGGCCGGGCGCCGACGAGGATAGACAGGGGGAGCCGTTCGTGGGGCGGGCCGGGCAACTGCTCACCCGGATCATCGAATCGATCGGGCTTCGAAGGGAGGACGTCTACATCGCCAACGTCGTCAAGTGCCGCCCGCCCGAGAACCGTACGCCGCTGCCGGACGAGGTGTCCACCTGCTCGCCGTTCCTGTTCCGGCAGATCCTCGCCATCCAGCCGCGCATCATCGTCTGCCTCGGCACGCCGGCGGCCCAGGCGGTGCTCGGCACGCGCGAGACCATCACCCGTCTGCGCGGCGCGTTCCGGGAGGTCGAGGGGTTCACGGTCATGCCGACCTTCCACCCCGCGTACCTCCTGCGGAATCCTGCCGCCAAGCGAGAGGTGTGGGAGGACATGAAGCAGGTGATGGGCCGCCTCCAGGCGGGGTAGTCCCCGGTGCTCGCTACGGTCGCGGTTCCCGGTCCCGCGCGTCGCCTGTTCACCTACAGCGTCCCGGAGGCGCTCCGCGAGCGCTGCGTGCGCGGCGTGCGCGTCCTGGTGCCGTTCGGACGCCGGCGGCTGGCTGGCTGCGTCGTCGAGGTCTCGGACCAGCCGCCCTCGGCCGACTCGCCGTACGTGGTCCGGCCGCTGGAGGAGATCCTCGATGACACGCCGCCCCTGGACGAGGGCCTGCTCGATCTGACCCGCTGGGCGGCCGATTACTATGGCGCCTCGTGGGGGGACCTGATCCGCGCAGCGCTCCCCGGGATGCAGATCCCGCTGCGGCGCCTGGTCGCGCCGACCCCGGCCGGCCTCGAGGCGCTCGGCGCGGCGCGGACCGGGGCAGGACCTGCCGGCGCCCACGGCCTGGGAGCGGCGTCTCTCGTCGCCCTCGAGGCGGTGGCGCGGGCGAGTCGCGGGGCGAGGTCCGGATTCGTGCCCATCGGGCAGCTGCGCCGCCGTTCCGGGGCCACGGTGGGCACGTCGGTGCTGCAGCGTCTGGCGCGGGGAGGGTGGCTCGAGATGCGCGGCGTCCCGGCCCGCAAAGGTCTCGGGCGGAGGCTCACGGAATGGGTCCTGCCGGCATCTGAGGCGCCTGCGGGGAGCGAATCCGCCGTCCGCGCCCCCGGGCCCCGCCAGGCCGGTCTCCTGAGGCGCCTGGAAGCGTCGGGAGACGGTGTTCCGGCCGCCGATCTCCTGAAGGCGACTGGTACGACTCGCGCCTCGCTGCGCGCCCTCGAGTCGCGGGGCCTGGTGCGCCTCGAATCGCGCCCGGCGCCGCAGCAGCGTCCGCCCGCGCTCCTGACACCGATCGGCGCGCCGGAGCGCGTCACCCCGACCGCCGAGCAGCAGGCCGCCATCGACGCGATCGAGGCGGGCGTGCGGGAGCGGCGGTTCGAGACCTTCCTGCTCTTCGGGGTCACCAGCAGCGGCAAGACGGAAGTCTACCTGCGCGCCGTCGAGGCGGCCGTGGCGCTCGGGCGCCAGGCGATCTACCTGGTGCCGGAGATCGGCCTGACGCCGCTCCTCGCCCGACGGATGCAGGCGCGCTTCGGCGAGGTGCTGGCGCTCCTGCACTCGGGGCTGACGGTCACGGAGCGCGCCTCGGAGTGGCGGCGCGTGCGGGAAGGACGGGTGAAGGTGGTGCTGGGCGCGCGTTCCGCGGTCTTCGCTCCGCTCCGCGACCCGGGCCTCGTCATCGTCGACGAGGAGCACGACGCCTCCTACAAGCAGGACGAGCATCCGCGCTACAGCGGGCGGGATCTGGCGATCGTGCGCGCGCAGCGCATCGGCGCTCCCGTGGTCCTCGGGTCGGCGACCCCGTCGATGGAGTCGTACCACAATGCGCTGCGGCGGAAGTACCGGCTCCTGACCCTCAGGCATCGGGTCGCGGGGGCCGTCCTGCCGCTGGTCCACCGGGTCGACATGCGACGCGAGTTCGAGGAAACGGGGACCGCGGCGCCGCTCTCGCGCTGCCTCCACGCGGCACTGCGCGAGCGCCTGGAGCGCAAGGAACAGAGCCTGATCCTGCTCAACCGCCGCGGCTTCTCCACCTTCGTCCTGTGCCGCGCCTGCGGAGAGACCCTCGAATGCCCGCGCTGCAGCATCGCGCTGACCCTGCACCTGCGGGACCGTCGGCTGCGCTGCCACTACTGCCAGGAGAGCCGCGCGGTGCCGGCCTCCTGCCCGGAGTGCGGCAGCGGCCACCTGCACTTCGGCGGGACCGGAACCGAGAAGCTGGAGGAGACGCTGCGGTCGCTCTTCCCGCAGGCGCGCGTGGCTCGCATGGACCGCGACACGGTGCGTGGCCGGGGCGCTGTCGAGGACCTGCTCGGACGCGTCGAGAGAGGGGAGATCGACATCCTGCTCGGCACGCAGATGATCGCCAAGGGCCACGACTTCCCCAACGTGACGCTGGTCGGCGTGCTGGCGGCCGATGCGCTCCTGGGGCTCCCCGACTTCCGCGCCGGCGAGCGGACGTTCCAGCTCCTGGCCCAGATGGCGGGACGCAGCGGCCGGCGGGAACGGCCCGGCGAGGTGATCGTTCAGGCCTACGATCCGGAACACCACGCCGTCCGCGCCGCCTGCGAGCACGACTTCGAGGCCTTCGCGCGCGCCGAGCTCGTTTATCGGAAGACGCTCCGGTATCCGCCCTTCAGCGCCCTGGCCCTCCTGGTCTTCCGGGACCGGATCTACGAACGCGCCCTGGAGCAGGCCTCGAGCATCGCGACCCGCCTGCGCAGCTCACGCCAAGTGGATCTCCAGGTGCTGGGCCCCGCGCCCGCGCCGCTCGAGAGGCTGCGGGGGGTTTATCGCGTGCAGGTGCTGCTGAAGGGGAGCCGGCGGGCCGCGGTCCGGCAGGCGCTGGAGGAAACGGACTCGCTCATCGAGCGCCTCGGCGTCAGGAAGGACTCCGTGACCGTGGACGTCGATCCCGCCTCGACGCTATGACGCGGATCGCCCGCTACTTGACGAATTCCAGTCCGGGACGTCCGCCCGGGGCCTCGACGACCTCGCCGATGACCGCCGCCACAGGATTGCCGCGCTCCAGCAGGCGGGCGACGAGACGGGGCGCTTGCTCTTTGGGGAGCGCGATGAGCAGCCCGCCCGACGTCTGCGGGTCGACCGCCAGCCACTTCTCCTCCTCGCGGAAGGATCCGGAGAAGATCATCTGATCCTGGACGACCTGCAGGTTCGAGCTGGTCACCGAGGTGGCGATCCCCTGCGCGATGAGGTCCAGGCTCTCGTCGTAGCGCGGGATCGCGTCGAAGCGGATGCGGAACAGCGTCCGGCTGCCGCGCGCCATGCCGAGGGCGTGGCCGGCGAACCCGAAGCCGGTGATGTCCGTGCAGGAGTGGGGATCGAACTCCAGCATCGTCTCGCAGGCGACCCGGTTGAGCGTCGCCATCCACTCGACCGCGCGCATCAGCAGGGCGTCGGGGGCCACGCCGCGGCGGTGGCCGGTGATGATGACTCCCGTGCCGATCGGCTTGGTCAGCACCAGGTCGTCGCCCGCTCGGGCGCCTGTGTTCGTCATGACGCGCTTCGGGTCGATGAGGCCCGTCACTGAGAGGCCGTATTTGAGCTCGTCGTCGCGCACCGTGTGCCCGCCGACCAGCGTCGCTCCGGCCTCACGGATCTTGCTGAACCCCCCCTCCAGGATGCGTCGCAACGACGCCTTGTCGATGCCGCGCGCCGGGAAGTTGCACAGGTTCATGGCCGTGAGCGGCCGCCCGCCCATGGCGTACACGTCGGAGATCGAGTTGGCGGCGGCGACCTGGCCGTAGAGGTACGGATCGTCCACCACCGGGGTGATGTAGTCGACGGTCTGCACCAGCGCCAGGTCGTCGCTGAGGCGGTACACCCCCGCGTCGTCGCCGGTCTCGAAGCCGACGATCAGGTTCGGGTCGGTCTTGGCCGCCCCGGCGAATTCACGGACGATGTCGCTCAGGTCCACCGGACTGAGCTTGGCCGCTCAACCGCCGGATTTTGCGTGGCTCGTCAGCTTCGCGGCCTGCGGTTCGGTCATCGACGTCGATCTCCCGCCGGACGCCATGTCGCGGCGATCCGGCGCGAAATCGATGCTACAGGGCGCCCGTCCCGGATGTCAACGGGACGCGGGCGGCGACGCAGGATGGCGGCTCGCCCCGGTGCGCGGAACGCTAGAATAGAGCGCTGTCGCTGGTCCCAGCCTCTGGAGGCGCGTTGAGCGGCGATCGAGTCGAGCCGGGCACGGCCCGCGCCGGCCCCTTGAAGGTGGTGGTCGTCCTCCCGGCCTACAACGCCGAGAAGACGCTCGAGCGCACCTGCGCCGAGATTCCTCCCGGGGCGGCGGACGAGATCCTGCTCGTCGACGACGCGAGCGCGGATCGCACCGTCGATGTGGCCCACCGCCTAGGCATCCCGACGCTGGTCCACGCCGCCAACCGCGGCTACGGCGCCAACCAGAAGACCTGCTACCGGGCCGCCCTCGAGCGCGGCGCCGACATCGTCGTCATGCTGCACCCCGACTACCAGTACCCGCCGCAGCTCATCCCGGCCATGGTCGCCCTGCTCCGATTCGGACTCTACGACGTGGTCCTCGGATCGCGCATCCTGGTGCGCGGGGCCCTGCGGGGAGGGATGCCGTTCTACAAGTACGCCGGCAACCGCGTGCTGACGCTGTTCCAGAACCTGATGCTCGGTCGCAAGCTCTCCGAGTACCACACCGGCTTCCGCGCCTTCCGCCGGGAGGTCCTCGAGAGCCTGCCTCTCGAGAGCAACGCGGACGGCTTCGTGTTCGACAACCAGATCCTGTGCCAGGCGATCTTCCATGGCTTTGCGATCGGCGAGATCAGCAGCCCGTGCCGCTACTTCCCCGAGGCCTCGTCGATCGGGCCCCTGTCGAGCCTCCGATACGCGGCGGGGGTCGTGGCGACGGCGCTCGAGTTCCGGCTCAACCGCTGGGGCCTGATGCGCTCGCCGCGGTTCGCGGCGGCACGGACGCCGGCCGCGCCCCCGGGGCGGCGCCGCTAGGCGGGCGATCGGAATGCCGCGAGCCCATCTCCCGCGAGCGCCCATGGAACGAGGCTTCTGGGCCGGCCTGGCCCTGACGGGGCTTCTCGCCCTGGCGGTACCCGCCTCGTGGTACGCGATCTACGAGGCGGCCTGGACGCCCGGGCACGACGACCTGGTCTCGCTCCTGCTGAGCTCGGAAGGAAAGTCGCGGGCGGACCGCGTCCTGTCCCCTCCGTCGACGTCCCGGAGGAGCGCCCGGGAACTCCTCGACACGATCGACCCGCGGCCGGATTACGGCGTTGGGGCGACGGTGCTGGATGCCTATCGATTGAGCATCAATCCACCGATCTACCTGGGCCTGCTGAACCTCTGGCGTCGGACCTGGGGGGGATCGGTGCGCGCCGCGATCGCCTTGAGCCTCCTGCTGTGCAGCCTCGCCGCCTGCGTCCTGTTCTGGATCGTGGCCCGCGAGCGAGGCTGGCGGATCGGGCTGTTCTTCGCGGCGCTTTATTGCTTCAGCCCGACGTACTGGGAGGCCGCGCTGGTCATCCGGCAGTACGCGCTCGCAGCACTCCTCGCGGCTTTTCTGCCGGGGGCGGTGGCCGGGCTCCTGAAGGACCGCGAGGCGTCCACGTCCCGGGCGACGGCAGGATTCGTCGCGGCCGGCACGCTCCTGACGGCGAGCGCCTATCAGGCAGGAGTGCTGGTGTGGTCCCTTCTGGCCGGCCTCGTCGCGGCCGCCCTCCTGAGACGGGAGAGCGGCCTGAGCAGGGCGACGCGGCGGACGGTCATCGGAGTCGCGCTCGCAACGGCGCCGTTCCTCCTCCTGGCGAAGTGGCAGGGCGTGCATGGCGGCCCGCTGGGGGTGCCGGTCCGTACGCTGCGTCCCTTCGGGCGGACGGAGGAGACGCTGCACGCGGCTCTTCAAGCGATGCTGTCGCTCTTCGTCGACCTCCCGTTCGCTCACCTGCCGCTCGCCGGACTCTTCGTCGCGGCCGGCCTCCTGTGTCTCGGGCTGATGGCCCTCGCGGCCGGGGAGCGTCCGAGGCCCGCCGCGGGGACGGTCCTGGCCGTGTCGCTTCCGGTGGGCTGCGTCCTCTACGCCGTTCTCGTCTGGCTCCACCAGGTCCCGGCCTGGTTCAACCTCCGGTATTTCGCCCCCTACTCGAGCGCCTGTGTTGGGCTCCTCGGCCTCGTCCGGGCCGGAAGCGCAAGGTCCGCGAGGCTGCGCACGGCCTTTTTCGTCGTGCTGCTGGTCCTGTCGGGCGGCACGTTCCTGGCACGCGCCGGCCATTACATGACGAAGGGCCGGGAGGAGGATCGCCGCGCCTTCCAAGGCCTGCGGCAGGCGCCCGTCGTGGTGACCGATGCCAGGGCGCACGCCCCCGTGCTTCAGATCGCGGCACACACAGCACCGGACGCTGCGATCTGGCTCGTGCGTCTGCCTCTCGATGCCGGGTCGTGCCGGGCGATCGGCGCCGACAGCCGCGGGCGGCGGGTGGCCGCACTGTGGGCCATGGTCGCCGATCGGGAGGAGTTCGAGCGCGCCATCCGCTCGTGCCTGCCCGATCACTCGGAGAAGATGGTCTTCAGTCGTGTCTGGCTCGATCTGATCGTGTGGGGGCCGCTTGGAGACGGAACAGCCGACGGGTCCTGACGCCGGGGCCCGAACCCAGATGCAGCCGATCCCGCCAGGAGCCATCCACGGCCGGCACCCGCCCCTCCTGGCCATCGCTCTTCTCTTCGCGTTGACGTACGTGTGCCTGTCCTGGGGCCACATCGGGAACATCCGGATCGACTCCGGTCGTTGGCTGCATGAAGTGCAGCG
>DASRJX010000236.1:0-2278 GCA_035649235.1 Candidatus Cryosericum sp.
CGACGACACGGTCGTGGTGACGGGCGGTGGCCACGGTCCGAAAGTGCGGCTCATCGGGGGAGCGGGCAACGACACCCTCGACGCGACCGGCGCCGGCCATGCGAAGCTGTCGGACACCGAGGGCCAGAACCGCGCGGTGAACGCGGGCGACGACGATCGCGCCTATACGCCACCCCCGCCGCCGATAAACGCGCCCTGGATCCCCCCGCGCGACTGGACGCGCGAGAGCTGGGGCGTGCCCTGGGTGTCCTACGGCTCCGACCTCGGGGTGTTCCTGGGCTACGGCATCTACACCCAGAAGTACGGCTTCCGCAAGACCCCGTTCGCTACGTCGCACCAGGTGCGGGCGGGCTTCTCGTTCGGCCAGGGAAACGGGCGCGCCGATTACATCGGCGAATTCCACCGCGAGAACCGCCGATCGTTCTTCGGCCTCTTCGCCTACGCGTCCGGCGTCGAAGTGCTCCGCTTCTACGGCTTCGGCAACGAGACGCCCGCCTTCGGAGAGCAGGACTTCAACAAGGTCCACGCGAACCAGTTCGTCCTCTATCCCCAGTTCAAGGTGCGGCTGGGCCGCCGGGGCCTCATGAGCATCGGGCCCGCCGTCAAGTACACCCAGAGCGACGAGACCAGGACCGAGCTCATCAATGTCGTCCAACCCTACGGCGTCGGCAAGTTCGGCGCTTTCGCCCTGCACGGGGTGATGTCCTTCGACGGCCGCGACAGCACGCTGTTTCCCCGCAAGGGCCTGTTCGCGGCCGCCCGCGCCTCCTATTTCCCGAAGGCCTGGGACGTGACCAGCGATTTCGGCCAGGTCAACGGCAACTTGAACGCGTACCTCTCCGCGGGGAAGTTCGCGACCATCGCCCTTCGCGGGGTCGGCAAGAAGGTGTTCGGGACCTATCCGTACATGGAGGCGGCCTCCATCGGCATGGGCGGCCTGGGCGAGGGCGCCCTGGAGGAGCCCCGCGACACCGTGCGCGGCTTCCGCGCCCGGCGCTTCCTGGGCGACTCTTCGGCTTCGCTCAACTCCGACCTCCGCCTGCGCGTCTCCCACATCACGCTGGTCGTGCCCGGTGCGTGGGGCCTCCAGGGCTTCGCGGACGTCGGCCGCGTGTGGCTGGAGGGCGAGACGAGCGATACCTGGCACACCGGCGTCGGCGGTGGCATCTGGCTCTCGCTGCTGAACGAACGCATGCTCTTCTCCACCGGGATCGCCCACAGCACCGAGGCCGACCTGATCTATTTCAAGGGAGGCTTCGGCTTCTGAGATGGCGTGAGCGAATCGAAGGTCCATCTCGTCGCGCCCCTCACGGCGGCCGCGCTCATCGCGCAGCAGGTGGGCTCGAACGCCATCCGTGATGGTCTCTTCCTCTCGCACTTCGCGGTCACGACCCTGCCTTATTTCATCGCGGGGTCCGCCCTCCTCGCGATCCCCACCGCGCAGGGATCCGGGCGCCTCCTCGTCCGGTTCGGTCCCACGCGCGTCGTCCCCGCCCTCCTCGCCCTCGGGGCGGTCCTGTTCCTCGCCGAATGGACCCTGCTCGGCTCGCGGCCGGAAGCGGCCGCCATCCTCCTGTACCTCCATTCGTCCGTGCTCGGTGGAGTCGCGATCTCCGCCTTCTGGTCCTTGCTCAACGAGCGCTTCGATCCCCACTCCGCCAAGCCGCTCCTGGCGCGGGTGGCCGCCGCCGCTACTTTCGGCGGGCTCGTCGGTGGCGTGGGCGCCGAGCGCATCGCCGCTCTCCTCTCGCAGCGGGCGCTGCTCGTCGTCCTGGCCACGGTGGCGGCTTCGGCCATGGCCGGAGCCCTGCTGGTCAGCCGGGGAGCACCTCGCCGGCCCGTGGCCAAGGAGGCGGACGACGGCCAGAGTGGATGGGCCGAGATCCGCCGGGTCTCGCTGCTGCGGAACCTGGCCCTCGTCGTCGCGCTCGCGGCCACCACGGCCGCCCTCGTCGACTACCTGCTCAAAGCGGAGGCGGTCGCGTATTTCGGAAAGGGCGAGCCGCTCGTGCGGTTCTTCGGCCTTTTCTATGCCGGGACGGGAACGGCCGCCTTCCTCATCCAGACCGCGCTCGGCCAGCTCGCCCTCACCCGCCTCGGCCTCGACGGATCGGTGGCCAGCCATCCCGTGCTCGTCGGCACGGGCGCGCTGCTCGCCTTCGTCCTGCCGTCTCCGTGGCGCGGCATCCTCCCCCGCACGCTCGACGTCTCGGTGCGGAACTCCGTCTTTCGCGCGGGCTACGAGCTGTTCTACACGCCGCTGCCCGAGGCCACGAAG
>DASRJX010000237.1:0-13020 GCA_035649235.1 Candidatus Cryosericum sp.
ATTCTGCCGCTGCGCGACGGCGTCGCCCTGGCCTGCCGGATCTGAGCAGCGCGCGTGCCGGGGGCCCGTAGCGAGATCGTCGCTCGGCTCCAGGTCGCCGCCGCCGCGGCACTGTTCTCCTGGGTCCTCCTCATCCACGGCGAGCGCGTCGGCCTCAGAGCACTCCTGGGCGGCGGGCTCATCCTGGGGGCCGCCGTCACCAAGAACGTGCTCGATCTGCGTGCGGACCGTGGGATTATCGAGGGTGCGCGCGATTGACACCCCCGGGAGCGTGCGCTAAAGTTCGCGCGGCCATGCTGAGGTTCACCCACACGGTTTTCCCACGACAGACAGGGATTCCGGTCGTGCTCCTGATGGTGGCGGCCGCATGCCGCAGCGCCGGGGCGGACGTCGATGCCGTGAAGGCCCAGATCGCCCGCGAGGTCCAGGCGATGAACTCCCACGACCTGCAGGCGCTGTCCGAGGTCTGGTCGCAGGTCCCGGACATCACGCTCTTCGACATAGCGCCGCCGGGCCGGTTCCAGGGCTGGCAGGGGATCGCCCGGACGTTCGGCGAGTTCTTCGAGCGGGTGGGGGAGGTGCACATGACGGTGGACCACGTCGACGTGCGCGTGGACGGGACGCTGGCCTACGCGACCTACGATTGGGCGATGACCGGCAAGATGGGGGAGGCGTCGCTCGACGACAGCGGGCAGGCGACGGCGATCTACAGGCGCCAGAAGGACGGCTGGAAACTGGTGCACGCGCATTACTCGGCGACGCTCGCGCCGCCGTCCGCTCCCGTGACGACGCCACCGTCCGACGGCCCGCACGGCCCCGCGGGTGCGAAGCCGGCCGACAAACAGGAAAGGGGCTGAGCGGATGTCGGGACCTTGGATCACCAAGCAAGTCCTGCCGAACGGGCTCGTCGTCCTGGTGGAGGAGGATCCATCGTCGCCGGTCGTCGCCATCAACCTCTGGGTGCGGGCGGGCTATTTCGACGAGACCGACGAGCAGATCGGCATCTCGCACGTCGTCGAGCACATGTTCTTCAAGGGCACGCCGTCCCGCCCGCGGCCCGACCAGATCGCCGCGGAGATCAAGTCGCTGGGCGGCGAGCTGAACGCCGGCACCTACTACGAGTCGACCAACTACTACGTCGTGCTGCCGGCGGAGAATTTCCTGGCCGGCTTCACCGTCCAGGCCGACGCCCTGCTGAACCCCCTGTTCGATCCGGAAGAGCTGAGGAAGGAGCAGGAGGCCGTCCTCCAGGAGGCGCGGCGGAAGATCGACAATCCGGCCGCCTACGCCACGGAGATGATGTACCGGGAGGCGTTCGAGGCGCACCGCATCCGCCGCTGGCGGATCGGCACGGAGGAGGGCATCCGCCGCATGACGCGCGGCGACCTGCTTTCCTACTACCGCAGCCACTACGTGCCCGAGCGCGTCATCGTCTGCATCGTCGGCGGGGTCGCGACGGACGCTGCGCTGGAGGCGTCCCGGCGGTTGCTGGGCGAGACGCCGGGAGCCGCCGGGGACCCTCTCGGCTCCCCTCCGGAGCCGCCGCAGGCCACCTTTCGCTATCGTCGGCTGAGCGGCGACATCAAGCGCGGCCACATGCTCCTGGCCTACAAGGCGGCGCCGATCCTGACCGACGACGATTTCGCGCTGCGCGTCCTGGCGCACATCCTGGGTGGCGGGCGCGCCTCGCGGCTCCATCAGGCGGTCAAGGAGCGAGACGGCCTCGTGGACGGCATCGGTGCGGGGCTCGAGTCGTTCCGCGACATCGGCATGCTGACCATCCAGAGCGAAGGCGATCCGCGGACCGCCGAGGCCGCGCTCCGCTCGATGCAGGGCGAGGTCGAGCGCCTGCGGCGGGAGCCCCCGTCCTCGTCGGAGATCGAGCGGGCCAGGACAGCCATCGAATTCCGCTATCACCAGAGCCGCGCGGAGGTGACGGGACGGTCGTCGGTCCTGGCCTATTACGAGGCGCTCGGAGGCTGCCATCTGGCTGAGGAGTCGGTGCAGCGGCTGGCCCGCGTCACCGCCTCCGACGTCCGCCGGGTCGCCGAAGGGTACCTCGATCTGGGACGGGCGACCCTGCTCGAGTACTTCCCGGAGTCCGCAGGGCTCGGCCCGCCGCCGGCGGCCTCGGCGCGGTTCGAGGCGCTGCGCCGGGTCGATCCGGGTCCGCCCCTCAAGGATCCGGGTCCGGCGCGCCCTGCCGCGACCGCGCCGCGCGCTGCTCCGGAGCAGCGCGCGACGCCTCTCGACGGCGTCGGCTCGGTGCTGCGGCACCGCTTCGATTCCGGACCCGTCGTGGTCCACGAGGAGCGCCGCGAGCGGCCGATCGTCACCTTCTGCGTCGCCTTCAGGGGCGGCCGCTCCGGCGAGCAGCGCGAGAACGCCGGCATCACGCGGCTGATGCAGGCGAGCCTCGCCAAGGGCTCTCCGTCGCGCGACGCCCGCCGCGTAGCCATCGAGATCGACGGCCTGGGCACCGCGATTGAAAGGGTCTTGGACGAGGACTACTTCGGCTTCTCCATGAGCCTGCTGGCGCGCCACGCGCGCAAGGGATTCGAGATACTCCTGGACCTGGTGCGCCATCCGGCCTTCGTCTACGAGGAGATCGAAAAGGAGCGCGCGCTCCTCCTGGCGGCGCAGGAGTCGATCAAGGACCAGTCGTTTGGGCACACGTTCCAGCTGTTCCGCCAGGCCGCCTTCGGCAGCCATCCGTACGCCCTGCCGGCCCACGGCCAGCAGGCCTCGGTACAGGGACTGCGGCGCGAGGACCTGGTGCGCTGGCACCGGCTGACGGTGCGGCCGGCGACCATGGTCATCTCGTCGGTCGGCGCCCTCGGTGGGGAGGAGCTGCTGGACCTGGTCGGCCCACCGCTCGAGGAGTGGCCCCAGGAAGGTTACGGGGGGTCGGAGCCGGGACAGCTTCTGGCGTGGGGGCCGAGCGAGGTAGTCGAGGCCCGGCGGCGCGCCCAGACGGCCCAGGTGATCGGCTTCCCGACGCCCGGTCTGCCGTCGCCGGATCGATTTACGCTCGATGTCGTGCAGTCGCTGACATCGGGCCTCGGGGGACGGTTCTTCGAGGCGGTGCGCGGCCGGCGGGGCCTAGCGTACGCCGTGCAGTCGTTCACCTACGATCGGTTGCGCGGCGGGGCGTTCCTGGTCTACATGGCGACCTCGCCGCGCGACGAGATCGAGGCCCGCAACGTCCTGTTCCAGGAGATCGGCCGACTCCGGCACGACGGCCCCCGCCTCGACGAGGTGGAGCGGGCCCGGCGGCACCTGCGCGGCACGCACGTCATCGCAATGCAGGGGAATGCGGCGCGCGCCCTCGCCTACGCCGACGCCGAGGTTCGGGGACTCGGGATCGCCGAGGTGATCGAATACCCGGAGCGCATCGCGGCCGTCGGCCCGCAGGAGGCCGGGGACGCCATCTGGCGGTATCTCGATCCGGACCGCTGCGCGATGGGGATCCTGCGCGGCGAATCGCCTTCGGCCTGACCCACCTGAGGGAGTGAACCGCCCGTCAGGGCCGCGCGCCACCGGGCGCGGGCGGGGGCTCCTGCGGCTTCGGCGGGGGTTCCTGCTGAGCCGGCGGGGGCTCCGGCTTGGGCTCCTCGGGCGGCTTCGGTTCCTCGGACGGCTTCGGTTCCTCGGGAGGCTTGGGCGCCGGCTCCGGCGCGGCCCCCTCGCCGGGAGTCGCCGCGGGAGGCGCCTCTCCCGACGGAGCGGGAGGCGTGGCCGACGGTGGCGGGGTCGGCTGCGCCGGCGGCGTCTCCTGGGCGGGAGGTGCTTCCGGCTCGGGGGCCGGCTTCGGGTGGCGCCGGACGTCGCCCGACAGCCGCTTCACCTCGACGCGGCGGTTCTTGTCGCGCCCTTCCTCGGTGTTGTTGTCGGCGATGAAGTTGACCGGCCCGTAGGCCTTCATCACGAAGCGGGACGCCGGGATGCCCTGCTGCACGAGCCACCCTTTCAGGACCTCGGAGCGCCGCTGCGCCGCGGTCCGGTTGGCGGCGGCGCCACCTTCGTTGTCCGTGTAGATGCCGACCTCGAAGACCACGTCTTCCCAGTAGGTCGCGGCATCCACGAGGAGCGCCAGCCAGCCCTCGCTGCCGGGGTAGAGCTCCATGCCGTGGAACTTGACGTTCTGCAGCACCTGGGGCTCCGTCTTGTCGAGGCGGATGCGCGGGCACCCTTCCTTGTCGATCTTCTGGGCGCGCGGCGTGTCGGGGCACTGGTCGAGTCCGTCGAGGACGCGATCGCCGTCGCTGTCCTTCGGGCACCCCTTCTCGTCCACGCTGGCGCCCGCCGGCGTCAGCGCGCACTGGTCGACCCCGTCCACCACGCCGTCGTTGTCGGTGTCGTGCGCGCAGCCGGCCGTCGGGCTGTCCGGCCCGTCGACCAGGGCCCCGGCGGGGGTCCCGGGGCAGCGATCGATGCCGTCGAAGATGTTGTCCTTGTCGGAATCGGAGGGGCAGCCTGTCGCGTCGACGATCGCGCCCTTCGGTGTGTCGGCGCACTTGTCGAGCCCGTCCGGCACCGCGTCGCCGTCGGATTCGAGCGGGCAGCCCTTTTCGTCGACCGGCCAGCCCTGCGGCGTGTTGGCGCACTGGTCGAGACCCTCCATGACGCCGTCGCGGTCGATGTCCCAGGGGCAGCCGTCGTGCTTGTCGACGAGCGATCCCTTCGGCGTGTCCGGACAGCGGTCGTCGAGATCGAGGACGCCGTCGCCGTCGCTGTCGGGAGGGCGTCCGCCGCCGAAGACCCAGGTGAGTCCGACGTTCACGAGGACGTTGGAGTAGACCTCGGCGACCGAGTACTGATCCTCGAGTTCGGCGCGGAGCTGCGTGTGGGCGGACAAGCGGTAGCGGACGCCGCCGCCCGCCGTCACCAGCCACGAGTCCACGTCCCCCTGGTCGGAGGAGACGAGGGCCGGGTTCGAGGTCCACGACAGCGTCCCCAGGCCGATCTGCCCGAACGGTTTCAGGCGCCGGCGCTCGTTGTGAGGATTGATGACGAACCGCAGGGCGAGGGAGTCGAAAGTCCAGTCCTCCTCGGGAGCGAGCAGGAAGACGGAGTCGTTGGCGATGAGCGTGCTGCCCAGGTCGCCGATGCTCGTCTGGTCGCCCCTCGTCCACTGGACTTCCATCTCATAGACCGGCGTCATGTACCAGCCGACGCGCAGTCCGTAGTGCAGGTTGTCGTCGACCTTCAGCTCGTTGCCAAGGAAGGTGTAGCCGAGGTAGCCGCCGAACTCCCAGGAATGCTTGCGCTCCTCGGCCGACGCGGCCGGGGCGAGCAAGAGGCTGATGACGAGGGAGCCGATGACGCCCAGGGGAAGGCGCGCGGCCCGAGCGAGCGTGGCTTGTGACGATTCCGCAGGAGGCATGCTCTCGTCCTGTCAGCCGCGAGCCGGGTCCCGAGGCCCCGCCGCTGTCCGGCGTCCTCCGGTCCGGGACGGTGTTTGCATTGCGTCGAATGGCACCAAAAAGGAGGCGCATGCTAGCACGCGGTTTTTTTGGCTGTCAACGACCACGGCCGGGGATGGCCGCCGGGCTGCGGATCGGGCACAGCGGCCGCCGGCCGGCCCCGGAAGGATGTGCTATTCTGAATCGGCCTGCGGAACAAATCGAGCGGGGGGACGGAGTTGCGGGAAGTCTGCCGATCGAGACCTGCGTTCGGTACGCAGCTCTTGTTCGCGTCGGCGCTGTTCATCGGCCTGTTCGTGGCCGACCTGTTCGTGGTCGGCCACCTCGCCTTCAGCGACCTCAGCCGCCGCGTGATCGACGAGGCGTTCAAGCACTCCCTCAACGCTCTCAGGCCGGTCCCCGCATCCCCGCTCGACCATCTCTTCTTCGACGAAAGCCCGCCCGCTCCCATAGAGCCCTGCACGCTCGGCGACCCGGTGTCGACCGAGGACGCCCCGCTGCCTCGGCCCGAGCCGCCGCGCCCGGGGGGTGGCGTCTTCCGATCCCTGACGGTGCGCTTCGAGCGGGTGCTGATGGGCTGGAGCCGCGGCGACCGGAAAGAGCCCCCCGAGGTACTGTGGCGTGAGGTCCGGCAGGGGAGCGTCCTCGACCCCCGCGATCGGCCCTCGACCCCGGCGACGGGGCGCGATTGGGTACGCGAGCAGTGGCAGGTCGGAGGGGAGCCGAAATCGGTGATCGCCATCCGCGAGGCGGCGCAGCCGGGCGGCAGCGAGATCCGCGAGGTGGGGATTCCGGAGGAGCAGATCGAGCTGGAGCTGGCTCTCCTCCAGCAGGATCTCCAGACCAAGCTCTGGATCGGCGCCGGAGCAGCCGTCCTCATCCTGCTGATCGCCTTCCTCTATGTACTGCGCCTCTTGAAGCGCACCCGGGCTCTGGAAGCGCAGGCGCAGATGGACGACCGCCTGGCCTATGTCGGGGGCCTGGCGGCCGGCCTCGCACACGAGATTCGCAACCCCCTGAACGTCCTGAGCATGAACCTGCAGATGCTGGAGGAAGAGATTGCCGGCCGTCTCGCCGATGGCGGGACGGAGGCGCGCCTGTACCTCACCACGCTGCAGGGGGAGATCCGCCGGCTCGGCCACCTGGTGGATAATTTCCTCTCCTACGCCCGTCCCGGCCAGCCCCGCTTCGAGAGCCGCGACCTGAACCAGGTCGCGGCCGCCACCTGCCTGCTGGTGCGCCCGCAGCTGGAGGCGCACCAGATCGCCCTGAGCGAGGATCTGTCGCCGTTCCTGCCGGCCGTCGATCTCGACGAGGGGCTGATCCGCCAGGCGCTCATGAACATCCTGATGAACGCGGCGCAGATTCTCCCGCCGGGCGGGCGCGTCAGCGTCCAGACGGCGGTGGCGCCCGACGGCGGCGTGACGCTCGCCGTGACCGACGACGGCCCGGGGATCAGGCCGGAGGATCGCCAGAAGATCTTCGACGTCTTCTACTCGAACCGGCCCGGCGGGACGGGACTGGGGCTGGCGATCGCCGCGCGCATCCTGGAGGCCCACGGCGGCGGCATCACGGTGGAGAGCGGAACCGGCGGGAGAGGCGCGCGCTTCGTGCTGCGCCTGCCGCGCCGCCACGTCGCGGACGGCGCCCCGGCGTCCGGCGCCGTGGCGGTGTCGCGATCGTGACGCGGTCCGCGGGTGGGTCGCGCGCGGCCGCGGTGGCGCGCGCCGAGGATCTGCGCCGGGACATCTGGTACCACCGCAAGCGCTACTACGTCGACGACGATCCGGTCCTCAGCGACTCCGAGTACGACGCGCTCGAACGGGAGCTGATCGAGATCGAAAAGCACTTCCCCGACCTCGTGACCCCGGACTCCCCGACGCAGCGGGTGGGCAGCGAGGTCACGGGGGAGCTGCCGACCGCGCGGCACGCCATCCCGATGCTCAGCCTCGAGAACGTCACCACCCCGGAGGAGTTTCGGGAGTGGCACGGCCGTCTGACCCGGGCGCTCCGAGCCTGGGATGTCGAGGCGGTGCCGGGCGACGCGGAGAACCACGGCAGCGGCCTGGCGGCGGAGCTGAAGATCGACGGCGTGTCGATCGCCCTCGTCTACGAGGACGGGCGGCTCGAGCGGGCGGTGACGCGCGGCGACGGAGAGGTTGGCGAAGTCGTCACGGCCGCGGTGCGGACGATCCCGACCGTCCCGTTGCGGCTGCAGCGGCCGGTCCGCCTGCTGGAGGCCCGCGGCGAGGTGTACTACCCCCTCAAGGCGTTCGCCGAGATGAACCAGAAGCGCGAGGAGGTGGGGGAGCCGCCGTTCGCCAACCCGCGCAACGCCGCCGCCGGCACGCTCCGGCTCCTCGACCCGGCGCTCGCGGCCAGGCGTCCTCTCGAGATCTTCGTCTGGTCGCTGGCGCGCATCGAAGGGGAGCCCATGCCCGAGACCCACCTGGAGGGGCTCCGCCGCCTCCAGGATCTGGGACTGCGGGTCAACCCGACCCACCGCCTCTGCCGGTCGCTGGATGAGGTGGAGGCCTACTACGTCGAGTGGCGCGACGGCCGCGACCGGCTGGCCTACGAAGTCGACGGCTGCGTCGTCAAGGTGGACTCGATAGCGCTCCAGGAGCGGGCGGGTGCAACGGCCAGGGCCCCCCGCTGGGCCTGCGCCTGGAAGTTCCCGCCGCGGCAGGCGACCACGACCGTGCTGCGCATCGAAGTGCAGGTGGGGCGCACAGGCGCCCTGACGCCGGTGGCGATCCTGGAGCCGGTGCGACTGGCCGGAACCACCATCCAGCGCTGCACCCTGCACAACGAGGAGGAGGTGCGCCGCAAGGACGTCCGCCCGGGCGATCGGGTCCTGATCGAGAAGGGAGGCGACGTCATCCCCAAGGTCGTCAAGGTCCTGACCGAGTTCCGGCCGGCCGGCTCGGTTCCGTTCGACATGCCCGCGACCTGCCCGCGCTGCGGCGCGGACGTCGTCCGCCCGGCAGGCGAGGCGATCCACCGCTGCGTCAACGCCTCCTGCCCGGCCCGCCTGCAGGAGTCGATCCTTCATTTCGCCGGACGCGGTGCCATGGACATCGAAGGGCTCGGAGAGGCGCTGGTGGAGCAGCTCCTCCAGAAGGGTTTCGTGAAATCGATCCCGGACCTCTACGATCTCGACGCGGACACGCTGGCCGGCCTGGATCGCATGGGGAAGAAGTCGGCCGGCAACCTCATGGCCCAGCTGGCGCGGAGCCGGAGCGTGCCGCTCGATCGGGTGATCCATGCGCTCGGGATCCGATTCGTCGGGGAGCGGACGGCGCAGCTCCTGGCGGAGTCCTTCCCCACCCTCTCCGCCCTCTTGGATGCGAGCGAGGAGCGGCTCACTCAGGTGCCCGAAATCGGCGAGCGGGTGGCGGCGTCGATCCGGCAGTTCCTCGATCAGAAGGAGAATCGCGAGCTCGTCCGGCGCCTGCGGGACGCCGGCCTGACGATGCCCGCGCCGGCGCGGGCCCGGCCCTCCGGGACGGGCCCCTGGGCCGGGAAGACCTGCGTCGTCACCGGATCGATTCCCGGCTTTACGCGCGAGGCGATCAAGACGATGATACGGGCCGGCGGCGGCCGGGTCGCCGAGTCGGTGTCGAAGAAGACCGACCTCGTGGTCAGCGGCGAGGACGCGGGGTCGAAGCTGGTCAAGGCTCGCAACCTGGGGATCAAGGTGATGGAAGCGGACGAATTCCTGGCCCTGGTCGGGCAGGCGAAGGACGGGGAGCGCTGATGGCGGAGGCCCGCGGGCAGATCATCGTCATCGACGACGACGAGGGGAATCGTCGCAGCACGGAGCTGGCGCTGCGCAAGGACGGGTACGAGGTCACATCGTGCGCCTCGGGGGCCGAAGGGCTGGAGCGGCTCCGGCAGCGCGGGGCCGACCTGCTGGTCACCGATCTCCGCATGCCGGGGATGAACGGCCTGGACGTCCTGCAGCAGGCCAGGGCCTTCGATCCCGGTATCGGAGTCCTGGTGATCACGGGGTTCGGATCGGTGGAATCGGCCGTCGACGCCATGAAGCAGGGCGCCGATGATTATTTGCAGAAGCCGGTCAACCTCGTCGAGCTCCGCAAGCGCGTCGCGGCCACGGTCGAGAAGCGCCGACTGGCGCAGGAGGTGGCGCGGCTCCGGCAGCGGCTGGAGGAGAAATTCAGCTTCGGGAGGATCATTGGCGCCTCGCCGCCGATGCAGCATGTGCTGCACCAGCTCGGCCTGGTCGCCCCGACCCGCAGCAGCGTGCTCATCGTCGGCGAGAGCGGCACCGGGAAAGAGCTGATCGCGAACGCCCTGCACCAGCACTCGCCGCGCAAGGAGGCCCGGTTCGTGGCCATCAACTGCGCGGCCATCCCGAAGGACATCCTCGAGAGCGAGATGTTCGGGCACGAGCGGGGCGCCTTCACCGGGGCCGTGCAGCGCAAGCTCGGCACGTTCGAGCTGGCCGATCGGGGGACGCTCTTCCTGGACGAGATCAGCGAGCTGCCGATGGCCCTGCAGGCGAAGCTGCTGCGGGTCCTGGAGGAGCGCTCCTTCATGCGCGTCGGCGGGACGGAAACGATCCGCGTCGACGTCCGCTTCCTCGCCGCCACCAACACCGACCTGGAGTCCCGCGTGGCGGCCGGGGCGTTCCGAAGCGATCTCTACTACCGGCTCAAGGTGGTCACGATCCAGATTCCCCCTCTGCGGGAGCGGCCCGAGGACATCCCGCTCCTGCTGGCTCACTTCTTCTCGACCTTCAAGGAGGAGAACAGCCGCCCCGACCTGGTCCTCGACGTCGAGGTCGTCGAGATGCTGAAGCGGGCGCGCTGGGATGGCAACGTGCGGGAGCTGCGGAACGTCGTCGAGAGCCTGGTGGTGCTGGCCAGTCCGGGTGCCAATCGCATCCGGCTGGAAGACCTCCCGGAGAACTACAGGGCCCCGGAGTCGGCGGCCGGCGCGCAACCACGGATGGCGCCGCCGCAGTCCGCCGCGCTCCCGAGGACGATGAACGAGATCGAGAAGGAGGCCATCCTGAACGCGCTGGAGCAGACGGGCGGGAATCGCACCCGGGCTGCCGAGGTCCTGGGAATCGGCCTCAGGACCCTGCAGCGCAAGCTGCGCGAGTACGGCGAGGGCGGGGACGAGGGTCCTTGATGAGCGTCAGATTGGCGCGCCGCGCGCGCCATCCGGTACCCGGGCGCGCCCCCGCGGGCCTCAGAAAGGTCTCCCGGCCCGGGCCGGTGGGGGTTCGGGCACCGGAGGCCGTGGCACATCTCTTGCTGTCCGCGCAGTCCTCATGAGCAACGTGGCGGGTAGGACGATCGTGGTCGTCGAGGACGACGCGGCGGCGCTGCAGGCCTATGGCCGGCTCCTGGCGCGTTTGGGCCACGAGATCGTGCTCCGGTCGGGATGCGAGGCCGCGCTCGCCGACACCGAGGGGCTGCGGCGTGCCGACCTCCTCATCCTCGATCAGCAGATGCCGGGGATCAAGGGCCTCGACCTGCTCGCGGCCCTTCGCGGGAGGGGGGTCTGGGCTGCGCGGACCGCGCCCCCGCCCGTGCTCCTGATCACGGCCTTCGCGGACGCGGCCTTGAGGCGCCGGGCGACGGAGCTGGGCGTGACCGTCATCGACAAACCGGTCGATGCGGCGCTCCTCCTGGGCAGCGTGCAGAACACCCTGGCCTCGGCGGTATGCGGCTCCACGGGCGTCGGCGCCGCCGCCGATGGAGACGGCTCGTCCCACGCCAGTTCCTTGACCGTCGGGATCGCAGCGCCCTATACTAGTAATCCTTCGGCGGAATCCTTCACTGGCGGGATCGAGGAGTCACCTTCGATGAAGAGGCACGGTCAACTATTCACTCTGGCCCTCATTGCGGCCGGCTCGGTCATCTTCGGCATGGTGCTGGCCGGAGGACTCAACCTCACCCTGCCGGGTCGGGCGGCGGAATCGGCTTCGGCCAACGATCGGCCGCTGCATGCGGCGGCCCGCGCCCAGCTGGCCGCCGGCCGGACGACGACGCCGGGGACGCCGGTCTCCTTCGCCGACATCGCCGAGCACGTCAATCCGGCGGTCGTCAGCATCACCGCCACCGAGATCCAGCAGAAATCGCAGCGCCGCCAGCCCTTCCACGGCGATCCCTTCGAGTTCTTCTTCGGGCCGCAGGGTCCCCAGGGCCCCCAGGGTCCGCGCCGTCGCGCGCCGCAGTCGCCGGACTCGGACGAGCCCGACATCGAGCAGAGCGGGGGCTCGGGGTTCCTGATCACCGACGACGGCTTCATCATGACCAACTACCACGTCGTCGAGAGCGCCACGAAGATCCGCGTGAACCTGAGCGGCGATCGGCGCAACTACGACGCGGAGGTCGTGGGGAGCGACCCGAGCACCGACCTCGCGCTGATCAAGATCCGGGTGGACAAGAAGCTGCCGTACCTCACGTTCGGCGACTCGGAGCAGCTTCGGATCGGCGACTGGGTCATGGCGGTCGGGAATCCGCTGCAGTACGAGCACACCGTCACGGTCGGCGTGGTCAGCGCCAAGGGCCGGCGCCTGGGAGGTCTGTCGCGCGACGCGTCGCTCGACAACTTCATCCAGACGGATGCGGCGATCAACTTCGGGAACTCCGGAGGCCCCCTCGTCGACATGGCCGGCAACGTGGTCGGTGTCAACACCGCCATCAGCAGCGTCGGCCAGGGGATCGGCTTCGCCGTCCCCACGAGCATCGCGCGCGACGTGGTCGACCAGCTCAAGTCGAAGGGGAAGGTCTCGAGAGGCTTCCTCGGCATCACCGTGAACGAGGTCTCGCCCGACCTGCAGGAGGCCTGGGGCCTGACGAGCGACCGCGGCGCCGTGGTGCAATCGGTGACCCCCGGCATGCCGGCCGATCAGGCCGGCCTGAAGCGGGGCGACATCATCACCGCGATCGACGGCCGGGATGTGGCGACGAGCGACGAGGTGGTCCGCGTCATCTCCGCCAAGGGGCCGGGCTCGAAGGTGCGGCTCAAGGTCCTGCGGGGCGGGAAGGAGCTGTCGTTCACCGCCAACCTGGGCGACCGCGAGGAAGGCATGGGCGTGTCGCGCACGTCGGGACCGGGCAGCGAAACCCCCAAGGAGTCGAACGAGACCAAGCTCGGCATCACGACCGAGGACCTCTCGCCGCAGATCCTGCAGGAGCTGGGCCTTCCCAGCGACACCGACGGTGTCGTGGTGACGCGCGTGTCGCGCGTCTCGGAGGCCTATGAGAAGGGCGTCGGCGACGGCGACGTCATCACGGAAGTCAACCGCGTACCCGTGGGAAGCCTGTCCGACTACCGCCGGGAGATCCGCAAGCTCAGCCCCGGCGGCCTCGTCGTCCTGTACGTCATCAGTCCCCCGAGCCGCACGAACGACGCCGCCATCTCGCGCTACGTGACGCTCCGGGTGGTCAAGGAAGACTGACCCCTCCGCTCCCATCCCCCGGGGGAGGCGGCGCCTCCCCCGGGTCCTGTTCCACTTGGTGAAATCCCGCCACGCTGTTCCCCCGGAACCAGGCTGATCGGCTTCGGTCCGTGGCAGTATCTGCGCTGCCGTGGCGCCCTTCCGGCCGCCCGG
>DASRJX010000238.1:0-2706 GCA_035649235.1 Candidatus Cryosericum sp.
CCTGAAGAGCGGCCTCGTCATTCTCCTCGGCCTGCTCATGGTGCGGTATCTGCAACGCGAAGGACACGGGCCGGCGGGAGCGTCGGTCCTCGTCCTCCTGGCGCTCGCCGGCGCCTCGTTCCGGATCGACGTCCGCCCGGAACTGGCCACGCTCCTCCTGGTGCCGCTCACGCTCCACCTGGTGATCCGCGCCCGCGATGCCGACTCCGCCGGACCGCTGCTGGGCGTCGTGGTGCTGACGGCCGTCGGGATCAACCTGCACGTCGGCGTCCTCCTCGTTCCTGCGCTCCTGGCCGCGGCGTGGTGCGCGTCGCTTCTGGCCTCGGTGGCGGCACGCGGCTCGGCCGCGAACGGCGTGCCGGCTGGAAGCGCCACGGCGGGCAGCGCGGCGCCGCTGGACCGGTTCCTGCGACGTCTGGCCTGGACGACGCTCGCGAGCCTGCTGGCCGTCGGCGCCAACCCTCGCGGGTTCGCGGTCTACGCCGTCCCGTTCCAGCTGCGGAACCTTCTGACGTCGCTCTCCTTGCAGAACCAGGAATGGATCCGCCCCGCCCCGGAGCAGTTCCCGCTCTTCTTCGCCGCGCTCGGCCTGTCGGCGGTCGTGCTGCTCGCCGGCATCCGTAGCACCGACCCCGTCGCGGCGCCGGCGCTTCTGATCTGCGGCGCACTAGCCGTTCTCCACCTCCGCAACATCGGACTGTTCTTCCTGGTCCTGCCTTACGGCATCGGGCGCCCGGCGCGCGCTCTCGTCGACCTCGCCAAGACGACGGTCCTGTACCGCTGGGGGACGCAGGGGGAGAAGGTCCGGCCCGGTCTGATCGTCGCGGTGGTTCTCCTCCTGAGCTCCCTCCCTCTGTTTCTCGTCCTGCCGCCCCGCCCCTCGATCGGCGTGAGCATGGCGGGCGACAACGAGCCCTCCGCAGCGGTGGATTTCCTGCAGCGCGAGGGCGTCGGCGGGCGGCTTTTCAACGACGTGCGATTCGGGGGTTACCTCATCTGGCGCCGGCATCCCGCGGCCAAGGTGTTCATCGACGGGCGCAACGAGATCTACGGCGAGCTCCTGCGGGACATCGGGCAGGCCCTCGAGGGCCCCGTGGCCTGGAAGGCCCTGATCGACGCGCACGGGATCGATGCGGCCTTCCTCCGGTATCCGCCGACACTGCAGAAGGTCGTCTATCCGGGCGTCAACGGCGGCCCGCCCCGCACCGGAGAGCGGGCTTTCTCCTCCGCCTACTTTCCGGCCACCGACTGGGCCCTCGTCTACTGGGACGACGACGCGATGGTCTTCCTGCGTCGCTCCAGGGAGAACGACGAACTCATCCGGCGCCTGGAGTATCGCGCCATCAATCCCGACGACTGGAGGTACCTCTGGGCCAGCGTCCTGATCCAGCGCATCCCGGTCGGGCCGATCCTCCTGGATCTCGAGAGGAAGCTGAAGGAGGATCCCGGCTGCGCCCGCGCCCGGGACCTGATGCAGCGGTTCGCCGCGTTCGACGCACAGGCGGGGCAGGCCTCGCCTTCCCAGGTCTCGGGAGGGTGACGCGCAATGTCAGCCCGCGGCTCTTTTCCTGACGCTCGGTGCTACTCGCGAACGCCAGAACGCGGCGGCGGGCGGTTACACTCTTGCAGTCGAGACGGAAAACCCGCTTGAATCAACCATTTCCCTCGTCGGGCCAGGGCACCCCCGGGCGTGGCATCGGGCTTGCTCATTGTGTGTTGCCGAAAGGGGGAAACACAGATGCGCAAAGAAAAGGGCTTCACGCTGATCGAGCTTCTGATCGTCGTCGCGATCATCGGGATCATCGCGGCGATCGCCATCCCGAACCTGCTGAACGCGATCGACCGCGGCAAGCAGAAGCGGACCATGGCCGACATGCGCTCGATCGGAACCGCGATCGAGTCGTACGCCGTCGACAACAACTTCTACCCGAAGAACATGGCGAACGTCGGCGCGGCGGGCATCACGACGCACGTCTCGCCCATCTACATCAAGATGGTACCTCCCACGGACGGCTGGAACAACGGCTGGTTGATCAACTCGACAGCCACCGGCGCCGAGTACACGATCATCTCGATTGCGAAGGACGCCGCTGCCGGCACGAACACGGGCGGCACCACCTCCGTCTTCGACTGCGACATCGTCTTCGCCAACGGCCAGTTCTTCCAGTGGCCGCAGGGGACGCAGACCTAGTCTCAGCCCAGGCTTGGATTCAAGGGGCGGTGCCTTCGGGCACCGCCCTTATTTTTTTGGCCGGCGGCCGGCCCGGCAGGGCCGCGGGCGGGCTGCTCGCGTGAGCCGAACCGATCGGACCTCCGGCCTGGCGCTGGCCCTGGCGCTGCCGGCCGTGGCGCTTCTTGTCGTGCAGCCTCCGGAGTTGACGCCCGCCGGCCGCGTGGCCCTCGGCCTGTTCGCGGCGGCGGGCGCGCTCCTGTTCGCCTGGCGTCCGGTGGATTGTGGCGCGGCAGCGGGCCGCGCCGCGGCCCTGCTGCTGCCCCTGGCGGGGGCGAGCCTTCTCACCGCGCCGTGCCGGGCGCGCGCCGCGGACGAAGCGGCGCAGCTGGGGGCCCTGATCCTGATCGGCCTGCTTGGCTTCGCCGCGGCCCGCAAGGCGCTCTCGTGGCGGCTCGTCCCGCTGCTTCTGGTGGCGCTCGCGTCGGCCGCTGCCGCCCAGGCGATCACACAGGCACACTGGCTCTACCCGCGGC
>DASRJX010000239.1:0-7812 GCA_035649235.1 Candidatus Cryosericum sp.
CAGTGGCTCACGGTTCCGGTGCACCACCGCCTCCCGATGCGCCTCCTCGACGTCCAGGTGGACGACACCGCCGGATGGCGGCGCAAGCACCAGGAGGCGCTGAGGCAGTGCTACGCCCGCGCGCCCCACCGGCAGGACGTCCTGCCGCGGCTCCTGCACCTCCTCGACCGGCCCCATGCGTCGCTGGCGGATCTCAATGCCACCGGCGTTCGCCTCCTGGCCGATCTTCTCGGGGTCCGCACGGCCGTCGTCCTGGCCTCGAGCCTCGAGGATGTCCCCTCGGGTAAAGACGAGCGCCTCATCGATCTCTGCCGTCGCTTCCGCTGCGACTCCTACCTGGCCGGAGCCGGGGGTCGCGATTACATGGATCCGGAAGCCTGGCGGCGGGCGGGAATCGCCGTCGAGTTCCAGGACTTCGTCCACCCCGTCTACACCCAGTCCTACCCGGGGTTCGAGCCGAACCTCTCGGCGGTCGACTTCCTGATGCACCGGGGAACGGGTGGAGAGCGCCGTCTCCAGGCGCCTGGTGCCGTGGCGGCATGAACATCCTGGCGATCGGCGCCCACCCCGATGACATCGAGTTCGGCTGCGGCGGCACCCTCATCAAGTACGCCCGCAAGGGAGCGAGCCTCGAGATCCTGGTGATGACCGACGGATCGCGCGGCGGCAGCGCGCGGGTGCGTCGGCGCGAGCAGGACGCAGCGGCGGGCATCCTGGGCATTTCCAGAGTCCATTGGGGAGGCTACCGCGACACCATCCTTCCGTCGGTGCGCCACCTGATCGATCGCATGGAGGGAGTGATCCGCCGGGCGCGCCCCGACTTCATCTTCGTCAACGACCCTTCAGACACCCACCAGGACCATCGCCAGGTGGCGCGCGCCGCCATCTCGGCCACGCGCTACGCGCGCAACGTCCTGTTCTACGAAGGGCCGACGACGGTGAACTTCACGCCGACGGTGTTCATCGACATCGCGCGCGAGATCGAATCCAAGGTCCGCGCCCTGCGCCGGCACCACAGTCAGATCTCCAAGACCCGCATCGAGGGAATGCCGATCTGCGACATCGCCCGCGCCTCGGCGCACTTCCGGGGCGTCCAGGGGCGGGTCCGCTGGGCCGAAGGGTTCGTGCCGCTGCGGCTGTTCATCAACATCACCGGATCGCGGGACGGAGGATCAGCCCGCGCGCGGCGGGCGCGATGAGGGCCCTCGCCCTCGTGCCCCCGCCGGGAACCGTCCCGGTGCCGCACGCGCGCCCAAGCCTGGGACGTGAGGAGGAGGCGGCGGCCCTGCGCGTCCTGCGCTCGGGCCGGCTGGCGCCGGGAAGGGAGGCGGCCCGGCTGGAGACGCTCGTGGCGCGGATGGCCGGCGCCGCGGACGCTCTCGCCACTGCCTCGGGAACCCTGTCCCTGACTCTCGCATTGCGCGCCCTCGGCCTCCGTTCCAGGGACGCCGTAGCGGTCCCCTCCTACACCTGCGCCGCGCTCCTGCACGCGGTGCGCGCGGTGCCGGCGCGGCCGCTCGTCTGCGACGTCGATCCGGAGAGCCTCTGTCTCGACCCGCAGGATCTGAGACGCCGGGCCGGCCAGGCGCTGCGCGCCGTCGTGGTGGTCCATCCCTTCGGCCATCCGGCCGAGGTGGAGGACTGCCGCGTCCGGGACGCGTATCTCGTCGAGGACTGCGCGCAGTCTCCGGGAGCGTTCCAGCGCGGCGCCCCGGTGGGATCCCGTGGGGACGCCGCCATCTTTTCGTTCGGTCCGACGAAGCTCGTCACCTGCGGCGGTCCGGGAGGCGCCCTGGCCTCCTCGTCCGCGCGCGTCGTCCGACGGGCGCGCGACCTGGCGGAGCACGACGAGAAGGAGGATGCGACGCCACGTCTCAACGGCCTCATGGGGGACCTGCACGCCGCCATCGCGGCGGCCCAGATCGGGAGGATCGGCGACCTCGTGGACCGCCGCCGCGCCATCGCCAGCCGTTACGACGCCGCCTTCGAGGATCGGGGATGGACGAAGCCGCGGGCGATCGCGGGCGCGCGCGACGTCGCCTACCGCTACCTGCTGCGGATCCCGCGCGGCGCCGCCCCGCTCCTCGACGGCCTGCAGGCGAGCGGCGTCATGGCGCGCCGGCCGGTCTTCAGGCCCCTGCACGAGCTCTGTCCGGGAACGCGCCGCTGTCCCGGGGCGAAGGCGGCGCACGAGCAGTGGATCTCGCTGCCGCTGTGGCCGGCGATGAGCGACCGCGACGTGGAGCAGGTCATCTCGGCCGTGCTGCGATGCCGCTCGTAGCCCTCCTCGCCGCCGCCATCTGGTTCGTGGCACGGCCCACGTGGGCAGGGCCCTTCGAGGTCGCGGGCGCGGCCCTCCTGGCCGCTTACGGACTGACGCCCGCCGCGCGGCTGGTCGCCCTCGGGTGGGGCGTCCTCGACGCGCCGGAGCCCCGCAAGAGCCATCGCGTGCCCACCCCCAAGCTCGGAGGCACGGCCGTCGTGGCGGCGTTCGTCCTGGTGACGGGACGGCGCGTCCTCCTCGACGTCGAGCTGCTGGCGATCGTCGTCTGTGCCCTGATCCTGATGGCGGCCGGGGCCCTGGACGACACGCGCGGCCTCCCGGCCTGGCTGCGCCTCGCCCTGCAGACGGCCTGCGCGGCTGGAGTGATCGGCGCCGGCGTGCGGCTGCACGTCCTCCCGGACTCCGCCGGCGCCGCCGGAGCCGCGGGCGACCTCGCGCTGACTCTGCTCTGGATCATCGGCATCACCAACGCCTACAACTTCATCGACGGCATCGACGGCCTCGCCGCCGCGCTCGGAGGCATGATCGCCCTGCTTCTCGCCGTGGTGGCGGCCGACGCGGGCCAGACGTCCCTGGTCGTGGCCTGCGCCGCCCTCGCCGGGGCGCTCCTTGGCTTCCTGCCGCACAATCTTAGGCCCGGCCGGGCCGCCTCGATCTTCCTCGGCGACTCCGGGAGCGGCAGCGTCGGCTTCCTGCTCGCGACGCTCGCCGTCCAGGTCGACTGGGCCGAAGGGGATCCCCTGGTCGCGCTGACAGCGCCGGTTCTCATCTTCAGCGTCCTCATCTACGACATGCTGCAGACGACGGTGTCGCGTCTCGCCACGGGCCGGGTGCGGTCGTTCCGCGAGTGGATCGACTACACGGGACGGGACCACATCCACCACCGTTTGAGCGTCGTGCTCGGCGGCCCGCGCCGTGCGCTGGCGCTCATCCTGACCCTCGCCCTCGGGCTCGGACTGTCGGCGCTCGGGCTCCGCCGCGGCTCCAACGGGGAGGCGGTGATCTTCCTGGTGCACGGCACCCTCATTCTGCTGGTCGTCGAGATCCTGCTCGGCGCGGCGCGCCGGGTGCGCGGCCGGACCGCGGGAGACCAGGCCCCATGACGGAGCCGCGAGTCCTGTTCGCGGTCAACGATTTCCCGCCGCTGTTCGGCGGCGAGTCCACCCTGTACCACGGTCTGGCCCGGCACCTGCCGGCCGGGGAGGCCGCCGTCCTGGCGCCCCGTCTTCCCGGGGACCAGGCGTGCGACCGGGACCTTCCGGTGCGGGTCTTCAGGCGCCGCATCCCGGAGCATGGAGGCCACCTCAGCCGCCTGGCGCGATCCGCCTGCGCCCTGGCCCGCCTGGAGGTGCTGTTGAGCGCGCACCGCTACCGCTATCTCGTCTGCGGCCAGCTCCTGTCGCTCGGCGTGCCGGTGCGCCTGCTGGCGCTCCTGCACGGCCTGCCGTACGCGGTCTTCGTGCACGGGGCCGACCTGCTCGACTACCACGATCGTCCGCCCTGGGGCCGCCTGGCCCGCTGGGTGGTCGAGGGGGCCGACGCGGTCCTGGTCAACAGCCGCTTCACGGGCGCCCTCGTCGAACGCCTGCTCCCCGGCGCCGCCCGCCGCATCGTCGTTCTGCCCATGGGCGTCAGCAGCCCTCAACCGCCGTCGGACAGCCAGCTGGCCGATCTACGCCGGCGGTATCGGCTGGAGGGAGGCCCGGTCCTGCTCTCGGTGGCGCGCCTGGTCCCCTGCAAGGGGCACGACGTCGTCCTGCGCGCTCTCCCCAGCCTGCTCCGGCACCACCCCGATCTGCGTTACCTGATCGTCGGAGCGGGGCCGCAGCGCGCCTCCCTCGAGCGCCTTGCCGCCGATCTGGGCGTGGCCGAGAGTGTCGTCTTCTGCGGCCTCGTGCCACAGGCGGAGCTGCCGGCCCATTTCCGCGTCGCGACTCTCTTCGTGCTGTTGAGCCGGGCCACGGGGCAGTACGACGGTCTGGAGGGGTTCGGCCTCGCCTTCCTCGAGGCGGCCAGCCACGGCCTGCCGGCGATCGGCGGCCGCTCGGGGGGCGTGCCCGAGGCGGTGCAGGAGGAGCTGACCGGCCTGCTCGTGCCGCCCCTCGACCTGGAGGCGTTCGCGGCCGCCGCGGAGCGTCTGCTCGGCGATCCGGGGGCGCGAGCCCGGATGTCGGAGGCGGCCCGCCTCTGGGCGCTCAGCCACACCTGGGAGCGATCGGCCTCCGTCCTGCGTTCGGTCTGGAGCGGAGACTAAGATCGTGTGCGGCATCGCCGGATCGCTCAGCCTCGACGGACAGCCCGTGACGCACGGCGACGTCAAGGCGATCACGGACGCGCTCGAGCACCGCGGTCCGGACGAGGGCGCGGTGGTGCTCCTGGGGCGCGACGCCGGCCTCGGGCGGGCGCGGATCGCCCTCGGCCACAGGAGGCTCAAGGTCGTCGACCTCACCTCCGCGGCGGCCCAGCCGATGCGGGACGCGCACGAGCGCGGCTACCTCGTGTACAACGGCGAGCTGTACAACTCGAAGGAGCTGCGCGCCGAGCTCGAGAGCCGGGGGATCCGCTTCCGCTCCCGCTCCGACACCGAGGTCGTCCTGATGGCGCTTCTGGCCTGGGGGCCGCGCGAGGCGCTCCGCCGGATGAACGGGATGTTCGCGTTCGGCTTCTGGGATCAGTCGCGGCAGCGGCTGACGCTGGCGCGGGACCGGTTCGGAGAGAAGCCGCTCTACTACGCCGTCACGAAACACCACCTCGTCTTCGCCTCGGAGATCGAGGCCCTGGCGCGGCACGGCGGCGTGCCGCTCGAGGTCGACCCGGAGGCGGTCGAGCTCTTCCTGACGCTGGGCTACATCCCGGCGCCCTGGAGCATCTACCGGTCGGTGCGCAAGCTGCCGCACGCCTCCTACGTGGAGGCGGGGGAAGGAATCATTGACGGCCCGCGGCGCTACTACGACCTCGAGGCCGCCTTCTCCCGCCGGCCGCCCGAGCGCCCCGAGGAGGCGACGCGCGATCTCCTCGCCGCGTCGGTGCGCCGCCGCCTGGCCGCGGAGGTGCCGCTCGGAGCGTTCCTGTCCGGAGGCATCGATTCCTCCGCCGTCGTCACCTACATGCGCCGCGCCCTGCCCCATCCGCCCCACACGTACTCGGTCGGCATCCAGGGAGCGCCCTGGCTCGACGAGGCAAAGGCGGCGCGCCGGCTGGCGCGCGACATCGGCACCGAGCACCACGAGGTCCGCCTCGACGCGCGGCGGCTCCTGGACGAGATCCCGGGAGCGCTCCTGGCGTTCGGCGAGCCGTTCGCCGACTCGAGCGCCGTCGCCTGCTCGCTGATCGCGCGGGAGGCGCGACGCGGGCTCACGGTCGCCCTTTCGGGCGACGGCGGCGACGAAGTGTTCGGCGGCTACCGCCTCTATCGCGCCCTCGCCTCGGCTCGACTCCTCGCGAAGCTCCCCTCTCCAGCCCAGGCCGCGCTACGCGCGCTCATCCATCCGCTGCCGGCCCGCTACGGCGCCGGGATGGCCGGGGCGGTGCACCGGGCGCGCAAGCTGCTGGACGGCCTGTCGACCGACCTGGCGGCGACTCACGCCGCCTGGATGTCGATCCTGCCGCCCGAGGCGCGCCGGGCGCTCCGTCCCGGGATCCAGGACCAGGGGCTGGCGCGCGCCATCGTCGAGGCGCGCTACCGGCGCTTCGGCCCGGGGCTCGACCGGGTCCTGGCGGTCGAGATCGATCTGCCGCTCCCGGACGACATGCTGGCCAAGGTCGACCGCACCAGCATGCGTCATTCGCTCGAGGTGCGGGCGCCGTTTCTCGATCCGGAGCTGGTCGAGATGTCCCTGACGCTCCAGGCGTCGGCCCACTTCTCGTACAGCACCTCGAAGCGTCTCCTGAGGCGGGCCCTGCGCGGCGTGGTTCCGGACCGCGTCCTGGACGCTCCGAAGCGCGGCTTCGAGGTTCCCGTCGGCCACTGGCTGACGGGCCCGATTGCACCGCTGTACCACGACGTCGTCACGCCGCGGGCGATGCAGGAGGTGGCCGGCCTCGACGAACGCGTCGCCGCCTCCTGGTACGAGTCCCACCTGAACCGGCATTCCGAGCGCGGCCGGGCGCTCTGGGCGCTGTTCGTACTCTGCTACTGGCACCAGGTGACGCGCGCCCGCGCGGCCGGCCCCGCCTTCCGGGCCTCCGCCGTGCCGTCCACAGCGCCGGCCCCCGTCGCGGCGTCCAGGTTATCCTGAAGGCGCCGGCACGGCGCCTTCCGCCCGTGTCCGCTTCAGGGAGACCCCATGAGAGCGATCCTCCTCGCCGTTCTCGTCATCGCCGCCGCCGTCATCCTCGCGGCGACACCCGCCGGACGGGCCGCCGCGCGGGAGATCCAGCAGGTCTTCGTGACCAACTTCCCCGAGGTGCAGCGGGTCTCAGGCGCCGTCTCCGTGGACGGGCCGGTGAGGCATGCCTCGCTCGTCTCCATCAAGGATATCCGGGTTCCGCCGGTCGAGCCCAAGGAGACCGGACGGCTCATCGACGGGGGGGTCGTCTCGATGGACGGATTCACCTCGGTCGTCATCAGCCTGAGTGGTCAGACGCAGGGGAAGGTGGTGCGCAGCGGCGCGGTCGGGGCCATCCTGGTTCCTGAGGAGGAGACGATCACCACGGCGTTCGACGAGGACGGGCAGATCCAGTTCCCCCTTCAGGTTAGTGCCGTGCTGACCTCGCTCCCGCTCCGATCGTTCGCCTCGCAGCAGGAGCGCTTCACGGTCGGCTTCCCGAAGTACCGGGTCCACCTGTACAACACGACCGAGAAGACCGCGACCGTCAGTTTGTTCGCCTACCTGACGAACTAGAGGCCGGCTCGAACGGGCCCTTCTCCTTCAGAGCGGTGTTGAGGGCGGCAGCCAGGATCCGGTGCCGCTCGGCCACCTGGGGGTAGCGCTCGTCGAGCATGGCGCGGCCCTTCGACAGCTCGTCGCTGAAAACCTCGAACAGGTTGCCGTCACGGAGCGCCCGCTCGTACCGGTCGGGGTAGTAAAGACGCAGGTCGGACAGCATAAGGCGCGCCAGCATGCCGATCTCCGCGTCCGGCCCGGTCGGGTCGCCCGCGGCGGGTTCGCTCTCGTCCGCTCGCGGGTCGGGCACGGCCCCGCTCGAGACGGCGCCGCTCCCGAGGAGGAAGGCGATCTCCCGGCTCAACGCGTCCTTGCTCATCCCTTCGTCGAGGAAGAGGTCGGCGCCATACGCCCGGGCGGTGCTGCGGTTGAACAGGTCGGAGCTCAGGGAGGACCCGACCAGGGCCACCTTGATCGCCTTGAGATGGGGACTCCCTTTGATCCCCTCGCAGATCGCCACTCCCGACAACCCCGGCAGGTGGACGCTCGCGATGAGCAGGGCCGGCTTCCTGACCACGGCGAGCCGGAACGCCTCCATGCCTTCCGACACCACGTCGACGGAGCAACCCATGTCCTCGAGCAGCGGCTGGACGACGCCGCGGAACGGCCTTCCTGCGTCGGCCAGGACGACGCACGGACCGC
>DASRJX010000240.1:0-3328 GCA_035649235.1 Candidatus Cryosericum sp.
CGCTCGCGGGTTCGCGGGTTCGCGGGCTCGGGGGTTCGCGGGTTCGCTAGAGCCGGTGGTACTCAGAGGCAACGAGCCGCCGGGATCTGCGCGTTACCTCTGAGTACCACCGGCTTTGCCGAACTCCCGAGCCCGCGAACGCGCGAACCCGCGAAAGGTACAATCGAAGCCGTGATCACTCTCTCCGACATCCTTGCCGCCCGTGAGCGCATTGCTGGTGTGGCCAGCGTGACCCCTCTCATCGACGTGTCGGCCCAGGCCGGGCGGCCGTTGTTTCTCAAGTGCGAGAACATGCAGCCGTGCGGCGCGTTCAAGATTCGTGGCGCTTACAACATGGTGGCGCAGCTGACGACCGAGGAGCGGCAGCGCGGCGTGATCACGTACTCGTCGGGCAACCACGGTCAGGCGATGGCGCTCGCCGCGCGGCAACTCGGCGCGCCGGCCGTGGTGGTGATGCCGAAGACCGCACCGCGTGTGAAGGTCGATGGCGCGAGATCGTTCGGAGCGGAGGTGATTTTCGAGGGCACGACCTCCTCCGAGCGTCGCGCGAGGGCCGAGACCGAAGCCGCCGCCCGCGGCCTCACGATCGTCCCGCCATTCGATCACGAGTGGATCATCGCGGGGCAGGCGACCATCGGCCTGGAGATCCTCGAACAGCAACCGGGCGTCGCCGCGATCGTCGTCCCGATCGGTGGCGGAGGGCTGGCCTCCGGCGTCGTGGCGGCGGTCAAGCCGACACGCCCCGATGTCCGGGTGATCGGCGTGGAACCGGCCGGCGCTGCGGCCATGCGCGCCTCGCTCGATGCCGGGCATCCGGTCACGCTCCCCTCAACCGCCAGCATCGCGGACGGCCTGATCCCGGTGCGTCCGGGCGACCTCACCTTCGACTACATCAGCCGCCTGGCCGACGACGTGGTGACAGTGGAGGACGCGCAGATCCTCGAGGCCGTGTCCTGGACGTTCAATCGGGCGAAAGTGGTCGCAGAACCGAGCGGCGCGGCGAGCGTTGCCGCGGTCCTCTCCGGCCTGGCGGACGCCAAACAACGGATTGACGGCCCGACCGTGGCGATCATCAGCGGCGGCAACGTGGGCGTCGACCGGCTGGCGGAATGGGAGGTTTGACAAGGGACAAGGCTTGTCCCTTGTTAACCGTCCCCCCCTCCCTGCGTATCTAGAGGCATGACGCCTTCATTTTCGAGATTCGCCCCGGCGGTTCTTGCCGCGGCTGTTACCTGTTCGTCCTTCGTTCCCAGCGCCTTCGGCCAGACCACGAAAGTCGAACCGCGCCGCCCGGCGCCTGCGGGCCAGGCCAGCCAGATGGACGCCCAGGGGACCCGGGAAGCCCTCATGCGGATCCTCGAGAGCCACCCGCCGTCGGTAGGCCGGGTGCTCAAGCTCGACCCGTCGCTGATGCGGAGCGAGAGCTATCTGGCCTCCTACCCCGAGCTTCGCGATTTCCTCGCCCAGCATGAGGAAATCCCGCAGAATGCGCAGTTCTACCTGGAAGGGATCCGGATTGGACAGAACGACAACTATCAGCCCCGCAGCCAGAAACTGGAGCTGCTGGCCGGGATCCTGGGAGGATTTGCCGCGTTCATTGCCGCGGGAATCATCCTCGGCACGCTGATCTGGCTGATTCGCACCGTGCTCGACCAGCGCCGCTGGAGCCGGCTGTCGAAAATCCAGGCCGAAGTGCACGGCAAGCTGATGGATCGCTTTTCATCGAACGACGAGCTCATGACTTACGTCCAGACACCTTCAGGCCGCCGATTCCTGGAATCGGGACCCAGCCCGCTGCAGGAGCTGGCGCCCGCGGTGGCCGCCCCGGTTGCCAGGATCCTCTGGTCGATGCAAATCGGCGCGATCCTGCTGGTGACCGGGCTCGGATTTCTGTTCCTGAGTGGCCGGGCCCTGTTCGAGGCGCAGGAGTTCTTCTACATCGCAGGCTGCATGTCTACGGCCGTCGGCGCTGGCTTCCTGGTCTCAGCGGCGGCCGCCTACGTTCTCTCGCGCCGGCTCGGGCTGCTCGAGCGGCCGGCTCCGGGCAGCGGCCCGGCAGAAATCAATGCGTGACCTGACTCTCACAGAAATTGAGCGGCTCCGCGCCGAAGACGCCGATGCCGCCGTACCGCTCGAAATGGACGAGGAGTCGTTCCGCGGATTCTACGACCGCACGGCCCGGACGCTCCGCGCCTATCTGGCGCGGGTGACGGGCGATGCCGCGCTCGCGGACGACCTCCTGCAGGAGGCGTATTACCGGTTCCTGCGGGCCCGCGGCGAGTATGAGGGGGAAGCGCACCGGCGAAACGCCCTGTTCCGGATCGCGACCAACCTGATCTACGACAGCCGCCGCCGGGCTCGCGTCGCACCGTTCCTGGATACGGCGCCAGAGGAGATCGCGGATCGGCGTGACGGAGCGGCGGCCACCGAACGGGCCGCCGATCTGCGGCGGGCGATGGCCCGCCTGAAGCCCCGCGAACGCGCGCTGTTGTGGCTCGCCTACGCCCAGGGATCGTCGCACAAGGAAATCGCCGAATCGCTCGGGCTGCGCGCGGGCAGCGTCAAGCTGCTGCTGTTTCGGGCGCGCCGGCGGCTGGCCGGGCTGCTGACCAGCAGGCGTCCCGCCGCAGAGGAAAGGACCTCGTCGTGAAGCTCCAGTGCCCGTTCGAGCAGGAACTCCTGGACGCCGTTGGCGCGCGCCGCTGGCCCGACAAGGCCGAGCCGGCCCTCCGCGCGCACGTCGCGTCCTGTTCGCTCTGCAACGACGTCGCGGAGATCGCGGGCGCCTTCTTCGACGATCGTGACTGCGCCCGGGCGGAGGCCGTCGTCCCGGCCGCCAGCGCGATCTGGTGGAGAGCGCAGATTCGCGCCCGCGAGGAAGCCGCCCGGATGGCGCTCCGCCCCCTGCTGGTAGTCCAGGTAATTGCCACGATCTTCGCCGCCTTCGGCGCCATCGCCCTCGCGCCCGCCGCCTCGCAGGGCATCCGCGCGGCGATAGCGGCCATCGCGGGCACCGAGTGGCTGACCCTGCCGAGCAACGTCAGCTTCTCCTGGCTGCTCGGCGCGGCGTTTTACACGACGCTGCCGCTCATTGCTGCGGGGGTGTGGGTAATTCTCGCGCCGGTGGTGGTGTATCTGGCGCTTGATGAATAGCTCTCGTCAAATCCCAAGCTCCAAGCTCCAAATCCCAACACACTCCCAACCTCCGAATCCCAAACCAAATCCCAAATCAACTCCCAACCGGTTGGGAATTGGTTTGGGGATTGGTTTGGGCTTTGGAAGTTGGGAGTGTGTTGGAGCTTGGGATTTGGAGCTTGGGATTTGACTA
>DASRJX010000241.1:0-3479 GCA_035649235.1 Candidatus Cryosericum sp.
GCAGCATCCCCTTCGCCGCGTCGCCCGAGGCGCGCTTGGCGCGGAACGCCCCGCCGAACGGCGAGTTCTCCGGCAACGGCATGTGCCCCGGTGGCAGAGGCACAGCGGACAGACGCCGCGCCTCCTCCGCCTGGTAGCGCAGCTCCGCTGCGCTTTCGTCGGTTGGTTCTTTGATGGTGGGCCGGCTCGCCCAGGCGAGCATGGCGGGAGCGGCCAGCAGGACGAGAGGCAGTGCCGAGAGGAGCCCGATGAGAACGAGAAGCCGCCGTCTGTCAGCCGGGTTGCGCGACATGACCAGCCTCCTGTGGTGGTGCTCGATCGCAGGCGCTCAGGCCGTTGCCGAGGCGTGGATCTGGCGGATGCGAGAACAGTCCGGGCGTCTGCGCCCCAGGACCAAGTACCCTCACAACTCCAGGGAGTCAACGAGTTTCGCTCCACCAAGGCGCAGCTGTGCCAAGTCGTGAAAAGGCCCGGAAGTCTTTTGATCAGAGCATTTTGAGGCGCTCAGGCGCGGACCGCGCCGAGGGTGAGGCGCGAGGCGAGGACCGAATACACCAGGGGCGGCCCCTCGGACCGTTCCGGCGGCTTCGGTGCCGGTCTGGTGCGAGGGCCCGCCCCTGGGGATTTCGGACTGCGGTGGAACTACGCCGCGCGGTACTTTCTCTGGAGCTTGCTGTAGCTCGAGATGGCCCGCTGGAGCTGCCGCTTGGCCTGGCTGCGCTGACGGAATGCCCGCTTCATCCGCATCTGGAGTTTCCGCTTCGCCCTCTTCGTCATCAAAACACCTCCTCCCGCCCGAAGATAGGTCCGGGACTCGAAAGAGTCCAGATTCGCGACCCACCCGAGGGGCGTCGTCAGGACTCCGACGCCTCGACGTGCCGATCCTGGACACCCGCCCCCGGCAGGGCGAGCTGGGCCGATCGCGGCGCGCCCCGCTCCAGGTCGAGGAGCCATTCCTTGCGGCGCACGCCTCCTCCGTAGCCCACGGTGGAGCCGTCCTTGCCGACGACCCGGTGGCAGGGGATGACGATCGCGACGCGATTCATGCCGTTGGCGCGGCCCACGGCCCGGACGGCTCTCGGGGCGCCGACGCGCCGCGCGATCTCCTCGTAGGAGCGCACCTCCCCGTAAGGGATCAGGAGCAGCTCCTGCCACACGCGCTCCTGGAACGGCGTGCCGGGCGCGTGGAGGGGCACCTCGAACGTGCGGCGCCGCCCGGCGAAGTACTCGGAGAGCTCGGCGCGCAGGCGCTCGAGGAGCGGGTGCTCCCCGGGGACCAGAGGCCGCTTGAGCCGCCGTTGCAGCGTCGCGAGCTGCGCCTCGAGCATGCGCCTGTCGGAGAACTCCAGGAGGCAGACGCCGCGGTCGTCCGCCCCGGCGACGAGCGGCCCGAGCGGGCTCTCCATCCACCCCAGGGTCACGCTGTCGATCCCATTGCCGTGGCCCGGTGCCGCGCCGAACGCGCGCGCGAAGGCCTCCCGGAATCCGCTGTGCGAGGCATAGCCGCTCTCGAAGACCGCGTCGTCCACGTTGCCTCCCTGGCGCAGGATGGAGAGCGCGCCCGAAAGCCGGCGGGCCCGGCAGAACGCGCTGAAGGTCATCCCGAAGTGCTTCCTGAAAAAGCGCCGCGCCTTGCCCGGATCGACGCCCGACGCGCGGAGGTCGGAAGCCCGCAGGCGAACGTCGGGGGACGCCTCCACCCGGGAAATGAGCTCCGACACCCAGGCGGGCGGCGTCCCGGGCCTCTCCAGCGGCCGGCATCGCTTGCAGGGGCGGTAGCCGGCGAACATCGCCTCCTTCACCGTCGCGAAGAACTCGACGTTGCGGGGCAGCGGCTTCTTCGCCGGGCAGCCGGGCCGGCAGAAGATCCCGGTCGTCTTCACGGCGGTCAGGTAGACGCCGTCGTAGGCGGCGTCGGAGGCGGCGAAGGCCCCGAGCATCTCCCTGTCCGTGAGCGGCGGCTTCATGGCAGGCATCCTACAGGAGCCGCACCCGCGTCGGCCACCGGGAAAGTGTCATCGAACGCGGCGTCCCCGGCGCGCCGTGCCCGCCGTCAAGGCCGGTACCTCGCGCTGTCTCATCGCCGCGGCGAGCGCCGGGGCGAAGCGGCCGCGGCGCCGGACGGCGACCGATTCGAGCCCGAGCCATGAGGCCATTGCCAGGAGCTCCGGGGCGAGGGCGTCCGCGACGCGGTCCGCCTCCGTCCGTGGCTCGAGGTGCGCCGCCTCGACCCTGAGACGGGACGCCCCACGGTCGGCCTTGAGATCGACGCGCGCCACCAGCCGGTCGCCCAGCAGGAAGGGAAGCACATAGTAGCCCCAGCGCCGCCGGGCGCGCGGCGTGTAGATCTCGATACGGTAGTCGAAGCCGAACAGGCGGCTGGTGCGCGGCCGGTGCCAGATCAGCGGATCGAACGGCGACAGGAGGGCCGAGGCTTCGATCCTCCGAGGCGACCGCGCCTCGGGATGGAGATAGGCCCGCTCCCTCCAGCCCTGGACCCGGACCTCGCGCAGCTCCCCCGAGCCTGCCAGGTCCTGGAGCAGCCGCCGCGCTTCTCCTATCGGCATGCGGTAGTAGTCGGCGAGGTCGGTCGCCGTGCCGAGGCCGTGCGCGCGGGCGGCCAGGCGCAGCATCTCGCGCCGGGCCTCGTCGTGGGCGATGTCCCGCCCGCGCCGCGGCTGCGGCACGACCCGCTCCGCCAGGTCGTAGAGGCGCGCGAAGCCGGCGCTGCGGCGGCCGGCGATCGCCAGGTCCCCGGAAGCGAACAGACCCTCGAGGGTCGTTTTAGTGACCGACCAGCCCCACCAGCCCCGGGCGCTGCCGCGGGTGCCGTCGGGCTCCGGGACGTCCGCCGCGGTCAGCGGGCCCCGCTCGCGCACCGCCTCCAGCACCCGGCGGGCGTGATCGGCGTGCCGCGCCATGAACGCCGCGAGGGAGCGCAGCCGCCGGTCGTGCCCGTCCATCCGGTGGCGCAGCAGCGCCCAGTGCTCGGCGGGCAGGATCGACGCCTCGTGCGCCCACTGCTCCATGAACTCGCGGCGCCGGTAGACGAGATCGTCCAGGAGCGCCCGGTCGTAAGGCCCGAGCCGCGAGAACGGCACCTGGTAGTGCGCCGGCACCAGGACGTTGACGGAGTCGATCTGGACGAGGCCCAGACGCCGCAGGACGTCCCGGAGGTGGCGGACGCCGACCCGGCCCCGCGGGCGCGGACGATCGAATCCCTGGGCGGCCAGGGCGATCCGGCGCGCGGCGGCCTGCGACAGGACTTCAGTCGGCACGGCTCATGGCGTTCCTCAGAGGCAGAGCAGGAACGCGACCAGGTCCTGTTTCTCCTGCCGCGTCAGGTCGAGCTCCAGGACGAGGTTGAAGAACTCGACCGCGTCGGCCAGCGTGGGGGCCCGCCCGTCGTGAAGGTAGGGCGGCGAGTCCTTGATCCCCCGCAGCGGGAAGGTCTTGATGGGACCCTCCGGCCGTCCTAC
>DASRJX010000242.1:0-19424 GCA_035649235.1 Candidatus Cryosericum sp.
CATCGAGGAGCTGTGAGGATGGGAGCGGTGCACGGATCCCGTCCCGGCCAGGGCGCCTCTCCGGTTGGGGAGCCGCTCCCGGACGGCAGCGACGTGGACCTCACGCCACGCGAGATCGTCGCCCGGCTGGACCGCTACATCGTGGGCCAGGAGGGGGCGAAGCGGGCCGTCGCCATCGCGCTGCGCAACCGCACCCGCCGCCTCAAGCTGTCGCCCGAGATGGCCGAGGAAGTGGCCCCCAAGAACATCATCATGATCGGCCCCACCGGCGTCGGCAAGACGGAGATCGCCCGCCGCCTGGCTAGGTTGACGGGATCGCCGTTCATCAAGGTGGAGGCGTCGAAGTACACCGAGGTCGGATACGTCGGGCGCGACGTCGAATCGATGGTGCGCGATCTCGTCGACCTGGCCATCGAGCGCGTGCGGGCCGAGCTGTCGGAGCGGGTCCAGGAGCAGGCCCGGGCCGCGGCCGAGGATCGGCTCCTCGGCCTCCTGCTCCCGCAGCCCGCCACGCCCACGCCGGGATTTGCCACACGCGAGGGCGGTGAGGCGGCCCCTCCCGATACGTTCGCCCGCACCCGCGAGAAACTCCGGCAGCAGCTGCGCGACGGCCAGCTTGAGGAGCGGACGGTGGAGCTCGACGTGCGGCAGGAGACGTTGCCGGCGCTGCGCATCTTCGGGGCCTCCGGGATGGAGGAGATGGACGTCAACCTGCGCGAGTCGCTCTCCGGCCTGTTCGGCGGGCGCACGCGCCGCCGGCGCGTCAGCGTCGCCGAGGCGCGCGAGATCCTGACGCGCGAGGAAGAGGAGCGCCTGGTCGACCCCGACGCCGTCAAGCGGATCGCCCTGAAGAGGGTGGAGGAGTCGGGCATCATCTTCATCGACGAGATCGACAAGGTGGCCGGGCGCGAGCGCGGCCACGGCCCAGACGTCAGCCGGGAGGGAGTGCAGCGCGACCTGCTGCCGCTGGTCGAAGGAACGACCGTCAGCACCAAGCACGGCCTGGTGCGCACGAACCACGTCCTGTTCATCGCCTCGGGAGCGTTCCACATCAGCAAGCCGTCCGACCTGATCCCCGAGCTGCAGGGGCGGTTCCCGATCCGGGTCGAGCTGCAGCCCTTGGGAGTCGGCGAGTTCGTGCGCATCCTGACCGAGCCGAAGAACGCGCTGGTCGGCCAGTACCGCGCCCTGCTCTTGACCGAGGGGATCGAGCTGGAGTTCACTCCGGACGCGGTCCGGGCCGTGGCCGAGCTGGCGGCCCAGGTCAACGAGCGCTCCGAGAACATCGGCGCCCGGCGCCTGCACACCATCATGGAGAAGCTGCTCGACACGGTCTCCTTCGAGGCCCCCGACATGACCGAGAGAAAGGTCACGATCGACCACGCCTATGTCCATCGGATGCTGGCCGACATCGTCAAGGACCAGGACCTCAGCCGCTACATCCTCTAGTCGAGGGGGAACAGCGCCCGGCGCCGGGTGGGGGAGGCGCGCCGCGGCCCTCGTCGCCCTGGCGCTCGTGTCCTCGGCCTGCGGCAAGAAAGGACCGCCGCTGGCGCCGGTGCGGATCGGCCCCGCGCCGCCCGGCCAGCTGCGCGTCCGGCAGATCGGCCCGGAGGTGGTGCTCAGCGCCGTCCTGCCCGGGACCCGGAACGACCACTCGCGCCTCGGTCCGGACGCGGCCGTGCGGGTGCTCCGCCTCCAGTCGACCGGCACGCTGCGTCCGGAGGCGGTCTCGGAGCGGTATCTGGTGCAGCAGTTCCAGAAGCAGGCGGCCACCATCGCCAGCCTGACGGGAGAGGATCTGCGGCGGAGCCTGGTGCGCGGCAGGTTCGTGTTCGGGGACGGGGAGGTGGCGAAGGCGACGGCCACCGCCGAGGGGGCGCCACCGCGTTTCCTGTACGCCCTGCAGATCGTCGAAGGAAAGAACAGCCGCTCGCCGCTGCGGGTGCCGACGCAGATCGAGATCGGCTCGCCGCCTCCCGCGCCCGTCGATCTGCGCGCCGAGGCGGCCGAAGGGGCGGTACGCCTGGAGTGGACGCCGGGGGCCGGTCCGGCGGCGGCCGCTGCCCCCGAGTCTGCTGGTCAGGTGACCCCGCCCGATACGTCGCCTCCTGGCGGACAAGAGCCCCCAGCCGGGCAGGCGCCCGGCGCCGGTCAGCCTCCCGCCGCCGCGGCGCCTCCCACGCGCGGGTTCAACGTCTACCGGAAGGAGGCCGGCGACAGCGCCGTGCCGGAAGACCCGCTGAACCCCAAGCCTCTCGCGCAACCGTCCTTCGTCGACACCACCTTCCGCTACGACGTCGGCTATGTCTATTTCGTGCGCGCCGTCGATTCTCCGAAGGGCACGCTCCGGGAGAGCGTCGCCAGCCCTCCGGTCGAGGTGCGACCGCACGATCGCTTCGCGCCGGCCGCCCCCACGGGGCTCGCGGTGGCGGTGGAAGGTGCGGTCATCCGGGTCTACTGGTTCCCCAACGCGGAGCCGGACCTGGCTGGCTACCGGGTCTACCGGCGGACCACCAAGGAGAAGGAACCTGTCCGCATTGGTGAGACGCCGGCGACCGAGACCTCCTTCATCGATCCCGGGACCGTGCCGGGCGTGCGCTATCATTACTCCGTGAGCGCCGTCGATGGCGCCGATCCGGTCAACGAGAGTCCCAGGTCGGAGGAGCGGTCCGAGCTGCTGTCCGGCGGAGGTGCCGAGTGACCTTGACCCAGACCGAGTTCTTCAAGATGACCGCGGCGGGGAACGACTTCATCGCCTTCGACAACCGCCCCGGCATGTTGCGCGACGCTGTGCTCGCGGATCTCACGCGCCGGCTCTGCACGCGCGCGCTTTCGGTCGGCGCCGACGGGGTCATCCTCCTGGAGGAATCCAGGGAAGCCGACATCCGGGCGCGGTTCCTCAACCCCGACGGGCAGCCGACGTTCTGCGGCAATGGCGCCCGCTGCGCCGCCCGGCTGGCGTTCCTGAAGGGCCTGGCTCCCGCGCAGATGTCCGTGCAGACCGACCTCGGCCTGCATCGTGCGGAGGTCAGCGCGACCGGCGTCTCCTTCGAGATGCGGGAGGCGGCGCACTTCGAGGAGCGCGTCGAGGTGGCGTCGCAGGGCCGGCTGTACAGCGGGGCGCTGATCGACACGGGCGTGCCCCACTACGTCGTTGTCGAAGAAGGACCCCAGGGACCTTCGATCGAGGAGGTCGGCCGCTCCCTGCGAAGGCATCCCCGGTTCGCGCCGGCGGGGACGAACGTCGATTTCGTGCACCCGATGGGCAACGGGATGTTCGCCATCCGCACCTACGAGCGTGGGGTCGAAGGGGAGACGCTGGCCTGCGGGACGGGCTGCGTCGCGGCGGCGCTGGCCTTGTCGGCGGCTGGGAAAGCCCGCTCGCCGGTCGAGTTTCGCACCCGCTCGGGCTCCAGCCTGCGGGTGCGCTTCGAGGGGGACGCCCGCCGCGCCGCCGGCATCCGGCTGGAGGGGGAGGCGCGGCTGGTGTTCGTGGGCCAGCTGACCGATGAGGCTCTCGCCGGCTTCACGCCGACCGCCCGTTGACCCCGAACGGCAAATCACCCGGTGGGACCAGAGGCAGGCGGGCCCGCCTGATCCGGCTGGCGACCGGCTGGGCGCTGACGGTCGGCGGCGCCGTGCTCGGCCCGCTGCCGATCCTGCCGGGAGGGTTCCTGCTCATCCCCGGGATCGCCATCCTGTGCGCCGAGAGCCGCTGGCTCCGGTCCCTTCTGCGTCGTTACCGGGAGCGGCGGTACCTGAAGCGGGCGCTCCGCGAGGCCGAGCGCGTCGGTCTCAAGATCAACCTCGACCACGACCCCGAGATCGACGGAGAGGAGGGCGATCCGCCAGGTCCCGGGAAGGGCAGTGCCGGTTGAGGGGGCACTCGCCGCAGCGCGGACGGCGGGCGAGGCAGACGTAGCGACCGTGCAGGACCATCGCGATGGAGAAGGGAATCCAGGAGTGCCGCGGCACCAGGGACATGAGATCGCGCTCGATCCGGACAGGGTCGTCGTGCCGCGTCAACCGCAGTCGCCGCGCGACGCGGGCGACGTGGGTGTCGACGACGATGCCTGAGGGGATGCCGTAGGCGGCTCCCAGGACGACGTTCGCCGTCTTCCGTCCGACGCCGGGAAGCGCCGCCAGCTCCTCCATCGTCCGCGGCACCAGCCCCCCGTGCTTCTCGCCCAGAGCGCGGCTGCACCCGAGAATCGCTCGGGTCTTCGCCCGGAAAAACCCGGTCGAGCGGATCAGGCGCTCGATCGCCTCCGGCTGTGCAACCGCCATCTCCTTCGGGGTCGGGTAGGCGCGGAACAGTCCCGGCGTGACCTGGTTCACGCGCGCGTCGGTGCACTGCGCCGACAGAATCGTCGCCATCAGCAGCTCGAAAGGAGATCGATGCTCGAGCTCGACGCGGGCGTCCGGGCGCGCCCTCTGCAGCTCCCGGACGATGGCGCCCGCTCTCCGCCGGAGGGCCGGGTCGCCTCGGCCTTCCGCCCTCCCAGTCGACTTTGCCGCCGCGTCCATGAGCCCCGGATCCTAGGCGTTAGGGTCGGGAATGGTCAATGTCGTCCGGTTCCACCAGGTGGCCTGTCAAAAAGTCATGGTGTTCTCGGAGTGTGCCAAAAAGTCCGTGGCTTGGGCGGCCGTCGGCCGGGGCCACCATCTCGCAGGAGCCCCGGATTCCGGGGGCTCGTGGCCGCTGGCGCGGGAAATCCGGCACTTGACGCCGAAATCCAGGAGATCGATTGCTGAAGGTCCACCGCAGCGCCCGCTCCCTCGCCAACGCGGGGTCCTGGCAGGCTTGTTGCTACGCATGGGCGGCGATCAAGGAGGTCCCATGTGGAAGCATCTGCTGCCCTACGCGACCAGCTATGACGAATTCATCTCGCCCGACGAGGAGGCGCGCCTCGAAGCGTTCATTTCCGATCCCGAGGCTTCCTTCCGGCAGGAGCGCGATATTCAGAAAGAGGAAGTCGATCGCATCCTGAAGAAGGCCCTCAGGGCGCTGCCACCTCGGGAGCGGTACATCCTGGAGCGGCGATTCGGCATGAGGGACGGTTCGGAACTGACGCTCGAAGCGGTCTCCAGGATCCTGAAGCTGAGCAAGGAACGGGTCCGCCAGTTGGAGCGGGAGGCCCTGCTCAAGCTGCGGCTCCGGCTGGACGGCCTGCGGGGCCAGTTGATGAGCGCCTGAAGCGGGGCCCGGTTCCCTGCGGGGTGAATGCAGAGGCGATTCCCGCGGGGCCCGCCACGGGTCTTGCGCCGCGTTGCAATTCGAGTAGCATTGGACTATCATCCCGGGCCGGCTCGACGGGGAGTCGCCGAGCCTTCCATTTCCAAGTTTGGGGTGATACTTCAATCTCTGCGGCTGTTCGGTTATCAACCGCAGCGGAGCCGGCTGGCTATGACTCGAAGACTCGCGGCCACGATGGTCGCCTTGGGACTGCTCGCCGGCAACCTCGGCTGCCAGGCCCAGATCAATCGCCTCAAGGCGAACTACGCGACCAAGCAGGGGAACGAGCAGTACAAGGCGCAGGAGTTCCTCAAAGCGGTGGAGTGGTACCGCTACGCCACCTATCTCAATCCTGACCTGGATCTGGCCTACTACCATACCGCCCTGTCCTACCTGGCGCTCTACAAGCCGGGCTCGAAGCACCCCAAGGATCTGCGGTACGCATCGGAAGCCCTCAAGAACCTCAAGCGCTATCTCGAGCAGCACCCCGACAACGAGGACGCGAAGAATTACCTGCTCACCGTCTACCTCGGCTCGGAGCGCTACGATGATGCGGCGGCCTTCTTCGAGGCGGAGCTCAAGGCCAAGGGCAGCGACCCGGCCGTCGCCGCCAAGCTGATGCAGGTCATCGGAATGATCTATGCCAAGAAGGGGGACTTCGACACCTCCCTGGAGTGGCACAAGAAGCGCGCGGACCTCGAGAAGGACAATGCCGAGGTCCTGTACACGATCGGCGTGCTCTGCTGGGACAAGGTCTACCACGGGGGGTTGACGATCGATCTCGATCGCCGGCAGCAGCTCATCGACATGGGGCTCGATTACCTGAACCGGGCGTCAGCGCTGCGGCCGAACTACTTCGAGGCGGTCTCGTACATCAACCTGATGTATCGTGAAAAAGCGAAGGTGGCCCAGCTCGTGGGCAACAACGAGGATTTCGTCAAGTTCAACGAAGAAGCCACCAAGTACATGAAGCAGGCGCTCGAGATGCGCAAGGCGGTGATGGCCGCGAAGTAGGTCACGCGGCCGTCGGAAGCGCGAGGCAGGGCACGTGTTCGATTCGATGGTGATGTCGACCAAGACGCGCCGGCGGTCCGGGCGCTGGATCACCGTGCCCTTCGCCCTCTTCGTGCACGGCATCGGGTTCGGCGCCATCATCTTCATGTCGTTCCTGAGCGTCGACACGGTGCCGGCGCCGCCCATCACCATCTCGTTCGTGGCGGCCGCCCCGCCGCCGCCGCCCCCGCCGCCCCCGCCGCCTGCCCGGAAGAAGAAGACGAACATCGAGAAGCCCAAGGAGATCCCGAAGCCGACCGAGATCGTGCAGCCCAAGCTCGTCCCGGAAGAGCAGCCGAAGCCGATCGAGGCGCCGGAGGACGAAGGGGAGGACGAAGGGGTTGACGGCGGCGTGGAAGGCGGCGTGGAAGGAGGCGTGGTCGGCGGGGTCGTCGGCGGCGTGGTGGGCGGTGTCCTGGGAGGCATCCTCGGCGGCGCCGAGGGGGGCATGCTCGGGGACCAGCCGCTGTACGCCGGAATCGGCGGCGTCACCAACCCTGAGCTGATCCCCTCCACCAAGGTGCAGCCGCGATACCCCGAGATCGCCCGCAAGGCCAAGATTCAGGGGAAGGTCATCCTGCAAGCCGTCATCCGGAAGGACGGCACGGTGGGGGAGGTTCAGGTGCTCCAGTCGCCCGGCTCGAAGTTCGGGTTCGACGAGTCGGCGACGGCAGCGGTGCGACAGTGGCGCTACAAGCCGGGCCTGCAGAACGGCAAGCCCGTCGACGTGTATTTCACCGTGGTGGTCGAGTTCGTGCTGCAGTAGGCAGCGAAAGGGCCGCCGGTCGTGCACCGGCGGCCGTCAGTTTCAGGAGGACAACGCACATGATGGGTCATTCGGTCCTTGACATCTGGACGCAGATGGGCTGGCTCGCCAAAGGGGTCACCGTGTTCATGCTCCTGATGTCGATCTATTCACTCGGAATCTTCATCGAGCGGCTGCTGCTCTACAGAGCCTCCAAGAAGCAGTCGATCGACTACCTGCCGATCGCCACCAAGGCCCTGCGCGAGGGGAACTACGCGGCGGCCGTGGAGGCCGCCAAGCGGTTCAACAAGAGCCACCTGGCCAAGGTCCTGGCGGCCGGGCTGCAGCAGTTCCTGTTCGAGAAGCAGGACCAGCCGGCCCACGACGCCGTCGAGTCGGTCCGCCTGGCGGTCGAGCGCGCCGCGGCCCTCACCACGGCCGAGCTCAAGCGCGGCATCGGTGGTCTCGCGACCATCGGCGCCACGGCCCCCTTCGTCGGCCTGTTCGGAACGGTCGTCGGCATCATCAACGCGTTCACCGGCATGGCCGCCACGGGGTCGGGCGGCATCGGCGCGGTCTCGGCCGGCATCGCCGAGGCGCTCATTACCACGGCCGTCGGACTCGCCGTGGCGATCGCCGCGGTCTGGATGTTCAACTACTTCCAGGGCGTCATCGAGTTCTTCGGCATCGAGATGGCCAACTCGGGCTCGGAGCTGATCGACTTCTTCCTGAAGCGCCAGGGACAGGAGGCCAATCGTGGGAATGCAGCTGGGAGGTAAAGGCCTCAACTCGAACATCAACGTGACGCCGTTCGTCGACATCTGCCTGGTGCTGCTGATCATCTTCATGGTCGTGACGCCGATGCTGCAGGAGGGGGTCACCATCAACCTCCCGTATGCCAAGAACACGGCCAAGACCGACGACAGCGAGGAAAAGGCGATCGTGGTGGCACTCCCGAACGACAGGCAGATCTACGTGCAGAAGAAGCAGATTCCGCGCGACCAGTACATGGCCGAGATGACCGAGATCCACGACCGCATGCCGGAGAAGCTGGTCCTGATCAAGGCGGACAGGAGCCTGACGTACGGGGCGGTCCGCAAGGTGATGATCGAGACGAACGAGGCGGGGTTCACCGAGGTCTCACTGGTCACGGAAAAGCTCCCGGGGTCGGACGAAGGATAGGACGGAGGGAACGCCATGGCGATGCAGACCGGAACCAGCGGCGTCAACAGCGACATCAACGTCACGCCTTTCGTCGACATCTGTCTCGTGCTGCTCATCATCTTCATGGTGGTCACGCCGCTCATGAGCCGGACGCTCGACGTCTCCGTCCCGCCGAAAGTCGACACCGCGCCGACCGACGTCGTGACCGCGGATCAGCTCATCCTGACGGTGAAGGGTCCGCCTGAATCGCCGAAGGTGCTGCTGAATCGCGAGGAGATCGCGGGGGCGCTGGACGGCGTCCAGACGCGCATGGAAGAGTTGATGAAGGGAAGGCGCGAAAAGGTCGTCTTCTTCCAGGCCGACAACGACGTGCCGTACGATTACGTCGTCAAGGTGCTGGACGCGATGCGCGGCGGCAACGTCGAGAAGATTGGACTGGTCACCGACGAAGCGCTTGACGCGACGGCGACCCCGGCCCAGTAGCCGTCCCTCTCCCGTGGGGCGCCCCGGCCCTGGGTCCGCCGGGCGGCGCCAAGCCTGCGTGCCGGCCCGATGACCGCACCGCCGTCTCAGAGCACCCGTCGTCTCGTCCACCTCATCGGCATCTGCGGCACCGGCATGGGCTCGCTCGCCGGATTGCTGCGCGACGCCGGGTACGAGGTGCGGGGATCGGACGACGCCGTCTACCCGCCCATGAGCACCATGCTGCGGGAGCGCGGCATCCCGATCCTCGACGGCTACGCCGCCGCCCATCTCGATGACCGCCCCGACCTCGTGGTCGTGGGGAACATCGCGACGCGGCAGAATCCCGAGGCGATCGCGGCGTCGGAGCGCGGCATCCCGTTCCTGAGCATGCCGCAGGCGATAGGCCGGCTGTTCCTGGAGGGCCGGCATTCGATCGTCGTCGCCGGCACGCACGGCAAGACCACGACCGCGGCGCTGATGGCCTGGGTGCTGAGCTCGGCCGGGCGCCACCCCTCCTTCCTGGTCGGAGGCGTGCTGTGCAACTTCGACCAGTCGTACGGGCTCGGCGACGGCGAGGACTTCGTCGTCGAGGGGGACGAATACGAGACGGCTTTCTTCGACAAGGGGCCCAAGTTCCTGCACTACCGTCCGAAGAGCGCCATCCTGACGTCGGTGGAATACGATCACGCCGAGATGTTCCCCAGCCTGGAGGCGGTGAAAGACGCGTTCCGCCAGCTCGTGGCGCTGGTGCCGCCCGACGGCCGGCTGGTCGCCTGTGCGGACGACCCGAACGTCCGCGAAGTGCTGTCCGGAGCGAAAGCGCCCGTCGAGTCGTATGGTCTCGAATCCGAAGCGACCTGGCGCGGCCGCGTGCTCAGGACGGGACCCGAGGCCATGGAGATCGAGGTGACGTCCAGGGGAACCACCTTCGGGCGATTCTCGACGCCGCTCTCCGGCCTGCAGAATGCGAGCAACGTGCTGGCCGTCGTGGCCGTGGCGGCCGCGCGCGGCCTCGGCCCCGAGGCGATCGCCCTCGGTCTGCGGTCGTTTGAGGGCGTGCGGCGGCGGCAGGAGGTGCGGGGCGTCGCCGGCGGAGTCACGGTGATCGACGACTTCGCCCACCACCCGACCGCCGTCCGCCTGACGCTCGACGGGCTCCGCAGCCGCCATGCCGGCCATCCGATCTGGGCCGTGTTCGAGCCCCGCACCAACACGTCGCGCCGCAGCGTCTTCCAGGATGAGTACGCCGCCAGTTTCGGCGCCGCCGATCGGGTGTTGATCGCCGCGGTCGATCATCCCGAGCGCGCTCCCGAAGGGCAGCGCTTCTCGGCCGAGCGGCTCGTCTCCGACCTCGTCGCCGGCGGGCGATCCGCGCGCTACGTGCCGTCCGTCGCGGACATCGTCGACATCGTGTCTCGGGAGGCGCGGCCCGGAGACGTGGTGGTCTGCATGTCGAACGGCGCTTTCGGGGACATCCACCGGAAACTGCTGCAGGCGCTCGAGCGCCGGGGCTGACTGCCGCCGGACGGCGGCCTCAGTGCCGCAGGAGGGCGGGGTCCCCATCGGCCAGGACCCGAACCATCTCCTCTTCCAGATACCGCGAGGCGCCGCCCAGGTGCTTCGAGATGCGCGCCGCGTAGGCCTGGCGGCTGCGCTCGATCTCCTTGCCGAGCCGCCGCGCCAGGTCGCGGTTCTTCCGTCCCAGGATGACCGCTTCCTCGTTGTAGAGCAGCAGCTCGGACACCAGGAGGCTCGCGAACCGGCGGGCGTCGGTGTGCTGCCGGCGGGACTCGGGCGTCTCCCCGCTGTCGGCGGTCTCGCGCCGGGGCGGCCTGTCGAGGTCACCGAGCAGCGCCTGCATCTCCGCCTCCTCGGGCGGCGTGATGGTCGAGGACGCGAAAGCCGCATCCCCGCCGCCGACGGCCCTCCTGGAAGACTCCGCGACCATGCGTGCCGGCGCACCGGAGGCAGCCTGCGTCCTGCGGGCCGGACCGGCGATCGATCCGAGGGCCAGGGCTCCCAGGCGGCCGACGACGTCGAAGGCCACATCGGCGGGTTGTGCCGTCGATCCCGCCGTGTCGCCGTACAGGATGGCGACCGGCTGGCCGCGCACCAGGAGCGGCAGGGCGCAGGCCTGATGGGGCGCCGTGCCCCCCAGGGCCTCCGTCAGGACGAAGCCGGGACCTTCGGGCGGCGCATGCTGCAGCGAGCGGGAGGTAAGGGCGCGGGCCAGGAGATGGTCACCGCGTGCCGGCAGCGTCACGTGCGCTGGAGCCGCGGCCCCCGTCTCCTCGTCGCTCTCGAACCCGCGTCCGGACCAGAAGACCAGCGTGTCTCCCCGGACGATGAAGATCGCCGTCCGCCGGTAGCAGGTCGACGCGGCCTGCAGCAGAGCCAGGAGGATCTCGCGCTGGCGACCGCCGCGGGCGACGGTGTCGAGGATGGCGCGCGCCCCTTCGAGCGGCGCCTCGTCCGGGTCCGGACCGGAATCCTGGTGGGGGAGGTCGAGGGGAAGGCCGAGCGGCCTCAAAGCCTCCTCGAGCGACTTGCGGAACCGGGCGATCCGCTCCTCGAGGATCCGGCCGGCCTCCGCCTCGAACCGTCTCTTGAGCGCGCTCATCGCCGTCGGCGGCGGAAAGTAGCATAGGGGGAGCGGGCTGTCAAACCGAGCCCGGTCCCGCGAACCGCTGGCGCCGAAGCCACAGTCGTTTGTGTCGGAAGTACCATTCACGCAGGATCATGACCTACTTCATGCGCGGCGCAATGCCAATATAACTCAATATTTATCAACTAGTTAAGACGATAAGTAAAGGTCATGCAGGAGGCTGGCACGGAGGATGCTCTACAGGGACCACCTGCACGGTGTACGGTGCCCGGGGGGGAGTCGATGAGCCAGCAGGCCACAGTCAAGACGGAGTTCGAAGTCAGGGGGATCGGCCTCCATTCCGGAAGTCCGGCAGCGGTCCGAGTGCTGCCCGCGACCGCCGATCACGGCTTCGTCTTCGTGCGGCGCGACTGCGACGGCGCCGAGATCCCCGCATCCTATCGCCACCTCAAGAGCTCCAGCCTCGCAACGAGCCTGGCCCGCGGCGGCGTGTCGGTGCTCACCGTCGAGCACCTCCTGGCCGCCCTGCACGGCCTCGGAATCGACAACGCGCGGATCGAGCTCGAGGGGCCCGAGGTGCCGATCCTCGACGGCAGCGCGGCGCCGTTCGTGGAGGCGATCCAGGCGGTGGGCCGGAAGACCCTGCGGGCGCCGCGGCGCTACCTGTCGCTGCGTCAGCCGATCACGGTGCGCCTCGGAGAGAGGACGATGCTGGCCGTCCCCTCGAGCGACTTCCGGATCAGCTACGCGATCGATTTCCCCCATCCCTCCATCGGCTACCAGGCGGTGACGGTGACGATGGACGAGAAGATCTTCGCCACCTCCATCGCCCCGGCCCGCACCTTCTGCCTCCTGCGGGACGTGCAGGCGATGCAGGCCTCCGGCCTGGCGCGGGGGGGCTCGCTCGACAACGCGCTGGTGGTGGGGGAGGGAGGCGTGCTCAACGACTCGCTTCGTTTCACCGACGAGTTCGTCCGGCACAAGGTCCTCGACCTCATCGGGGATCTGGCGCTCCTCGGCCGGTCGCTCAAGGCCCACGTGATCGCCTTCAAGGGCGGACATCAGCTGCACGGCGCGCTGGTGTCCCGGATCATGCGGGAGCGCACCTTCTGGCCGGCCGACGCCGCCGGGCGCGACCTCCCGCGGCAGGTCTACGAGCGCTTCGCGCACCTCGGCGAGCGCCTGGTGCGCCACCCCCAGGTCCTGACCGCCTGACACCTACGACATCCCGCCATCGTCCCCGGCCCGCGGCGGCCATTGCTATTTGGAGAGTACGCTCCTAGACTGCCTTCCCTGTGTTCGCGCGCCATCGGCCCCGCGGTCGACGGACCGTCCGGCGGGCGGTCGTGAAGCGGATCCTGCTGGCGGCCGCCGTCGTCCTGGCGTCCGCTGCCTCGCAGGCCGTGGCGGGAAGCCCTTCCCTGAACGGCCTGGCCGTCAGCCGGCAGGGGGACGATCTCCTCGCCTCCTGCCAGCTCGTCGATGGGCTGTCGGCGTCCATGCTGGAGGAGATCGAGGCCGGGATCGAGACCACCCTCGACTACCGCCTGCAGCTCTATCGCCGCCGGTCGGGGCTCCCGGACGATTCGGTCGCGCGTCGTCTCGTCGTGTGCAGCGTGCGCCACGATGCCCTGACCCGGCAGTACACCCTCACCCGGCGGGTCGACGGGGAGCTGGTCGAGACGCGGGTCACGCCCGAGGCCGCCGAGATGCGCGCCTTCCTCACGACCTTGAAGAACGTGCCGATCGCGCGCGCGCCGGATCTCATCTCCGGCGAGGAGTACTACCTCCGGGCGCGCTGCGATCTCGGGCTCGTCTGGCGTTTCTACCTCATCCCGTGGCGCCTCGACACAGGCTGGGCGCGGGTCGATCTGGCGCCGGCTACGGAGAAGGCCGTTGAGTCCCGGCGCTGAGCCGGATCCTGCCCCCGGCCGATCGCGCGTGCGCGCCGACCGGCTGATGCTGGTCACGGTCGCCGTCCTGGCCGTCTCCTTCATGGCCGGCTACCTGCTGTTCCGGCGGGCGGCCTCCTTCTCCTGGTCCTACGTCACGAACTCGGTCGTGCTGTCGGTGCTGTTCGTGACCAACGCCATCCTGGTCCTGACGCTCCTCACGCTGCTGATGCGCAACCTCATCAAGGCGCTGGTGGAGCGGCGCCGGGGCATCCTCGGGTCGCGGTTCCGCACCAAGCTGGTCTTCTCGCTGCTGCTCCTCTGGCTGCTGCCGTCGGCGATCATCTTCTGGGCGGCGATGCAGCTCATCCAGCGCAGCATCGATCGCTGGTTCAACGAGCCGATGGACCGCATGACGGAGGCGTCCCAGATCATCGTCGACGCCCACTACGACGAGGTGCGGGCGCGCGCCGCGGCCTTCGCGCGCGAGGTGGCGCGCCGCCTCGAGGGGCGGCTTCCGGAGGGCGGGACCGGTGCTACGGCGCTCCACGGCGTCATGGGGACGCTCCTGCGCGAGTACCACCTCGACCTCGTCGCGGTGACCACCGGCGGCGGCTCCCCCTACCTCGTCCTCGATCCCCGCATGCCGTCCCCGGCCGGGCTCCAGGACATCCCCGCCGACCGTCTGGAAGAGGCGTTCCGGGGAGGCTCCTTCGTCTGGCAGTCGGAGCTGCGGGGCGGCCACCTGATCCGTGCCGGCTGTCCCGTGGCGGCGCCGGGCGGCGCCCGGGCGGCGGCCGTGGCGGTGGCAGGGATCTTCGTGCCGCGGGACCTGGCGCGGCTCGCCGAGTCGGTCACCCGGAGCAACGAGGACTACCGGCAGATCCGCACCCAGAAGCTGCTCATCAAACGGGTCTACATCCTGGTCTTCGCGTTCATCACCCTCGTCGTCCTGTTCTCGGTCACCTGGATCGGGCTCTATCTGGCGCGACGCATCACCGAGCCGGTGCAGTCGCTCGCGGTCGGCACGCGCGAGATCTCCTCCGGGAACCTCGACTACCGGGTCGAGATCCAGGCGGGTGACGAGCTCGGGATCCTGGTCGATTCGTTCAACGCCATGACCGCGGAGCTGAAGGCCGGCAAGGAGACGATCGAGCGGCGCAACCGCGAGCTCCAGGATCGCCGGCGCTACATCGAGACGCTGCTGCTGAACCTGGGGGCGGGCGTGGTGTCGCTCGATCGCGAGCGTCGCATCACCACGATGAACCGGGCCGCGCGACGCCTGCTCGGGCTGCAGGAGACGCAGGATGCGGTCGGCCGCGCCCTGGGCGAGGTGCTGACGGAGCAGGGCCGCTCCGCCCTGGAGCCGCTCGTCGAGGAGGTGATGACCGGGGGACGGACCGACAGCGCCCGGGAGGCCGAGGTCACGACCCATGGCCACGCCCTCACCCTCGCGGTCAGCGCCACCGCGCTGCGCGGCGACGACGGCGAGGCCCTGGGCACGATCGTCGTGCTCGAGGACCTCACCGACCTGATGCGGGCCCAGAAGATCGCCGCCTGGCGCGAGGTGGCGCGCCGGCTCGCGCACGAGATCAAGAACCCCCTCACGCCCATCCAGCTCTCCGCCGAGCGCATCCGCAAGAAGTACGACGAGCGGAGCCCCGACCTCGACGCGACGGTCGAGGAAGGGACTGCGGCCATCGTGCGCGAGGTGGCCGCCCTCAAGGGACTGGTCGACGAGTTCGCCCGGTTCGCGCGCCTGCCGGCGCCCAACCCCGTGCCCACGGACCTGCGCGAGGTCATCGACGCCTGCCTCGACCTCTACCGGGACCGCCATCCCGGGGTCCGCCTGGTGCCTCGCTGCGAGCCCGGCCTGCCGAGGGCGCTCCTCGATCCGGAGCAGATGAAGCGGGCCCTCGTGAACCTGCTGGACAACGCCGTCGAGGCGATGGGCGGCCGCGGCACGGTCACCATCGAGGCGCATCGCGACGCGGCCGCGGGAGGCGTGTGCCTCGAGGTGGCCGACGACGGACCGGGCATCCGGCCGGAGGACCGTGACCGGCTCTTCCTTCCCTACTTCTCCACCAAGAGGCGCGGCACCGGCCTCGGCCTGGCGCTCGTCCACCGCATCGTCAGCGATCACATGGGACGCATCCGCGTGGAGGAGAACTCGCCGCACGGCGCCCGCTTCGTGATCAATCTGCCCGCGCTCGCCGCCTGAGCCGTCCGCGGCGGGGCCTCCCCGGCCCCCGGCCGGGCCGTGCGGTAGAATGCGCGCCGTGGCCAGGGAACGTGTGCTCGTCGTGGACGACGAGGAGGGCGTGCGCGCCACGCTCGCGAACGTGCTGCGGGACGAGGGGTATGCCGTGGACGTGGTCGCCTCGGGCGAGGGGTGCCTCGACCTGGTGCGCCGGCAGTCGTATCACGCCCTGCTCCTCGATGTGTGGCTGCCCGGGCGCGACGGACTGTCGGTCCTCGAGGAAGTCGCCGCGCTCCCGTCGCCGCCGCGGGTCATCATGATCTCGGGGCACGCCGACGTGCCGGTCGCCCACAAGGCGGGGAAGCTGGGCGCCTTCGACTTCCTCGAGAAGCCTCTGTCCCTCGAGAAGGTCGTCCTGACGCTGCGCAACGCGGTCGCCGATCGCCGCAAGGACGCCCGCATCCGGAACCTGCACGAGCGCCTCCACCAGGACGACGAGCTGATCGGCGAGAGCCCCGCCATCCGGGATCTCCGCCGGCAGATTGACCTGGCCGCGCCGACCCAGGGACGCGTCCTCATCGCCGGCGAGAACGGCACCGGCAAGGAGCTGGTCGCGCGCCTCATCCATGCCCGGTCGCTGCGCAAGGACGAGCTGTTCGTCGAGATGAACTGCGCAGCCATCCCCGAGGACCTCATCGAGAGCGAGCTGTTCGGACACGTCAAAGGCGCTTTCACCGGGGCGAGCGAGAGCAAGGCCGGACGGTTCCTCCTGGCAGACGGCGGCACGCTGTTCCTCGACGAGATCGCAGACATGTCCCTGCGCACGCAGGCCAAGGTCTTGAGGGTCCTCCAGGAGCAGGCATTCGAGCCGGTGGGCGGGACGACGGTCCGGGTCGACGTGCGCGTGATCGCCGCGACCAACAAGGATCTCTCTCGCGAGATCGCCGAGGGTCGGTTCCGGGAGGACCTCTTCTTCCGGCTCAACGTCGTGCCGCTGCGCGTGCCGCCGCTGCGCGAGAGAACCGAGGACATCGCGCTCCTGGCGGGCCATTTCATCGATCAGTTTTCGCGGCAGTACGGCCGGCGCAAGGTCCTCGAGCCCGCCACGATCGCCGCGCTGGCGGACCACCCCTGGCCGGGGAACGTGCGCGAGCTCAGGAACCTCATGGAGCGCCTGGTGATCCTGACCCCGGAGGAGACCATCCGTCCGGATGCGGTCCTCCCGGATCTCCGGGGTGACGCCGCCCCGCGCACCGAACCGACGCCCGACTACGGATCGCTGCGCGAGGGGCGCGAGGACTTCGAGCGCCGCTTCATCCTGAAGAAGCTTCGCCAGGCGCAGGGGAACGTGGTCCGGGCGGCGGAGCTCCTCGGTCTGGAGCGGAGCCATCTGTACCGCAAGATGCGCTCGTACGGGATCCGCACCGGCGAGGGCGGGGAGGACAGGCGGCCAGGCGATGCGCCGTCACTTGACAGGGACGATCACGTCTGATAGTAAACGCCCCGCGGGTGACTGGACAGGGAGGTGTGGGGGCCGGTGCAGCTGACCCGGGGCGTCGAATACGGCATCGAGGGTATTGTCTACCTGGCCCGACAGGAAGGGGATGGGACTGCCTTCGTGCGGGAGATCTCGCGCGCCACATCGATCCCCGAGACCTTCCTCGCGAAGATTTTCCAGAAGCTGGCGAGCAAGGGTCTGGTCCGATCGCGCCGCGGCTTCCGCGGCGGATTCCGGCTCGCCCGTCCCGCCGGCCGCATCACCCTGAGGGAGATCGTCGAGGCGCTGGAGGGGCCGATCGAGTTCCACCATTGTCTCGACCACCTGCGCGCCCGCGGCCACAAGAGCCGCTGCCACGTGCGCAGGGTCTTCCGGCGCGTGCAGCGGAAGGTGGCGGAGATGCTCGACAGCACGACCTTGGCCGATATTCTGGAGGTGACCCCCTGAACCGGACAGGACGTTTTGCGGCCCGCTTTTCGGACCAATCGGGTCCGATTGCTCCGAAGGTCCGCGAAGTCCCGGCCGGATTCTTTTCGATGGAGGATCGCGCATGAAGCAGGCTGCGGCAGCCCGGCCTGAGGAAGCGGCCACACCGACTACCCGTCTGCGGCTCGCGGACGAGCCCAGGACGAGCCCGATCGTGCCCCCCAGGAGACTGAGCCGTTACCTGCGTCCCGGAGTCATGCTCGGCGGCGGCCTGAAAGGTGCCGCCAATCTGATCTGGCACACCTTCCAGCTGGTCAACCGCCGCATTCCCTACGGCGAGATGCACCCCAAGTGGGCGCCGGCCCCGCTGCTCAAGAGCAAGGACCGGACCTTCCCGCAGCTCGGGTTCCCGCGCGAGACCGATTCGCTCTGCCCGCAGTGCGTCAAGGACGTGCGCGAGAAGATCATCGGCGGCGAGGCCGACTGGCGCACCCTCCTGCAGGGCCAGCCCGGCGAGGTCCGGGCGCGCATCGTCGAGCGCGACGGGCAGATCTGGATGGAGAAGCACTGCCCCACGCACGGAGCGTGCGAGGACCTCATGGCGATCGACGCCGGGTTCCTGCGCCGCATGGAGCGGCTGTATCCAGGCCGCGACTTCCGCATGGCGCCGGATCCCTACCACAACCACGGCTCCTCCACGGTGAAGTACGGACGGGGCGCGGTTCTGACGGTCGATCTGACCAACCGCTGCAACATGATGTGCAATCCGTGCTTCATGGACGCCAACCAGGTCGGCTACGTGCACGAGCTGAGCTGGGACGACGTCAAGCAGATCCTGGACAACTCGATCAACGTGAAGCCCCGGCGGCAGATGTCGGTGCAGTTCTCGGGCGGGGAGCCGACCCTGTCCCCCTATTTCCTCGACGCCGTGGCCTACTCCCGGCGGATCGGGTATCAGAGCGTCCAGTGCGCCACGAACGGCATCCGCTTCGCGCAGGACATGGACTTTGCGCGCCGCGCCAAGGCCGCCGGCCTGCGCCTGGCCTACCTGCAGTTCGACGGGGTCACGAACGAGGCCAACAACCACCGCGGCGTCGGGAACCTGTTCGACGTCAAGAAGCGAGCGCTGGAGAACCTGAAGGCAGCCGGCATCGACGTCACGCTCGTGGTCACCATCGTGAACACCATCAACAACGACCAGGTCGGGCCGATTATCCGTTTCGCGATCGACAACGTCGACAAGATCAACGCGGTCTCCTTCCAGCCCGTATCGTTCACGGGCCGGGACGAAGACATCGACGACGAGACGCGCCGCAAGCAGCGCTACACCCTGTCTCACCTGGCGCACGACGTCAAGAAGCAGCTCGGGGTGACGGAGCCGCTGCGCGACTGGTATCCCTTGTCGGCGTCGGGCCCCTTCTCCGACATCCGCGATCAGCTCGACGGGCTGGAGGCGGAGTGGGGCGCGCTGAAGTGCGGGTGCCATCCCAATTGCGGTATCGGCACGATGCTCGTGATCAACCAGGACACCAAGGAGGCGGTGCCGTTCCCGCAGTTCCTCGACACCGACCAGCTCCTCGAAGACATCAAGCTCATCACGGATTCCTGCCGACCCAAGTCGCTGACCGTGGCCCAGTTCGCTCTGGCGGTGGTGCGCAACCTGCGCCCCAGCGAGCTTCCGAAAGGCCTCACCCTGTGGGAGGTCATCAAGATCATCGACGGTCACAACGGCCGCCGGCTCGGGCTGGCCGAGCGGTCGCGCTACAACTGGCGCATCATGATGATCGCCGGCATGTGGTTCCAGGACCTCTTCAACTACGATTTCCGCCGCACCGAGATGTGCATCATCCCCTACGGCACGCAGGTGGGGGAGGTATCGTTCTGCGCCTATAACACCGGCATTGGCTGGCGCCAGATCGTGGAGAAGATGTTCTCCACGCACAGCACGGCCCAGTGGTTCAAGGAGAAGGGCCGGCACTCGATCTACGCGGCCGGCAAGGCGGTGCCGCTCGAGGACGCCCAGCCCGTCTCAGCCGCTGCGCCGGGGACCCTGATCCCGGCCGCGGCCATCGGCCGTCCCGGGCACGACGCGGCGCCGGCCCTGACCGCGGCCGCGAGCGCCGGCGCTTCGGCGGGC
>DASRJX010000243.1:0-15990 GCA_035649235.1 Candidatus Cryosericum sp.
TCGACGTCGCGCGCGCCGTGGATGTTCGGGTTGCCGTCTCCGTCCATGTCGGTGACGCCCGGAGCCAGGGTCAGGACGTCCTGGTAGTTGCGGCCCAGGATCGGCAGCGCGTCGATGAATTCGGAAGAGATCTTGGTCGAGACTTCCGCCGTCTCCTGGTTGACCACGTCGGTCGCGGCGGCGACCCGGACCTTCTGCCGCAACTCCTCGTCGGGCGAGAGAGTCACCGGCACTCCGGTCACCCTGTTGGCCAGGACTTCGACGTCGGGCACCGTCACGGTCGACAGGCCGGGGAACTGCACGCGCACGCTGTAGCCCTTCCCCGGGGCCAGAGGCACGACGCGGAACTCGCCCTTTGCATCGCTCACAGCCCCCTGCTGCACGCGCAGGGAGGCGTTGCTGATGACAACGATCGCACCGGGAAGCGGTCCACCGTCCCTGTCGACGACAGTTCCCCTGATGCCGCCTGTCGCCTGCGCGTACCCGCTCTCGGGAGGCAGAAGGGCGAGCGCTGCCCAGATGAGAAAGGACAGACTTCTCGCAGCCATGAATCGAGGCCACCGCGTGGGAATCTTCCCACGTGAGGTCGACCCGAAAGCCGAATCGTTGGAAGGACTTTCGGATTCCCCACTCCGGGCGCAGATCGAGGCTCTCTCGAAGTGGAACAGAGCGCCTGCTCAGACGTGCTCCCGTGACTCTCCCCACCTTATACGCACGGTTCCTGATCAGTCAACGCGTTTCGCTTACGGCAGCGCGGCGTCGCGGCCGGGCTCGGTGCCCGGGCTGGATTGCCAGCTCCCCGCGGCGCAGCTTCCTCCAGGACGGAGCAGGTAGTAATACCCGGTTCCCACGGCGGGAGTGTCGGCGTCCGTGAGCGACGTGGCGTGGGGTAGATCGCCGGACCGGTCGTATTGGTAGGTCGCCAACGAGGCGAGGTCGCCGCGGACATATCGCACGTCGAGCGGCGTGGACCATGAGAACGCCTCAACACTCGTCGCCAACAGGGTCTGGCCGAAGACGACCGGTCCCTGGCCGGGGTTCGGGAGATCGGGGCAGTTGTCGCAGGCGTTGAGGGCGCCGTCGGCATCCACGTCCCAATAAGAGGAATAGTCGAGGGTGGCCGCGGGGTTGAGGGCCGACACGTTCGTGGAGTTCCTGAGGCCGTCGAAATAGTCCGGATCGTCCAGGACCCAGAAGGGGTCGAGCGGCTTCGGAACGATGCCCAGAGGAAAGCTGGCGTCGAGGTAGGCCTGGAACTCCGCGTCGGTCATGCCGGCGACCGCCGGGTCCTTGAAGTTGGCCTTCATGTGCGGGAAGTCGAAGACCGAGGCGTCCGCGAGCCGGTTCCTGAGATCGAAGAAGGACTGCGTGCCGCCCGGGACCGAGGGGTCGGTCACGTCCAGCGCCGCCGCGAATCCGCACGCGCCGGTGACCGGCTCGTGGTCCCCCGGCTTCAGCAGCTCCATCCAGTCCGGGCGGCCGTAGAGCGGATCCCCGTCGACCACGGTCAGGAGCACGTCCTCTTCGGTCGCCTCGATCGGCGCGCGGAAGACCTGCGCCGCGTCACCGCCGAGAACCGCCAGGTCGGCGAACATCCCCGGGCGGAGGCTCCCGACCCGCTGGCACCAGTTGAGGGCGCGCGCCGGGTTCGTGGTGACCATCGCGACCATCTCGCGGTCGGTCAAAGCGAAGCCCCAGACGGTGCCGTTGATCAGGTCGAGGCTCTTGAGCGACGCCAGGAGGTTCTTGTCCCCCGCCGGGCTCCAGTCGGTGCTGAGGGAGACCGGGATGCCGCGATCGACGGCCCCCGGGACGTCGGCCGTCACGCCGTAATACAGGTAGTTGCTGGTCGGGGCGATGACCAGCTTGGCGCCGGCCGCGGCCATCCCATCGAGATCGAGAGGTGCCAGGACCGAGCCGTGGATGATCACCGTCTCCGATCGCAGCAGACAGACGTCCTTGAGAACCGGGAACTCCAAAACGGCGTCCTCGCCGCTCCCCTCGCCGAGGTGCACGAGCCAGGCGTCGACCTGTCCCGCCTCCATGTCCGCGACGAGGCCGGGGGCATCCTGCGTCTGGAAGGTGGAGTCCAGGATGGAGAGCGAGCGCTGCCGGATGCGGTCCGACCCGAACTCCGCGACGTCGACGTTGCGGGCGAGATGGTTCGTGAATCCGGCCGAGAGCGGGAAGCTCCCCTGCTCCGTCGTCGTGCCGGCGGCGAGTGCTTTGACCTCGGCGTACTTCCCCACCTCCGGCAGGAGGCCGTAGTAGCTCGCATCCGTCAGGAGGTCGTGCGGGTAGCGGACGTTCTGCCGGTACGAATCGAGCGAGGTCCAGTCGGAGACGTCCTGCACCAGCGACGGGACGGCCCACGCCGGGGTGGTGTTGAAGGTGATGTGGTCGTGGATGTTCATCAGGCCGGGGAAGATCAGGGCGCCGGTGTCGATGATCGGCGCGCCCGCGGCGTCCGGCGGCTGAGGCTCGCCCGCCGGGACGAGGTCCATAATCCTGTTCCCCTGGACGTAGATGGAGCCCGCGAAGACCTGCTCCGCCATAGGACGCGTCTCGTCCATGGTCACGAGCGTTCCCCGGAGGACATAGCGCCTGGCCTGGAGCCCGTTGACGCTCCCCGGGGTGCCCTGGTCTCCGAGACCGAAGGTCGAGCGGGAGGGGGCCCAGGCCAGCGTGTCCGAGGCCGGCAGCCGCGGGCTCGTCCGTTCGAGAGACGTCCCGGCGCTGTCGGTGAACGGAGACCCCGCGTACGCGAGACGGTCCTGCTCGAAGCCGGCCGGATCGACGAGGACGACCTCGTCGCCGCTGTTCGAAAGATTGAAGCCGCTCCAGACGAGGTCCGCCGCGAAGCCGCCGTTCAGGCCGGGATCGGCCTGCGCCGCCACGACCAGGAAGCCATCCGGCTGGATGAGAGTCGGCGACCCGGCCGGGATCGTGAACTGGTCGAAGTCGTCGTCCCGCAGCGTCCAGCCCGCCAGGTCGACCGGCACCGGACCGCCGTTGAACAGCTCGACGTACTCCCCTGCCGCGTCGCTCACGGCCGCCGGGTTGATCATCAGCTCGTTGATCACGACCGGGCCGCCGGTCCGGAACTGGTACGCGGGCCCCGCCTGGCACGCGACGGTGCGCGTCGGCGCCGCGCACCCGCCGCCTGTGCCGCCCGAGTTCATCGGAGTCCCTCCGACCGGCCCGTTCGTCCAGTTGGAGGCCTGGTTGCCGGGCTGGGTCGGGTCGACCCTCTGCATCGTCTGTCGGGTCGTGCTGTTGCCCGCATACCAGGCGTCGACGTCATCCTGGAGCCCGGCGGCTGCGTCGCGCAGCGACAGGACCTCGCCGGCGTTTCCCAGAGCGCCCGTATAGATCTTGTCGGCCAAGAGGCCTGGCACGGTGTTGTCGTCCGTGCGCTCGAGGAGGAAGTGTCCGCCTGCCGGAATCGTCCCCGACAGGACGATGTTCGGAGTCCCGTCGAGTGCTGTGAGCGTCCAGCCGGCGAGATCGATAGGTGCTGCGGTGTTGTTGACCAGCTCGATCCACTCGTCGTTCGCGCTCGCGACGGTGCCCATCCAGGCGATCTCGTTGATCGCCACGTCGAGCGCCGGTGTCTGCTGTGCTATAGCGACGCCCGCGCAGCACGGCAGGATGAGCAGGATGGCGGCGAGGGGCGCGGCGAAACCGCGGCTGGAAGCGCGCTTTGGGGGCTGAAACACGCTCTTGGTCCCGACTGTGGCAGAGGACTCGGCAAGAATCCCGGCAGGGGGATTCTGTTGCGAAATCCCGTGCCTGTCAATGAAATCGGATTAGAGGCGGGACCAGATCCATGACTTGAGCTCGCGATGGACTTCCTCGACGCTCCGATCCGCTTCCACCACGCGGATCCCCGATTCGCTCCCATCGGCTCTCGTGGCCTCCCTGGCATGCAGCCGCATCCGGCCCTCCGGATCCTCGGGCCCGCGCTGGGAGGCCGGATCGGGTCGGCCCCCCAGGACCAGCAGGAGATCCGGCCACGTGATGCCCGCGTAGTAGCCCTCCTCCTTCCGGAGGAGCAGGCGGGCCAGCCATGAAGCTGGACCGGAGAGGGATCGGCCGCGCCGCATCCGGTCCAGCGACTGGATCTCCGGGAGCGGGAACCGGTCGCAGAGTACCAGGGTCCCCAGCGCGGTGAGGTGTCGCGCGCGGACGTGGGCGCGGTACCGATCGCGGGCGAGAAGAGCGCGCCGGATCAACCGGCCGAGACCGACGGGCTCGTCGCTGCGATACCGAGGCTCGCCAGTCGCCGCTATCTTCCACAAGGGCGCCGGCATGCTCACGAGGTTGAGAAGGCCCGCGATCAAGATCGTGCGGCCCGAGCGGCGAGGCTTCCCCATGTGAATCCGCGCCACCCGGAAGTGGGGGGCCAGCCAGTCTTGAACGGCGTCGAGGGCGCTCTTGCCCGCAGCGTCCCTGCCCGCAAGCGCGATCACCGCGCCGCCCGAGACCAGAACCAGGCACCCGCGCGCGTTCTCGTCGTCGATGCGGGCGCGGGGGGCCCGCCCGGCGGCGGTCCCGAGCTCGGGATGGAAGCTGGCGCGGACGTGGACGATTCTGTCCGCCTCCGGGTCGTAGGCGCAGTAGTGCACGGTTCCAGGACCGGTCCCCGAGGTCGAGGAAGTGGCCTCCTTGAACTCCAGCCGCTCGAGGGTCTCGATGAAAGGCCGCGCGTCCGTGCGCCGCACCAGGAGCTCGAGCACGTTCGGACCGCGGCCCGGAAAATCCAGGGCATCGTCGATCCGCTGGTGGCACCAGCCGACGTCGCGCCTCGACAGCTCGTTGCGAACCTGGCGGAGGATCGGGAGATTCGAGCTGAAGCAGCTCGCGGCGCTCGCGTCTTCCTCGTCCTGCTGGCGGGGCGCCTCTTCAAGAACCCTGCCGACCTCATACCCGTTCAGGTGCGACTCTCTCTCAACATCCGATGCTTGTTTCATCCTTTGGTTATACGGGTTGCCCACGCCTATGACCATCGGGCGTACACGGTAATCGCATCCGGACCGTCACCTCCGGGAATCACCTGAGGCTTTGCAGGAGCGTCGCCGGCCGGACAGGGCAGGCCCTACCGGAAGATCCGGAAGAACAGGGCGAAGACGCGCTTCGCCAGAGGCGTCAGGCGGCGCCGGGCAAACTGGTCCGCCGCCTTGCGCACGATCTCCCCCTGGGTCGGGTAGGGGTGGATGGTGGCGCCGATTCTCCCGAGGCCGATCCCGGCGGTTGCCGCCAGCGCCAGCTCGCCGATCATGTCGCCGGCATGCTCCGCGACGAGCGTCGCGCCGAGGATCCGATCGGTCCCCTTGCGGAGGTGCACGCGGACGAACCCCTCGTTGGAGCCATCGAGGATGGCGCGGTCCAGATCTTCGAGCGGCACGCTGATTGTATCCACGTCGATCCCGGCCCGGCGCGCGTCGGCCTCGTACATCCCGACGTGCGCGATCTCCGGGCTGGTGTAGGTGCACCAGGGCATGACGAGCGAGTCGGCCCGCCCACGCCCGAAGAAGAGGGCGTTCTGGATCACCATGCGGGCCTGGGCGTCGGCGGCGTGGGTGAACTGGTGGCGCGAGGAGACGTCGCCGACGGCATAGACGCGAGGGTTCGTCGTCCGCAAGCGGGCGTCGACCTTGACCCCCGCGTCGTCGAAGGCGACCCCCGCCGCCTCCAGGCCGAATCCCCGGACGGTCGGCTCCCTCCCGGCGGCCACCAGGATCTGCTCGGCGACGGCGGTCTCGCGCCGCCCCTCGCGCTCGTAGACCAGCGTCCTCTCGCTCCCCTGCCGGCCCGCCGAGAGGATCTTCGATCCGAGGTGCAGGCGGACGCCGTCCCGCGCCATCGCCTCCTCGACGAAGCGGGCCGCGTCGCTGTCCTCGCGGGGAAGGATCCGCGGCCCGCGGTTGACGAGCGTCACCTGGCTCCCGAAGCGGGCGAACGCCTGCGCCAGCTCGCAGCCGATCGGTCCGGCGCCGATCACGAGCAGGCGGCGCGGCAGCGTCGTGAGCCAGAAAATCGTCTCGTTCGTGAGCGGCTCGATCTCCCGCAGGCCGGGCACCGGCGGGATCGCAGGCCGGCCGCCCGTGGCGATGACGGCGCGACGGAAGCGCAGCCGCGCGCCTTCCACCTCGATCGTGTCCGGGCCCGCGAAGCGCCCGGTGCCGATGAAGACGTCGACGCCCATGTCACGGAAGCGCGCGACGCTGTCGTTCCGGCTGATGTCGGCCCGCAGGCGCCGCATGCGCTCCATCACGGCGGCGAAGTCGCCCTGGCCTGCCGCAGCGGGCGCCCCGAACCGGACGGCCGCGTGCCGGACCTCGTTCCAGGCGCGCGCGGCCCTCAGGATCGCCTTCGAGGGGACGCACCCGACGTTGAGGCAGTCGCCGCCCGTCAGGTGCTTCTCGATGAGGGCCACCTTCGCCCCGAGCGCGGCGCCGATCGCGGCGGTCACGAGCCCCCCCGTGCCGGCGCCCAGAACCACGAGGTGATAGCGATCCTTGGGGCTCGGATTGCGGTAATCCGGGGGATGGAGGTTGGCGAGGAGCCGCCGGTTGTGCTCGTCGAGCGGCTGGACGAGGGGCGTCTCCGCGCTCCCGTGCGGGCCCGACACCGGAGCGCCCGGCACGGTCACCGGACCTCCCCCGTGGAGCGCCCCAGCGCCTGGCGCGCGATGCGGGTCACGAAGAGGGTCACGGCGAGGGTGGCGAGGAGCCCCAGGACGAGGATCGCCGTCCCGGCCGCACCGCCTTCGGGCCGCGCGCCGGCCGCGAGCTGCGCCAGGCTCCCGAGGGCCGTGCCGTAATAGACGTAGAGGACCGTCCCGGGGATCATCCCGGCCGAGGCCAGGAGGTAGTCGCGGAAGCGGACCTTTGTGAGCCCGAGCCCGTAGTTGAGCAGGTTGAAGGGGAAGACCGGGGAGAGGCGCAGCAGGAAGACGATCTTGAGCCCTTCGCGGGCGATCGCCCGATCGATAGCGACGAAGCGCGCGTTGCCGGCCAGCCGTCGCTCGATGGCCGCCCGCGCCAGGTAGCGCGAGACGAGGAACGCGGCGGCCGACCCGAGGACGGCCCCCACGAGCACGTAGGCGACGCCCCGAGCCAGGCCGAAGAGAATCCCGGCCGCCAGGGTCAGGATCGCGCCGGGCACGAAGGCGACGCAGGCAACGACGTATCCGCCGATGAACACGACCGGCCCCCAGGCGCCCAGCCCTTCGACCCAGCGGGCGAACTCTTCCAGGTAGGCGCCCGCCGATCGGCCCGCGAAGAGAAGGAGCGCGACCAGGAGGAGCCCGAGGGCGATCTTGAGGAGCGGAGCGGTCCTGCGCGCTCCGTCCTTTGGGTCGCCGGCCGCCATCGCATCGCCGCTCATCACGCTCCGTGTCCGCGGGCTCCGGCCCGCCGGCGCAAGGATGCGGCCCCAGTATCGACATTGGTCGCGCGGCACGCAACCCGGGCGCCGCCGGCCCCGCACGCGGCCGGCGGCGCTCCCACGTGTCTCAGGTCGCAGCGACCGCCGTGACCAGGACGACGACCGCCTGGTCTCCGCCCTCGAGGTGCGAGGCGCCGAGGACGACGGTCTGGCCGGGATCGATCGTGAAGGAGGTCTCGATGACCGTGCGCCGGGTCTGGTGGTCGCCGACCTGCTCCCACTTGGCGCGCGTCATCTCGAACGAGCGGATGAGGAGGGGTGAGGCCGGGTCAGCCCCTCCGTCCATCCGGAGCTGTGCCTCGAAACCGTTTTCCGGGTCGCCGAGTGCGATCTTGCCGCGCTCAGTCGTGGTCAGGAGCCCCTGCTCCAGCAGGCGATAGCCCTTGTACGGAAGCAGCCGGCTCGATTCATCGAGAGCGCGGGCCGCGCCTTCGGGGAGGTCCGCCCGCGGCAGGCGCTCCATGCCGGCCTCCAGGATCATGATGTGGAAGGTCTGCGAGCGCGGCGGCACGTCGACCTGTCGCAGGAGATCGGCCACCTTCGCCTGCGCCTCGGCCGAGGCGGTCACCGTCATGACCGTGTCGTTCACGATGTTGATCCGGCACCCGCTGTCGATCGCCTGGCAGGGATCGCGCACCAGGTTGGACGCCTGGGCAGCGGGGTTGAAGTTGAGGACGTACACCTTCGCATCCCCGCGCGCGGGCATAGGCTCCGCTGCCGCCCCGGCGTTCCCGAGGCACATCACACCTGTGAGCAGCGTTGCGGCCGTTGGAATCATGCGTCGGATCATCGTCGTCCCTCCCTGGGGCGTTCGACCCCATCGGATTGCGGAAGCGGGGTCGAGGACCTGTGCCATCCGCCTGCCCCACCCCGTCGAGAGCCGGCGCCGCCCGCACATCCCCTTTACGCGCGAGACTCGTGGGGCGTTGGATCGACGGGACCTTTTTCCGCTCCCTTTCCGTATGACATCATCGAATCCAGGGGACTATCCACCGAAGGAGGGACGATGCTCAGGACGGTGTCTTGCGGCTTCCTCGTCATGTCGCTGCTCGGGATCTGTCTGGCGGCCGCCGCGGCCTCCGCCGCGCCCTCCGCCGCTCCCGCGCCGGCCACCGAAAGCGCCGCCGACGTCCTGGCGCAGGCCAGAAAGGCCACCGGAGGGGACGCCTGGAAGGATGTCCGCTCCTTCCACACCACGATCCGGCTCGAAACGGGCGGCCTGACCGGCACGGCCGAGTCCTGGGACGACGTCCTCACAGGGCGCTACGTGGACCGCTACGCGCTCGGGCCGGCGACCGGGGCGGGGGGCTTCGACGGCATCATCGTCTGGTCCCAGGACTCCTCGAAGCAGGTGCGCGCGGAGGAGGGCGGTGACGAGCGCGAAGCGGCGGCGAACGAGGCCTACCGGCGCTGCCTGGCCTATTGGTTCCCGGAGCGCCGCCAGGCCACCGTCGAGCTTCTGGCCGATCAGCAGGAAGAGGGCCGGCGCTTCCGGGTCGTGCGGATCACACCGCAGGGCGGGAGGCCGTTCGACTTCTGGATCGACGCCGCCACGGGGCTCATCGATCGCTCGGTGGAGAAGGCGGCCGTCGAGACCCGCACGACCCGTTTTTCCGACTACCGCGAGGTCCGCGGGGTCCGGCTCCCCTTCGACCTCCGCTCCACGAACGGCGATACGCAGTACGACCAGGTCGTGACGGTCACCTCGATCGAGGTGAACCAGCCGGTGGACGAGGCGCTGTTCCGGAAGCCTGAGCCGCCGCCGCCTGATTTCCGCATCGCCTCGGGCGGAGCCTCAACGACCGTGCCGTTCGAGCTCCTCAACAATCACATCTACGTCCAGGTGAAGCTGGACGACCGGCCTCCCGTCCGGCTCCTGTGCGACACGGGCGGCGCGAACATCGTCACCCCCGAGGTCGCGGCCGCCCTCGGGCTGAAGAGCGAGGGGGCGCTCCAGGGACGGGGGGTCGGGGAGAAGACGCAGGACTTCGGCCTGACCAAGGTGAAGACGGTGCAGATCGGCGACGCCGTGATCTCGGATCAGATGTTCCTGGTGTTCGACCTCAAAGCACTGGCGAGCGCCGAAGGCGTCCCGCAATCCGGCCTGGTGGGATACGAGGTCTTCAAGCGGTTCGTAACGCGCATCGACTACCAGAAGAGCCTCCTCACCCTCACCGTCCCCTCCTCCTTCCAGTACAAGGGTGACGGCATCGCGGTCCCGTTCAAGTTCAACGGGCACACACCCCAGGTCGAGGGGGAGATCGACGGCATCCCAGGCCTTTTCGACATCGATACGGGCAGCCGCAGCGCGCTCAGCATCCTGAAGCCGTTCTGGGAGAAGCACGGGCTCGAGGCCCGCTTCGGCGCCCGGCTGGAGGCGGTCACCGGCTGGGGCGTCGGCGGCCCGGCGCGCGCCCGGCTGGCCCGGGCCGGCGTCCTGCGCCTCGGTGGCGTGACCATCGAGCGTCCCGTGACCGAGCTGTCGACGCAGGTCAAGGGCGCGTTCACCGATCCCTACGTGGCCGGCAACGTCGGAGGGGAGATCCTGAAGCGCTTCAACGTCACCTTCGATTACGGGAAGCAGGAGATCATTTTCGAGCGCATCCCGGGGCAGGCCGCGGCCTGTGTTTTCGACCGATCCGGGCTCTGGCTGAACCGGGCGGATCCGGGATTCGAGGTGATCGACGTCGTCCCCGGCGGCCCCGGGGCCGCGGCCGGGATCAAGGTCGGCGATCGGATCCTGGCGATCGACGGGCGCGATCCGGAGAAGCTCCCGCTGCCGGAGGCGCGTCGGGAATTCAGAACCCGCCCCGCGGGCACGACCCTCCGGCTCACGGTGCGGACGGACGGCGGGACCAGGAAGGTCGACCTGACGCTGAAGGATCTCGTCTAGCCCGGATGTCTCACCGGGCTGGCGCCGCTACGCGGCCTGGGACGTCTCCTCGGCGGATCTGTCGAGCTCCCCGCTCCAGAGGTAGCGGCGGGTCTCCCCCACCACAACGCCCGACAGTGCCAGGAGCGACACCAGGTTCGGAATCGCCATGAGGCCGTTGGCGATGTCGGCGAAGGCCCAGACGGCCGGCAGCGTGGCCACGGAGCCGACCATCACCGCGACGACCCAGAGGACTCTGTAGGGCAGGATCGCGCGCCCGCCCAGGAGGTACTCCGCCGCCTTCTCGCCGTAGTAGCACCACCCCAGGATGGTGGAGAACACGAAGGTGAGCAGCCCGACCGTCAGGACGATCGGACCAATCGTGGGGACATGGCCGAACGACTCCTTCGTGAGCGCGGCGCCCGTCAGGCCCTCCGTCCAGTGTCCGCTGTTGACGGCGACCAGCCCCGTGAGGGCGCAGACAACGACCGTGTCCCAGAAAGTGCCGGTGGAGGAGACCAGCGCCTGCCGAACCGGGTTCCGGGTCATGGCCGCGGCCGCCACGATCGGTGCGCTCCCGAGCCCCGACTCGTTGGAGAAGAGCCCCCGGGCGACTCCGTAGCGGATGGCCTCGCGCATACCGGCGCCCATGAAACCGCCGATGGCGGCCTGGCCGGTGAAGGCACTCTCGACGATCAGGCGCAGCGTGTGCGGCAGGGTCTGCCAGCCCATGACGAGGAGGACGACGCAACCGACGATGTAGAACACCGCCATGAACGGAACGAGCACCTCGCAGGTGCGGGCGATGGAACGAATGCCGCCCAGGATCACGACCGCCGTGAACACGGTCATGATGGCGCCGCTCCACCAGGGGGAGACGTGGAAGGTCTCCTTCACCAGCGTGGAGATGGAATTGGCCTGCACCATGTTGCCGATCCCGAAGGCCGCGACGGCCGTGAGGGCGGCGAAGATCATGCCCAGCCAGCGCGCGCGCAGGCCGCGCTCCAGGACGTACATCGGACCCCCGGACATCGTTCCTCCCGGGCCCTGGACCCGGTACTTCACCGACAGGACCGCCTCGGCGTACTTGGTCGAGATGCCGAAGACTCCCGTGAGCCACATCCAGAGCACCGCGCCCGGCCCGCCCGCGCTCACGGCGGTCGCGACGCCGACGATGTTCCCCGTCCCGATGGTGGCGGCCAGGGCCGTGGTCAGGGCCCCGAACTGGCTCACGTCTCCCGCTCCCTCGCGATCGCGCCCGAAGGACAGCCGGATCGCCTGTAAGAGGTACCTCTGGATGAAGCGCAGCCGGATGGTCAGGAACAAGTGCGTGCCGCAGAGGAGCAGAAGGAGCGGAGGGCCCCAGACCAGATCGCTCGCCGCCGTCAGCGCCTTCTCGATCGCTCCCATGCCCTCCTCCCGCCGGGAAGTATTAGACCAGGGGCCCGCCTACGCCACCTTGATCGCCTTCTCGATCACCGCGAACCGCAGGCGGGTGTCCCCCACCCGGATCAGGTCCCAGTGCTTGAGCTTGGCCCGATCGTCCACCCGGCGGCCGTTGACCGAGGTGCCGTTGGTGCTCGCCAGGTCCCGCAGCACCCAGACGTCGGTCCCGTAGAGGCCGAGCTCCGCGTGCTTGCGGGAGACCTTGGAGTCGTCGATCTCGATGTCGGCCCCTTCGCGGCCGATGATGTAGACGCCGCCAGAGGACAGCATGAAGGTCCGGCCCGCCGCGGTCCCTTCTTCGATGCGCAGGTAGATGCCGGTGTCGGCCGGCACCAGGCCCGACTTCATCCGCCTGGGGGCCTGCGCGGCGTCCAGGATGGTTCCCGTCGGATCATTGGTCTTGTCGTCGCTGCTCATCGGTCCCTCCGTCACTCCACCTTGATCTGGACCGGCCTCCCGAGCGAGCCGCCGGCCGACAGGTGCAGCGTGCGGTTCTCCCCGGGACCGAGATCCACCACGATGGAGTCCTTGAAAGGCTCCTCCCGTCCTTCCGGCGTCACCTCGGCCTGCAGCTCGTGCTTGCCGGGCGGGATCTTCACCCAGGCCTCGAACTCCTCGCGGTTCTTGCCGAGCATCCGCGATAGCCCGCCTCCCCCCTGCGGCGCCGCCAGCCGGCGCACGAAGATCGGCTTCCCGTCCAGCCGGAGCAACACGAAGCCCGCCCCGACGGTGCTCTTGGCCTCGAGCTTCAGGTAGGCGCTCCGCTTGGCGTAGAGGATCGGCACGCCGACCAGGGTCACGAGGAACGGCAGCATCGCCAGGGCGAGCCCAAAGCGGCCCCTCAGCCCGAAGCGGCGGCGGCCGGGAGCGCTCGTGACCGCCTCAGCGTCCTTCTCCTCCCCCGGCCCGGCGGCCTGGAGCCCGCCTCGATCCTCCCCGGACTCGACCAGCCCGCCCGCGCCGCCGGTCGCGCCTTCCCCCGACTCCACCACCGTCGCGACCGAGGTCGCGGGCTCCTGGCGCGGGGCGCGCGACCGCTTGGAGCTCACGACCGGGCGTCCGGCCTCCTGCAGGGCGGCGCGGAACGCCGCGCCGTTGGCGAAGCGGCGCTTCGGCTCCTTGGCGAGGGCCTTGTCGAAGAACTTGTCGAGTTCGGATGGCAGGCCGCGCACCGCCTGGCTGACGGGCACGGGCACCGTATGGACCACTGAATAGGCCACCGAGGGGAGATCGTCCCCGGCGAAGGGGCGCTTCGAGGTCAGCGCCTCGTACAGGACGACCGAGAGGGAGAACAGATCGCTGCGCGCGTCGACCGCGGCGCCCCGGATCTGCTCGGGCGACATGTAGGCGGGAGAGCCGACCAGGGCTCCGGTCCGCGTCAGCTCCGAGGCCGGGAAGCGAGCCACGCCGAAGTCGGTGATCTTCACGAGTCCGTCGGTGTCGCGCACCAGGATGTTGGCCGGCTTGATGTCGCGGTGCACGATCCCGGCCCGGTGGGCGGCGTGCAGGGCGTCCGCGAGGGCGTCCCCGAACCTGAGCGTCACGTCGACGGACAGCCGGTGGCGGCCGTCGAGCAGTTGCTTGAGGCTGCGGCCCGGCACGTACTCCATGACGATGTAGGGGAAGCCGCGCACCGTGTCGATCCCTGCGTCGTGGACGGTGACGATGTTCGGATGGGAGAGCGCCGCGGCGGCATGCGCCTCGCGCAGCAGCCGCTCCTCGAACTCCTGCACGACCTCCTTGGAGATGCCCTCGGGCACCTCGTAGGTTTTCAGGGCGACCCGCCGCCCCAGCTGGGGGTCGCGCGCCAGGAAGACCACACCCATGGCGCCTTTCCCCACCAGCGCTTCAATCTCGTATCGTCCGATGGACACGCCCATTCGATGCACGAAGGTCTCGCGCGCGTCCCCCGCCCAATGGCGCGGGACCCGTCGCCGACCCGGTAGAATCTGTTGTCCGGCGCGGCCCGATTCAAGGTCGTGTCCCAATCCGCGCGCCGCGCCGCCGCCGGCGGTGAAGCCCGGCCGGCGTCCGGAGGCGGTTTCCGAAACGTGATTTCAGTGCTTGGCGGGGTCGGCCGTAGACGCCTTCGCCTCCGACCATTGACGCCGCGTTGACAATGTCAACGCCTTTTTACAGCGGCGCGCGCAACATTTACACGACCGGCGCGTATCATCGCCCATCAGTCGATGGGAGGAGCGGCGTGGCGACGAATCTGTGGACCGACGTGGACGCTCTGGCGCGGCTGGCGGACATCACGCGGACGGTCGAAAGTCCCGCGGCCGCGGGAGGGGACGTCGCGGGCGACGCCTGGCTCCCCGACAACCTCGAGAGCCCCGGCGTCGAGATCGGCTCGGCCGAGCTGCCGGCGCGGGTCGTCAGCGGCGACTTCCACGCGGCCTTCCGGCTCTCGGAGGACACCCTGGCCCTCACGATCGGGGACATCTCGGGCAAGGGCGTGCCGGCCGGCGTGCTGCGCGCTTTCACCGCGTCCATGGTGCGGAGCGTCTCGTCCTTCAGCGCGTCGCCCGAGGATGTTCTGAGCCGCGTCAACGCGATGATCTGCGGGGCGCGGCTCGAGGCCCTGTACGCCACCATCTTCCTCGGATGGCTCGACCTGCCGACGGGCCGGCTGCGCTACGCCAACGCCGGACACCCCCGCCCGTTCCGGATCGCACCGGACCGGTCGGTGCGGCCATTCGGCGAGGTCACCGGCCCCATCCTCGGGATCCTGGACAACGTATCGTTCGGGGCCGGCGAGGAGTGGCTCGAGTCCGGCGAGGCGATCGTCCTGTACACGGACGGGGTGACCGAGGCGAGGAACGCCGCGGGCCGCTTCATCGGACCGCGCGGCCTCTCGCTCCTCCTGGAGCGTCACGCCAGGAAGTCCGCGGGCTCCCTGTGCGCCGCCATCGCCGAAGCGATCGACGCCAGGGCAGGAAGCCTGCTCCACGACGATGTCACGTTGCTGGCGGCGCGCTTCCGGGGCGCCCTCTCCGCCTGAGAATTCCCGTCCGTCCACACCCACAGCAGCGCCCATGGTGGTGCGCAGGTTGTGGAACCCGGGCAGCGAGTTGGCGGCTGACGGGGCGGCGCTGGGGGAGATGGTCCGAGCCTACTCGGTGGATGTCGGACGCTCGCCTCAGGCGGCGTGCTTGAGGCGATGCCGGTGATTGGTGAGGAGGACCGGCGTGGTCCAGTCTCTCCTATAGAGGTCGCTCCAGAGACCCGGCAGGCGATGCCGTCTGGGGAACAGTCGACGCGACAGCACCTGCCGCCAGGTCCATGGCTTCCCGGCCAGGCCGAGACGCATCGCCGGGGTCACGGGGTCGGGCTGTCGCTCCGACCTTCCCTTCACGAAGTTGCGCCACGCGGTGGCCACGAACAGGCGCTCCATGATGGCGTTCAGCCTGCGCCCGAAGGCGATGGTCTCGCGCTTGTGGTCGGCGCGCGTGTGGCGCAGGAGGGCGTGCAGCCGGTCCACCGTGTGGAGCGCGCGGTCGCGCGCCGCCGCCTCGGGCGACTTCGGCGAGCCCCTCGGCCCGCGCACCGGATTGGGGTGGATTTCGATGGCGAAGCGCCGGTGAGCGGCATGGGACGTCAGAGCGTCGAGATACTCGGGCTTGCCGTCGCAGACGAGGTGCACGGAACCGCCCTGGGGAGCGAGGTCCAGGAGCAGGTCGAGGCCGCGGCGGAACGAGCCAAAGTATCCGGCGCGTGACGGTCGCCTCGGCCTTGCCAGCCGTCTCGCCTCCTGCGAGGGTGTGCGTCGGCCGGTGCGGGCGTGGGGCGCGGGGTCGATGCCGAACACGAACCAGGAATCGCGGCCCACGAGGGTGAGCACGCCGAAGGGCAGGTCCTGGCTGAATTCGAAGGTCTCGAAGTGGTCTGCTGCGATGCTCTCGCAGAGCCGGCCGGAGAGAGTCTCGAGAGCGAGGGACTGCAGGAGCAGGGCGTGCCGTCCGAGCCGGGCGCTTTGACGCGTGACCGTCGAGGGGGCGCAGCCGAGCGACCGGGCGAGCTGGCGGTGGGCGGAGCCGGCGACGAGACCCGCGGCCACCGGCACCAGCAGCTCGGGGCGCTTGAGGTAATAGGAGGTCGCGAACGACTGCCGCGAGAACGCCCGGCCACAGGTGAGGCAACGGAACCGAGGAATCTTCGGCCGTCGCACGGTGGCGAAGGCCCCATGACGATGGAAGCGGTAACCGGGCGCCGAGCGT
>DASRJX010000244.1:0-7131 GCA_035649235.1 Candidatus Cryosericum sp.
GGCGGCACTGGCGGGCGCTGCCTTGAAATCACTGTTCCAAAGGGATGCTTCCAGGCCTCGCTGAACGGACCTCCTCCCTTCGATCCTCACGGCCGTCACTCGTCGCCGCCGCCGGAGTCGGAACCTTTCCCGGAGCTAAAGTCGCTTGGCGGGGTCTCCATACTGCCTCGAATTCCTGGACGGCCCGCAGAGACGATCGCGAAGCGCAATGAGCTGGCCCGCGGAGGCTGAATTCCCGTTGACCTGCTGCTCGACCCTGATCGCTTCATCGAACTTCAGCCGCGCGCGTTCCAGAGCGTCCTCGAATCTTTCCTCGTCGGCGAGCGCGAGGTCGATCTCGGCATCGCATCGGATGGCTATCTGCGCGTTGGAGGGGTACCAGCCGAAGACATCCTTGTAGCCGAAGTACCCCTTGCCTTTGCGGCCGACGAAGTCGGGGCCAAGCTGCAGGGCCGTATAGCAGGAGAGGAAATGGGCTGTTCGGTCCCTCGAGACAGCATCACGATAGGAGCCTCTCCGCAGGACGTACTTTTCGCCATAACCTTTGAAAGCGTCGGCGTCGCCGTGTCCGGAGCCCGTGAGGTAGACGACTCTGGGCTCTCTGGCCAGCTCGGCCAGGACCTTCTCCCGCGTGGCATTCCTGCCTTTCAGCACCTTGACCTTGAGCTGCTTCCCCTCCAGGTACTTCTTGATCATCACCTTGCGGTGAGCATACGCGGCCTTCGTGATCGGATCGTCGTTCTCTTCGATCATCAGGACCCTGCCTCGAGTTCCCTGGGCTTTCTTACGACGTCTCACGGCGCTCATTGTTCATGGCCCTCCGCTCCATCAGTCCAGTCTGTCCGAGGAATCAATCACTTCATCGGCTTCGCGTCTTTCCCGATCTGGCTCTCTCCAGGATGAGTCGGACGATGTTCCGCTCGGTATCGACGAGGAACTCGCCGAGTGAGGTCCCCTCCCGCACCTCCTTGAGGGCGGTCCTTCGCGACACGGGCCGTCGTCTTCCCAGGACGCACAGGGTGTAATTCTTGAACTGACGCAGCCGTTCGAGGGTGAGATCGCGCAGCTGTCGCTGAGTCAGGTGATCCATCGGGATGGATGGAGTGTCCTTCCTGGTGAGTTCCTCGAGAGTGAGCATCCTGCCGTCGGGGGCAAATCCGGCCTTCAGTCCCCACTGCTGGTGCTTATCATCGAGGGGCTTCACCTTGACTTTGCGACCGGATGCTTTCCTGGGCGTTCGGATCCGTCTTCCCTGGGCACTCTTGAGTTTGGTCATGTCATTCACCCCTCAGGGATCGTTCGGTGGACTGTCGTGGCTGCCGTGCGTCAGAACGGGGAGCTCGCTGACCACAATCTTGTCGATCTTCTGGATGTGCTCCGGGTCGCTCGCTCCTTCCTTGTAGATCTCGACTTCGTAGTTGTCCGCAGTGCTCGTGGTGAAAACGTGCTTCTTGTGCCCATCAAAGTCCGGGTTGCTCTTCACGGTGACTTTGTACCCGTTTTCCGACCATAGCGTGATCCCGCCGGCATACGGTTTGAGATACTTGTCTATTGTCCTGGGCGGGTCGAGGCGGAGGTCGTCGAGATGCTTGCGCGACATCGGATCCATGAGCTTCGAATTCTGCTTGCTGATGACGATGTTGATCCAGGTCGGCTTGGAATTGTCGGTGAACGCACTGTTCGGTATTGTTGCCTCGACCTTGCCGTTCGAGTAGAAATCGATCTTGTCGAAGCCCTGGAGCGCTTGATCGGCACCCCACTTCTTGTACTGACCGAGCTGGATCAGGACGCCGCTCCAGTAGCGATCATCATGATCGACGCTCGCATTCTTGTCCCAGGCGAAGGTGTTGTTGATGGGCATCCAGGCCGCCAGGTTCTCGGTTTGGAGCTCCAGCGTGAACTTCCCCTTGTGTTTGGCCATCGTCCGTCCTCCCTTGGCCGCGGCCCAGGCCGCGGCGAAACCCAACCGAACAATTCAGTTCCTGTCTCCCGTCAGCGCCAGTCTCCCGTCGCGACAAAACCGGCCCAGTAGAAGGGGTGCGTCGCCTGCCCCGCCTGACGGCGGACGCGCAGAACGTCCAGACTCGCGGCCCGGGCGGCCTCCGGCGTCGGCAGGCCCCGGACGAGCCGGGCTTCGTAGAGAGCCCGCATCCAGCCGAGCGCGGCCTCGTCCTCCACCGGCCACAGGCTCATGATGACCGTCGCCACGCCGGCCACCTCGAAAGAGCGCCGGAGCCCCAGCACGCCCTCGCCGGCCGCCAGCACGCCGGCCCCCGTGTCGCAGGCCGACAGCACCGCCCACTCCACGCCGCCCAGGTCCATCGCGGCGATCTCCTCCGCCGTCAGGATGCCGTCCTCGCCGTCGGGCACCGAGGGTCGTCGGAGGTTCGCCCCCGCCAGGGCCAGACCTGACAGCAGCAACGGATCGGTCGCGACGGACGGACTCGCGGTCTGTCCGAGCCACAGGCCCCCCATGCCCCGCAGGCCCGCGGCGCCTGCGCGGCAATCGCGGCCGAGAAAGAACCCGTGGGTCGCGAGGTGCAGGATGCGACGGCCGGAAGCGAGCGACTTGAATGCGGCCTCGCTGGCCTCGGATCCGGTCAGTTGGATCGCGTCGGAACGATGCCGATCCATGTTCTTCCAGAGGGACACGACGGTGTCGATCTCCCGTGCGGACGCCGGCAGCTCGGTGAACCGGATGGAGTGGAGGTCGGGACAGGCGATCCCGTTGCCTCTCAGGCCGGAAGTGGCTTTGAGGGCCGCGGGCGCCGCACCCTCGGGAGCGTCCGCAGCGCCGCCCGCTCCCGGAGCTGCTGCCACGCGGTCGAAGGCCGGCCCGCCGAGCGCCAGCAGCCCCTCGCCCCGCGATCGGTGCTCCGGGACGGCGACCAGGTCCCGTTCGGATGTGAGGTAATGGATGACCGGGCCGGTTTCCACCAGGTAGCCGCTGTTTCCCGAGGGGAGTCCAGCGAGGCTGACCAGCTGGAGCGATCCCTCGTCGACGACGAAGAGCCGCTTCGCCTGCCCCAGGAGCGGCAGGAGGGGGTCCCAGATCACGACGCGAAGCGCTGCTCCGGCCGTGCGGGCCGAGGCTTCCGCCTGCAGCGCGGAGTCGCCCGTGACCTCGGGACTTCGTCCCGCCTCCTCCACCCAGCGGGCCACCAGCGAGTCGATGGAGGCGGCGGGACCGAGGACCACGAGGTCCGGGTCGGCCGTTCCCGCTCGGAGGACGAACGCCAGATAGGAGGCGGCGCCCGGGACCGGCCCCTTCTGGACCGCGTAGGCCAGAAGGGCGCTGCCGGGAGGAAGGCCGGCGGAGACCTCCTTGAAGCCGACGAGGTCGCGGGCCTGCTCGCGGCCGAACGGGGCGCTCCTCTCCGCCAGGGCGCGCTCCGCCCTCTCCTTCGCCTGCCGGGCTGCTTCGAGGGTCCCCCGGTAGGCTTCCGGATGCTCGGGATCCGGACCCTGGGTCGTCAGGTTCGCCAGCGTCCTGCTGGAGCTGGCCACTTCCACCGCGAGCCGTCCGAGATCGGGATCGCCGCTTTTGCTTGCGAGCCGTTTCCGGCGCGCCATCTCGTCGAGCACCAGGGCGCGGGAGCGGATCAGCGCGTCCCAGACCCTCCTCCTGCCCGCGGGACCCAGGCCCTTCGAGGCGAGGAACAGCGCCGTGTCGAGCCCCGAGGGGCGCACGGCGGCGTAGCGCAGTGCTTCCCTGTCCGACAGGGAGCGCGCCGTCAACCGCAAGTGGTTACGGCCGATCGCCTCGGCCCTCAAGGCGACATCGAGCGCCTGTCGCCCGCCGTCCTGAATCGCCAGCACCTTGCCCAGGCCGTCGAGCGATTCCCCCACCAACGGGTGATCGGGGCCGAAGGCCTTCTCGCGGATTCGGATCGCTTCTTCCAGGAGCGGCCTGGCCCCCTCCGCATCGCTTTCGGCAAAGCGCAGCATGGCGAGGCCTTGAAGCCCAAGGGCGATGTCCGGATGGGTCGGGCCAGTGGCGAGTCGCCAGGTCTCGAGCGCCTGGTCATAAAGGGCGCGGGCCCGCTCGCGATCGCCCATGTCCGCCAGGACGGAGGCCAGCGCCTCGAGCGTCTCCGCCATGGCGGCGCGGCTCGGGCTCTCCTGCTTGGCCCAGATCGCGAGGGCCCGCTCGTACTGCACCCTGGAGTCCTGGAGCGCTCCGGTCAGGTGGTACGCGTCCCCCAGGTTCTTGAGGGTCATCGCGACATCCACATCCTGGGGACCGAGCGCTCTCTCCTTGATCGATAGGGCGCGCTCGAAACAGGAGACGGCTTCCGAATAATCGCCCGTCGAGCGCAGGAGGAAGCCGAGGTTGTTCAGGACCCAGCCCACCTGGATGTGGTCGGGGCCCAGCGTCGCCTCCCGGATCGACAGGGCGTGCTCGTAGAGGGCCCTGGCCCTCTGGTAGTCACCCATATCCCGCTCGACGACCCCGAGCGCGTTCAGGGTCCAGGCGACTTCGAGGTGATCGGGGCCGAAGGCCGCCTGCTTCAGGGTGAGGGTGCGCTCGAACTCCGATTCCGCGAGCGCGTAGTCGCCGGCCCGGTAGTGGAGCAGCGCGAGATTGTGCAGCGTGCGGCTCACGGCGGCGCCCTGCTGGCCAGGCGCCTGCTGCTGAATGGCCAGGGCGCGCTCGTACAGCGGCGCTGCGGACGCGTCCTTGCCGGCGTTGACGAACAGGTTCCCCAGATCGATGAGGGCGCGCGCCACGTCGGGATGCTGCGGCCCCAGCGCGTGCTCCTGGATTGCGAGGACCTTCTCAAGGACCTGGCGCGCGGCCTTGGCGTCGCCGGAGCGCTCGAGGACCTTTCCCAGGTTTCTCAGGCTGCGGGCTTCTCCGGGTGTTCGCGGCCCCGGAGACTTGTCCCGGATCGCGACGGCGCGCTCGGCCAGCGTCCTGGCCTCGGGCTGGTTGCCACGTCCGTCGCGCCACAGCGCCTCGACGATCCAATCGATGGCCTCCGCAGCCTGGAGCGAGGAGGGTCCCTGGTGCTTCTCCGCCTCCGCGAGCATGGCCCGCGCCTTCGCCTCGGCGGCGGCATACCGCCCGTCCTTGATCAGGCTCTCGAGGTCGTCCCGGGCGACGGGCGCGGAGGAGTCGACGGCGCTCCCGCTGGAAGGCTCCGTCGCGGCCGGTCCCGAGGCGATCGCCCACGCCATGAACCCGAGGAGCAGCGCCGCTCCCGCATGGATCGCTCCCCGAGGAGGCTTCATCGCCCCGCCCCGCCCTGCGGCGGTGCGTTGTTCTGGAGCTGCAGGTGCCAGATCCAGAAATCGCCTCGGCCCGAGGAACGTGATGTGAGGCTCTGGGCGATGCTGCTGAGGACGTCTCCGTGAGTGCCGGCCGGCGTCTCCTGCTCGGCGAGCCCGCCGATGCCACGCAACACCGCGACGGAGCGCCGGCTGAGAGGCGCATAGACGATCTGCCGGCCCGGCTCCGCCCTCGGCAGGTTGGAGAGCTCGACCTCCACCTCCGCCTGCCGGCCGCGCGAGGCGATGACGAGCAGGTTCTCGGTCCCGCCCACACTGGTGATTTCCCAGGTCACCTGCTTGCCTCCCTGCCTCCCGGGCAGCCGGTGCCGGGCGCCGGCGGGAAGCGGGTTCTTCAGGTCGAGCCCGGCCGGGAACAGGACGTAGACCTCTCCGTTCTCGTCCTCGTTGAGGATGTAGGCGTAGAACGTCTCGGGAGCACTGATCTCCATGACCAGATGGTCGCCGGGATGGACGACGCTGCCGGGCGCCAGCCGCTCTTCACGTCCGTCCTGGATGCGGAACAGGACCGCGTCCGCCTTGAAAGGACCCGATCGCAGCAGGGAATAGGACAGCAGCGCGCCAGCGACGATGAGGCTCGCGGCGATGGAGAGCCCGGCGATGACGCGGCGCCGGTGGTCGACTGGACCTGGAACTGGGACGGGGACGACGGGTTGGGGCGTCACCACGCCGAGGGCATTGTTCAGGGCCTGTTCCATCGCCCCGGCGCTTGCGTAGCGGTTCCCAGGCTCGGCCGCCAGGGCGCGCTCCACCACCTGCACGAACCCTGGAGTGAGATCCGGCCGGTGATCGCGGAGCGGCACCCGTTCCCCCTTGACGTGCTTCGCGCGCAGCTCGGCCAGATGGGCCGCCTCCACGGGGAAACGTCCGGTGACCAGCCGGTACAGGACGACGCCCAGGCTGTAGATGTCGGCCGCGGTGGTCGGGGCACCGCCGGCGAGCTGCTCCGGCGCCATGAACAGCGGGGTCCCGCTGACCACGTCCGGAACCATGGACCCGTTCGCCCTGACCTGCTCCGAGACGCTTCCGAAGTCCATCAGGACGATGCGGCCCCCTTTTTCGCGCATGACGTTCGACGTCTTGACGTCCCGGTGGACCAGGCCCGCGGCGTGGACGGCCGCCAGGGCACCGCAGAGGTGGATGCCGATGACACACGCCTCCGGGGCGCCGAGCAGCCCCTGATCGGACAGCGATTGCTCGAGGGTCCTGCCGTGGACGAGGTCGGTCCAGATTCCCGCCCGGCCTCCGTGCTCGTCCGCCCCGTGCACGACGAGCACGTTCGGATGCCGGACGCGCGCCAGGCGCCGGGCTTCGTCCAGAAGGCGCGCCGCGAACGGATCGCGCCGCCCGTCGCGCGTCTTCAGGATTTTCAGTGCCACCTCCCGCTGGAGAGACGGGTCGAAGGCCCTGTAGACCTCGGCGCTGCCTCCTTTCCCGAGGCGCTCCCGGATGTCGAGCGGGCCCCAGCTCACGAAGCCGGCGTCGGAGGACCCGCCGGGCGCCGGCTTCCCTCCCGGACCCGTCGGCGCCACATCCGAGATCGTCGTCCTGGTGCTGGGGGTCGGGATGTCGGGTGGGCTCTCGCTCCCGTCCGCCGAGGCGGCCGTGCCGTGAGCGCTCCTGACGGCCTCCAGGACCTGGAGTCGCTTGAGTTTCGACTTGAGCGACTCGTGAGCGGACTCCTCCGCATCCCAATCGATCCGTTGTCCGTCCGAGATCGCCTGGGCGAGACGAAGGAGAGTCCGTTCCTCTTCGTCAACTTCCTTATCGTGCATCCATGATCTCCGCCAGCCGCATGAGCGCCCGAGCCACGAACATCCGCGCGGCGTCGGCCGAGGG
>DASRJX010000245.1:0-2363 GCA_035649235.1 Candidatus Cryosericum sp.
CGGAAGAACCTCATCGAGACCAACCTGGGCTACATCGACCTCAAGAACCCCGAGGCCGGCATCCTGAAGAACGTCCCCGCGTCGCTGCGGGCCGACGCCGGTTCCCTGAAGAGAGCCGGGACCAAGGGGACGGCCTTCGGACAGGGCGTCAACATCGTGCAGATCGCGGCGTCGGCGCTCGAGGCGCAGGGCTTCGATGCCATCGAGGCCGAGGTCCGCGGCCATGGCCGGATCCTGCACGTGATCCCGACCCGCGGCCTCGTGGTGCGCTTCGATAAGGACGCCGACCTCGAAGCGCTGGCCGCCCAGCCGTTCGTCGAGGCGATCTTCCCGTACGAGCCGGCCTTCAAAGTGTCGCCGATCATCGGCCGGATGCCGCTGATGCAGGCGGAGCGGGCCCGCTCGCGCGAGCTCCAGCTGATCGTCTCGCTGTGGGACGGCGCCGACCCGGCCACGGCCCGCACCGCGCTGGAGGAGATCGCGGGGAAGGACAAGGTCGAGCCCTTCAGCCATGACGGGACCGAGCTCAAGGTGAAGGCATCCCCGCAGATGGTCGCGCGCCTGGCGAAGCATCTCGCCGTCCGGAACGTCAGCGAGGCGTCGGAGTGGATGCTGACGAACTCGGAGACGCCGTCGACGATCATGATCGGCAACAGCGAGTCGAGCTTCGGACTGGCGCGTCCGTACCACGACCTCGGGATCGACGGCGGAGGTCTCAACGCGGCCAGCCAGCCGTCCGGAGTCCGCGTCAACAACGGCACGGCGCAGGTGCCCCCGCAGATCGTGGCGGTGACGGACAACGGCATCACTGTGGACGCGGTGCACTTCTCGCAGACGGTGACGCAGGTGACCACCGGCCTCGTCGGCATCGGTCCATCGCACCGCAAGATACACGCGATCCAGGGGCCTGAGGACGACGGCTCCTCCTGCGACGGCCTCCTGTACGGCAGCAACACGCACGGCAACGTTGTGGCCGGGATCATCGCCGGCGCGCCGGGCGATTTCGGCATCACCTTCAACAAGGCGATCGATCCGGCGGACGGGCCGCCCGTCGGCGGCCTGAGCCTCGACGCGCTGGCGCGCGGCTCCCGCATCATCATGCAGGACGCCGCCGACCCGGACCGGTGCCTCCTGAGCGAGCTGGCCGAGGTCGGGGGCAACATCCTTCCCGGCTCGCTGGCCGACCGTCTCAACCAGGCGATCTGCCCCAAGGACGGCCTGGGGACCGGCCTCTGCACCAGCGTCGTCGGCGGCGGTACAGAGGTGCACCTGCATGTCATGCCGTTCGGCGTGCCGAACTTCGACGACAACCTCACCAACGACGAGAACGGCACCTACCCGCAGGCCTCCCGCGATCTCGACCTGTTCCTGGTCAACAACCGCGACTACATGGTGTTCAGCCCGGTCGGCAGCCAGGGGAACACCGTGCGGGGCGAGAACACCGTCGAGGTCTGGCCCGATCTGTTCAACGGCACCGCGGCCGACAACGATCCGAACAACCCGTCCAAACTCCAGATCCCCCCGCCCGCGACGGCCAAGAACGGGATTACCGTCGGCGGCGTCTTGTCGGACGACTGGACCGCGTTCGGGGACTTCAACGCCGAGGAGAACCCGATCGGCTTCACGTCCAAGGGTCCCGCAGGAGTTTCGATACGGACGGCGCCCCTCGTGATGGCGCCCGGGACCGATGGTTCCGGCCTGTTCGCCTACCCGGGATTCCTGACGGCGGCCACCAACCGCAGCCGCGACAACGACAACGGCAACCCCGTCGAGCGCCAGATCGACGAGTCCAACACCGGGACCTCGTTCTCCGCCGGCTTCGCCACCGCGGCGGGCGCCATCGTGCGCGACTACTTCGCGCAGGGCTTCTACCCCACCACGGGCCGCGTCCAGGCGGACCGGATGCCGACACTGTCGGGAGCGCTGGTGCGCGCCGCCCTCGTGGCGAGCGCCAACTTCAACGAGGAGCTCGACGGTGACGTCCCGGAGAAGCCAACCACGACGGAGAAGCAGCTGTTCGTCGCGCGCGCTCTGGATCTCAGCAACACCCCCGGCGAGCAGGTCGGCGTCGTCGGCAACAACGTCCAGGGATACGGCCGCATCGTCCTCGATCACGTGCTCCCGATCGCCAACTACCCGCCGACCATCGGGACCGGCAGCCCGAACACCGTCGAATACCCGGCGGCGGGCCTGATCATCTATGACATGCTCGGAACGGGCGAGCCGCCGATCGACAATGGCGGCAACACCCAGACGGAGAAGCAGTTCATCGTCGACGGCGTGAACGCCCGGGGCCGCAACGTGTGCCTGGGAGGCGCCAACGCGGGGTCGTCCTGCGTCGACGCCGCGTCCTGTCCAGGCGG
>DASRJX010000246.1:0-2440 GCA_035649235.1 Candidatus Cryosericum sp.
GTCCAGGGCCACCGACCCCAGCGTGTTGAACGACACGAACATCGCCGGGTGGTTCAAAGACCCGCCGCCCGTCTGTCCCGAGCTCCCAGCCACCACGTACACCGCCCCCTCGTGCGGCGCCGGGCCCGGCGACGGCTTCTCGTACGCCCCGGTTCCGTCGACGCGCCCGTTCCCGCCGTCCAGCTTCATCGCCGAGGTCAAGGACGACGACGACCCGTAGTGCCGGTCGAGCAGGAACGAGCGCTCGTAGGAGTGGCTGTGTCCCGACAACACCAGGTCCACCCCGCCCTGCTCCAGGATCGGCAGGGCGTTCTGCCGCATCTGGACCAGCTCCGACTCGGAGTCGGAGTTGTGCGAGCCCTTGCTGTAGGGCGGGTGGTGCCAGTAGGCGATGATCCAGTTCTGGTCGGTCGCCGTGAGATCCGCCTGCAGCCATTTCAGCATCGCCCCGCTGGTCGAGCGGTTCGAGTCGGCCGAGTCCAGACAGATGAAGTGGATGTTGCCGTAATCGAACGAATAGTAGGCCTCGGTCCCGGACGCCAGGCCGCCCGCCTCGCCTCTCTTCGGCAGGGTGAAGATCGAGTAGTACGGACCCGACTGCGTGCCGGAGTCCGCTGAGTGGGCGTCGTGGTTCCCCAGCGTCGGCCACACCACCGCCGTCCGTAGCATCTCGGGATACATACTGAAGACGGCCGACTGGTACTGGCCGTCGGTGCCGTCGGAATAGGCGTTGTCGCCGAGCATGAGCCACAGGTCGGTGCGGCCTCCCTGGTTGAAGCGGCTGTAGGCATCGCGCACCGACCGCTGGCTGGAGCTGGCGGTGCCGGCGTCGCCGATCACCCAGACGCGGGTCGGCCGAGCCGTCCCGGCCGGAGGAGACGTGGTGAACGGAAAGCCTCCCGTGCCTCCCGCCAGGATCTGCGAGGACGTCCCCACGGCGTAGTAATAGCGCGTGGCCGGCGTCAGGCCCTGCAGGGTGACTTCGTGGTTGGTCGTGCTCGTGGCGCTCGACGCCGTCTGGGTCAGGGCCCCCGGCTGGAGCCCATAGATCACGCGGCTGTCGGCGGCGGCGCCCGTGCGCCAGCGCACCACGATGCTGTTCGGTGTGCCCAACTGGAGATACGGTCCGCGCGTCAAAGACGTGCTCGTCTGGGCCTCCGCTGTCCCGAAGAGCAAGGTCCCCTTCCCGGTCGAAGATCCCACCACCACATCCAGCAGCAGGATGGTCATCGCCACCATCGAGATCATCCGAAAACGCTGACTCATCGACTCTCCTCTCTGAGGCTCTTGGAAGCCTCCGCTAGTCTGGAACGCGCCTGCGACTCGATCTCCTGCACAGCAGGGGACGCTCGCCGGCCCTCCGGCAGCGCCGCCACCTGCTTCAACACCTCGCGGTAGGCCCCCTCCGCCTCCTGCGTCCGCCCCGCGCGCTGGAGGATCTCCCCCCGCTTCAGGAGCCAGCTCTCCCTGCGGCCCGACTTCGGCGTGGCGGCGTCCAGCCGCTTCAAGGCGTCCTCGAACCGGCCCAGGTCGACCTCGAGGTCGACGGCCGGAAGCGCGAGCGAGACGATCGGACCGAGGTCCTTCATCCCCCGATCGAGCGCCTGGAGGGCCGCCTCCCGGCCCTTGCGGTCCGAGGAGGCCGACAGCACCTCCGCGAGCTCGAGGTAGGCGTCGGGATCCATCGTTCCGAGGGGCGCGATCGCGAGCGCGCGCCGGTAGTCCGCCACCGCATCCGCCGGACGGCCCAGCCGGGCGAGGACGCGTCCCCGGAGTCGGAGGCCCTCCACGTCCTCCGGCCTGCGGCTCAGGAATCGATCGAGGGCCTCCCTGGCCTGGCGAGGACGACCCTGCTCAAAGAGCATCCGACCCAGGCACAGGTCGACGGCGAGAAGCCCGGGGTCGAGACGGCGCGCCGTCTGGTAGTCGGCCGCGGCGGCGTCCCAGTCCTCGTGCACCCTGTGCAGCTCTCCGCGCCGGAGGAACAGCACCGCGTCCTGCGGCGTCTCCGCGATCCGCCGGTTGAGGTCCTGGATCTGCTTCTCGATCGCCTCGTGACCTTCGATAGGCAATGCACACAGGAGGGACAGTGCGAGGCAGGCGGCGACGCTCCGAAGAGCGGCCGAACGCAGACGTGCAGACTCTTCCCGGAAGTGCGTCACCCACCACCCCATGTCTCCCGCCGTCACCGAGGTCGTTCTCCGGCGGGTGGCTTCACCAGCGAAGTAACCTTTCTACAGGCGGTGTCCAACGCGGACAAGGGAGGAAATACCTGAAAATGCCGAGAATCTAGTAGGGTAAACACCCTATTGGGAGACGCTCCCCTCCGCGCATCCGCTTTCTAAAGGACTTGCGCGAGCCTTCCTGCCAGCGCTTCCGGATGGACCCAGCGACAGCCGCTGGCCTGGCATCGGCCGACGGGCCGGAAAGCAGGTACGGA
>DASRJX010000247.1:0-2490 GCA_035649235.1 Candidatus Cryosericum sp.
GACCGATCCTGCCGGCGGCGTAATACAAGAGGATGAACGCCACGTTCCCGGCGAGGTATCGGAACGAGTCGTGACGGGACAAGGGTGGACCCTCGTGAGCCCCCCCCCGGAGGCAGGAGCATATTGCCACAGGAAACACAAAAAAGCAGGACGCGGCGTCAGGCGAGGGGCCGGAACCTGGCCAAGAGCCGCGCCGCCCAGCGACGGACGATGAGGGTATGATCGCCCGCAACGCTGGCATCGGACTCGCAGCATGACGGGGGATGTCGGCGGGACGCCGGTTGGTCGAGGAGTGCTCAGGCCGGGAGCCCGGTCTCGGGAGGGCGGGCGATGAGCCACAAGGAGGCGGAGAGCGGGAGCGGCTTCCGGTTGAGGGTCGCGGGGCGCGCGGCGACGTTGACCCTCGACCTGCCGCCCCTGAACGTCCTGACGATCGCCTCCTGCCGGGCGCTGCACGAGGCCGTGCACCTCCTCTCCAACACGAGCGATGTCGGAGTGCTGGTCGTCGAGGGCGCCGGCAAGGCGTTCAGTGCCGGGGTCGACATCGGTGAGCACCGTGTCGAGACAGCCGCGACCATGCTGCACGCCTTCCACGCGTTCTGCCGCTCCCTGCTCGACTTCCCGCGACCGACGATCGCCCGCGTGCACGGCCCGGCGCTCGGGGGCGGCTGCGAGGTCGTGCTCTGCTGCGATCTGGCGGTGGCAGCGGCGACCGCCACCCTGGGTCTGCCCGAGATCACCCTGGGTGTCTTCCCGCCTCTGGCGGCGATGCTCCTGCCGCGCCTCTCCGGCCGCCGTGCGGCCGCCACGGCAATCCTCTGGGGCGAGGTCCTTCCGGCCGAGGCGGCGCAACGCCTGGGCCTGGTGAGCGAGACGGTTCCCGACGAGCGGCTCAACGAGGTCGTCGCCCGGCGGGCAGCGCGCAGCACGGAGCTCTCGGGGGCGGCACTGCGGCTCGCCCGCCGGGCGATCCGCCGTGGACCCATCGGAACGTGCGAGGAGGCGCTCAAGGACATCGAGGCCATCTACCTCCAGGAGCTCATGCGCACGGAGGACGCGACCGAGGGGCTGAACGCGTTCCTCGAAAAGCGGCCGCCGTCGTGGAAGCACCGCTGACCTGTTCCGCGCAAACATTGCGCGCGCCCACGAAGCATCCTCTTTAATAGGCCCTTCTTTTCGCTCTCCGCCTCGGCAGACGACGTCATGGCGGCACGCCAGACCGGCTGGGCGCTCCTGGCCTCCTCCTCGGTCCAGGAGGCCCACGACCTGGCCTGCGTCGCCCACGCCGCCACCCTCTCCACGCGCATCCCGTTCCTGCACTTCTTCGACGGCTTCCGCACCTTGCACGACCTGGACGTGTTCTTCCAGGCCCGCGAGGCCGCCAATCCGTTCCACCTCGCCTGTCCCGATGGGGTCGGGCTCATCAAGGTCCGCCTGCTCCGGCCCTTCTCCGTCCGCCGTTTCCTGGCGGCGCTCCCGAAGACGGTCCGCGGCGTCGCCTTCCTGGACCGCTGCAAGGAGCCGGGAGCGGTCGGCGAGCCGCTGCATGCGACCGACTGGGCGGCCGGAGCGGAGCCTCCTGGCCGTCGGCCTGCCGGCGGCGCTCCACACCGCCCTGGGCCGGACGAGGAAACCGTCGCTTCCCTATCCGGACCCTACGGGTGCGGCTTCTTGATGATCTCCACGCTGCATGGAGAGTGGGTCACGAGCGCGTGGCTGACGCTGCCGAGGAAGAAGCGCTCGAGCGCCGTGGCGCCGTGCGAGCCGGCGACGACCAGGTCGGCCCCGAAGTCCTTGATCGCTTCGAGGAGCGTCCGGTTCACCGCGCCGTCCCGGATCTCGCTGTCGACCCGGAGGTCGTCCCGGCTCCTGAACCGCTCGACGGCGCGCTGCAGCGACTGCTGCATCGCCTCGCGCTGCGACACGCGGATCTTCTCCAGCACCGGCCCGTAGAGCTCCACCCCGATCTCGGGCGGCATCGGCGCCGTCGCCTCGAGCACGTGGACCAGGCGCACGACCGTCCCGGGCGGCCAGGGGCGCCGCACCACTTCGTCCACGGCGAAATCGGCCGACGGCGAGCCGTCATAGGCGATCAGAATCTTCATGGTGCGATCCTCCCCTCTTTCCCAAGGCTACACGCTGGCGTGCCGCGTGGGAAGCGGTCCCGCCGGTCCCGTCTCCCCGGCGCGAGCCGGCGGCTCCTCCTGCCAGCGGCGCAGGACGGCGATCGTGCGCTCGTCCAGCGCCTGCCGGCCCGATTGCAAGATCTCTTCCAGGCCGGCGCGTCCGCGAAAGACATTGCGGCCCAATCGGATCCTCGGCTCGACGACGACGATCCGGCCGCCGTTTTCGCGCAGGAACCGGCGGCGCGCCGGCAGGAGGCCGTCGAGGCGCCGGCGGAGCGTCGGGAGCTGCACGCCGAGCGCGTGCGTGGCCGAAAGAGGAGGCTCGAACGCCCATTCGAGCGGCAGCGATCGCACCAGCCCCCCG
>DASRJX010000248.1:0-17783 GCA_035649235.1 Candidatus Cryosericum sp.
CAAGATGCGAGGCACGGTCTCCTGACACCGCCCGGTGACGCGCCTGCGCTGGCCCAGGCCGTTGTGACCCTGTCGCGGGACGGGGATCTGAGGCGGCGCCTCTCGGACGAGGCGCGCCGGCGGGTCGCCGAGTTCACGATCGATCGGATGGTGGAGCGCACCGCGGAGGTCTACGCGTCGCTCGGAGGCTCGAGGTGAGTCAGATCAAGATCAACAAGTACTTCATGGATCAGCCGGGGGATGGTCCCTGGACCTGGATCAGGAACCGGGTCACCCGCAGGCCGATCCCGGAGTTTCCCCGTACCATCCAGATCCAGACCTTCACCGGCTGCAACGCCGACTGCATCTTCTGCCCCTACGGAGAGACCTACGGGACGCAGCCGAAGGGGAAGATGCCGATGGAGCTCTTCCGCCGCATCATCGACGAGGCCGGCGAGCACGGGGTCCGCCGCATCAGCCCCTACCTCATGAACGAGCCTCTCATGGACCGGGACCTGTTCGACAAGGTGCGGTACATCAACGAGAAGATCCCCGACTGCAAGGTGGTCATCACAACCAACGGGCACTTCCTCACGCCCCCCGTGGTCGACTCCATCCTGGCGATGGGGGACGGCATCCACAAGATCTACATCTCCTTCCAGGGGATCGACAAGGAGTCGTACGAGCAGACGATGCGCGGCAACATGGACTTCGATCGCACGATGGCCAACGTCAACCACTTCATCGAGACCCAGCGGTCGCGGGGAACGACCCGGCCACAGCTCTGGATGACGATGGTCGATACGGCGGTGATCGACGCCCGGAAGGCGGTGGCGTACTGGCGCTCCCGCGGCGTTGCCTCCAAGTACACGACCCTCGAGAACCGGGGCGGCAACATCAAGGACGCCGAAACCTTCAGCCGCACCAAGGCGATGTCCTATTACACGACCTGCACGCGGCTCTTCAAGCAGGCCTACATCATGTTCAACGGGGATCTGGTTCTGTGCTGCGTCGATTACAGCCGCGAGCAGGTCCTGGGGAACATCGTCGGCAGCAGCATCCATGCGGTCTGGAACGGGCCCGTGGCGACGGAGATCCGCCGGCGGTACCTCGGACACGAGTTCGACCGCCTCCCGCTGTGCGGCAACTGCCGGATCGACGAGGAGCGCGAGGTGTCCTTCGACGAGGCCGGTCGCGAGATCGTGAGCGAAGCCTCGGACGACTGAGAGGCGTCCCCGGACGCCCCGTCAGTCGAACAGCCGCCCCTGATCGGGCCCCGCCGTCTCCTCGGCCCTGGCCACGCTCGCCAATTCGCGATAAGCGCGTGCCAGCCCGGTGGGTGATGCGACCTTGCCCCGGATCAGCATGGCCTTGAGCATCAGGGCGTTGGCCGGCCCCTTGCCGCGGTAGTGGTTGTTGGCGATCACGAAGACCTCTTCGGCGCGCTCCGACAACCGCTCCGCCCGCTCCGCCCAGGGGCGCAGCTCGCCGGTCGTGTACAGGTAGTCGTAGCGGGAGTGCACGGGCGCGCCCTCGCGGAACCAGTTCTCGGCATTGCGTCCGTGCAGCCGGACGTAGGCAATCCGCGAGGTCACGTGGCCCGTCGGACGCAGGGCGGCGCCGATCGGGGGCTGGTCGATGTTGCAGAATCCGATCCCGAGGCCGTGCAGGAATTTGAGCGCGTCCTCGTGGTCCCAGCTCCGATGCCGGAGTTCCGCGACCAGCGGCAGGCCGCGGAGCGTCTCGGCGAGACGCTCGAGGTGGCGGCGGCTGGTGTCGCGATCGTGGAAACGCTGCGGGAACTGCGCCAGCACGGCCCCGAGGCGGCTGGCTTCCTCCAGCGGCGCCAGGCCCTCCCTGTAGCGCGCCGCCTCGTCGCGCAGGAAGGCCGGATCGAGGTTGGTGGCATCCGGCACGTGCACGGGGCCGGATGGCGTCCGCTCGAGGTGGGTGAGAGACCGGTAGAGCTTGGCCGTGAAGCGGAATTCCGGCCGCTCGGCCACGCGCCTGACCCAGGAGCGGGCCGCCGCGGCATCAGGCTGACGGTAGAAGGTGACGTTCAATTCCAGCGCGTCGACGTACGAGGCGAGGAAGGCCAGCCTGTCGAACCTGCGCGGCGCCGGCGAGGGGTAGACGAGACCCTCCCAGTCCGGGTAGTCCCAGCCGGCCACGCCGACGCGGATCATGAAGGAACTCCTTGGTCATCATGATTGTAGCCGCGATTGATTCATTCGCGCCAACCTGCTAGAATAGGCGCGTCTGGACCGGTCTGCCGCTCCTGGACCTGCGGCGCCCATTGGAGGCTCTCCTTGCAATACAAAGTCGGTGACAAGGTCGTCTATCCCAACCATGGACTTGGAATCATCGAGCAGATCGAAGAACGCGCCATCGGCGATCGGCTGGAGGAGTTCCTCCGGTTGCGGATCGTCGGCAACGACAGCACCGTTATGGTGCCCCGCGGCAACACGACGAACGTCGGCCTGCGGCCGGTCATGACCCGCAAGGAGGTCGATCAGGTCTTCGACGTCCTGAAGGACACCAAGATCCGGGTCTTCGACGACTGGAAGGGGCGCTTCCAGGAGAACTCCGACAAGATGCGCACCGGGTCCATCACCGAGGTCGCGCTCGTCTTCAAGAGCCTGACCCATCTGTCGATGCAGAAGAACCTCTCCTACCGTGAGCGACGCATGCTCGATCGCGCCCGCTACCTGATCGTCAGCGAGATCGCCGAGGTCGAGCGCATGAAGACCGAGGACGTCGAGGCCAAGATCGACAAGGCCGTCGCCAGCGGATTCCGCCAGGCCCGCGAGCGCTAAAGACTCCCGAGAGAACCGCCGTCGCCTGCGAGGGCGCCCGGTCCGATGACTCCGTCGCTGCTGCAGGCCGTGGTGTCCGAGATCGCGGCGCGCCTGACGCAGCAGGCGGTGCAGCGCGTGGCCTGCCTCGGCTCCTGGAAGTACCTGATTCGCTTCGCCTCGGCGGCGCGCGACAACCTCTTGCTGTCGCTGCGGCCGGACCTGCCGCGCCTGCACCTGATGCCGCGGCCGGGGCCCGCGCACGAGGCCCCGCCGGATGCCTTCGCGGCGCTACTCGACGAGCACCTGGGAGGCGCCGTGCTGGAATCCGCAGAAAAAGCGGCCGGGGACCGCGTCGTCGAGATGGTTTACCGACTCGATGGCCGGCCTCCGGACGCAGCCCGGAGGAGCCTGGTGGTGGAACTCTTCGGCCGCTCCGCCAACGCCATGCTTTTCGACTCCGCCGGGACGGTTCTCGGCTCCGCGCGCACCTTCGGGAGGGCAGGTCAGGCGCCGGTCGCCGGCCGTCGCTTCGAGCCTTCCCCGCCTCCCTACATCGCGCCGGTGGAGAGGGATGAGGCCGCGACATCCGCGCCTTCGGCCACGATCGGCGTCGTCTGGTCCCGGCGGCCGCTGGAGGCCTACCGCGAGGGAGACGTCGTCAGGAGCGACGAGATCCGGGTGGAGGCTGGCCCGCCGCCGGGCGAACCAGCCGGCGCCGGCCCGGAGGCGGAAGGGCACGTCATGCTCCTTGCGAGCCCTTCGGAGGCGGCCCAGGTCGCCTTCGGCCTCATCGAGCGGCTGCGGGACTTTCAGGATCGGCGCGAGCACCACCTGTCGCTCGTGCGCCGGGAGGTCGGGCGCCTCAGCCACCTCGAGAGCCGCCTGGTCGCCGACCTCGAGCAGGCCCGCGACTCCTCCCGCTTCCGCATCTGGGGCGAGGCGCTGCTGGCCGCGCTGCCCCGCGCCGATCGGAGCGGGACGACCGCCCGCGTGCCTGACCCGCAGAGGTCCGACGGGCCACCCCTGATCATCCCCATCGACCCGGCCCTGTCCCTGGCGGAGAACGCCCAGGCCTTGTTCGCGCGCTACAAGAAGGGCAAGCGAGCACTTGCCACGATCGAGGCGCGTCTCGCGGCGACGCGTTCCCGCCTGAAGGACTGGACGGCGCTCGAGGCGCAGGCGCGACAGGTGCAGACGAGCGAGGATCTGGCCCGCCTGCGCGAAGGCCTGGACCGCCTCGGAGTGGTGCATCCCGCATCCCGCAGGAGAGCGGTACCGCCGCCGCGGGAGGCCCCCACGCGCGTGCGGCGCCACACCACGGCGGATGGCTTCGTCATCCTGGTCGGGCGGAGTGGGGCCGAGAACGACACGCTCACATTCAAGGTCGCCTCTCCCGAGGATTTCTGGCTGCATGCCGCCGGGTCCCCCGGAGCCCACGTGGTGGTCCGGAACCCCGGGAGGGTCCGGTCGCTGCCCGAGCGGACCCTGCGGGCGGCCGCCGGAATCGCCGCCCATTACAGCGGAGCCCGGGGGGAGGGGAAGGTCGAGGTGCACTACACGCAGCGCAAGCACGTGCACAAAAGGAAGGGCATGCCGCCCGGCAAGGTGCTGGTCCGGAAGTTCCAGTCGATCCGGGTGCCGCCCCGCCTGCCGGAGCCGATGGCCGAGGACGTGTGACCCCTTGCCGTACTCGCTCCTCGATTTGCTGAGGATCGTCGAGCGTCAGAACCCGCGCCGCCTGAGGTCCGCCGGCCGAATCCAGCCTTCGTGGAGTGCCGCGGCGACGAGAGCCCCGGTGTATCCCAGAGAGGAGAGGAGATCCAGATCGTCCGGCCGGGCGATCCCTCCGCCGACCCAGAGATCGAGATCGGGAACGGCTTCGCGCAGGGATCTCAACCGGTCGCGCGGCAGCCCCGCCCCGGTCCCGACCTGGCCCAGAAAGAGCACGATGGCGCCACTGAAACCTGCCTCCGCTGCGTGGCGCAGGAGGTGGGCGGGCGCGAGCGCGGCGATCTCCGGCGATCGCGTCACGACGCCGCCCGGGCCGAGATCGAGGCCGAAGAGGGCGCCGCCCGGCGGCCGCGGAGCCGGGACCGCCAGGTCGGACAGCGACCGCAGGGTCTCCGTCGCCACGATCGGAACGATGCCGGGACGCGCGGCAACGGCCGGCATCCCGACCGCGAGCGTGCCCTGGTCGAGAAACAGCTCGTACCCGGCGTTCTCAAAGAGCCGTTCGATCGACGGACCGTTGTCCCCGGACCCCGCGATCCGATCGAGGTCGGCGACGTAGGCGCGTACAGCACCCCAGGTCTCCCGGCAGGCGCGCAGGAGAGACACCGGATCCGACAGATCCTCCGGCTCTCCGCCTCTCAGCCGGCTGAGGACCGGCCGGTAAGAGGCCCGATCGCCGGAGCGGCCGCGCACCGCCTGTCCGCGCATCAGATCGATCACGGGGAGGATCTGCACGTCTGGATTCTACGTCGCGGACCTGGCGCAGGTTGACGGGCCGTCGGCGTCCAGCCTACTGTAAGCGTCCTTCCGGCCGGCGGCCGCCGGCGCCACGGCCAGGAAACAGGCGGGCGCCGGCGCGAGGGGGCGCATGCAGGCATCCGTGGACGACCGCGAGGCGGCGAGACTCCAGGCGCTCCACGATCAGGCCATCCTCGACACGCCCCCCGAGGCCGATTTCGACGACCTCGCGTACCTCGCGGCGGAGGTCTGCGGCGCCCCCGTCGCCCTCATCACGTTCGTGGATCGCGATCGCCTGTGGTTCAAGGCGCGTGTCGGTCTCGGCGCCAGGGAGTGGCCGCGAAGCGCCGGATTCTGCCCTCTGGCCATCGAGCAGGAAGGCCTGCTCCTGATCCGCGACGCGCAAGCCGACCCGCTGCTGCGCGAGCGGGCTGCGGCGGCGAAAGACCTCCCGGCGTGCTTCTACGCTGGCGTGCCGCTCGTCACGGCCGACGGCCAGGCCATCGGGACGCTGTGCGTCCTCGACCACGTCCCGCGCGAGCTGCAGGACTGGCAGCAGGGCGCGCTCAAGATGCTGGCCCGCCTGGTGATGCGCGAGCTGCAGATCCGTCAGGTGCGGCGCGATCTCGACCGCCGCAGGTCGGAGGCGATCGGCACGCTGGCCGGAGGACTGGCGCACGAGCTGAATCACCTGCTCGCGCTCCTGCAGGAGGAGGTCCACATCCTGGAAACCCGCACGGCACCGGACGATCCCACCCGGGCCGTCCTGCAGCGCGGCCTCGAGGGCGCCCGGCGCGCCGCCGCGCTGACGCGCGAGCTCCTGAGCGCGAGCCGAAACAACAGTCCCGCTCCCCAGTTCGTCGACCTCAACGAGCTCATCGCGAGGCTCGGCCCGGAATGGCAGGAGCGCCTGGGTGGCGCCGTCCGCCTGCGGCTGCGGCTCGATCCAGGGCTGGCGCGCGTCAAGGCCGACCCCGCCCAGATCAGCCGCGCGCTCAGGACGCTGGTCGAGAACGTGAGCGAGGCGCTGCCGCCCGGGGCCGACCTGATTGTCGCCACGGGAGGCGTGGAGGTGGACGGCGAGCCCGGCGGCCGCTACGCCGCCGTGTCGATCGGGGATCCCCTGGGGGAGGTGGTCGCGGGAGAGGGGGGCCGGCTTCTCGAGCCGGGCGGAACCGGGAGCGAGGATCTGGACAGGGCCGGCCTGGGCCTGCTCATGGCGCACGGTGTCGTGGCGCAGAACGGCGGCCGGCTGCAGATGCTGGCGCGCCAGGGGCGGGAGGCGCGGCCGAGGATTCTCCTCCCCGCGGTGGCGGCGGAGGTCGAGTGAGGAGGGTCGCGGAGCCTCCCGGGCCGTGAGAGTCGCGCTTCTGGAGCATTTCAGCGCCCTGCCGGCGGGCGCAGCGCCGCCGGCGCTCCTGTCCGCGGGAGGCGCTCTCCTGCGCGCGGTCGCGGCCGACCTGGCGGCGCTGCCGGGCGTGACGACGGAGGTCGTGGCCGGCTTCCACGACGGCGAAGCCGGATTCGTGAAGACCCTGCGCCGCTGCGACGCCTCCCTGGTGGTCGCACCCGAGGAGGGCGGCGTCCTCGAGCGGCTGGTGCGGATCGCGGGCCGGCGCCGGCTGCTTCTCGGGCCGGGGCCCATCGCCGTGAGGCTCGCGGCGGACAAGCGCGCGACGGCGCGGCGGCTGATGGAGCGGGGGATCGCCGTTCCCGGGGGCGCCGTCGTGCGGCGCAGCGGGGCCGCAGCCAGGCTCCTTCGTTTTCAGACCCCCTATGTCGTCAAGCCGCGCGACGGATGCGGCTGCGAGGGGGTCAGCATCGTGCGCGCGCCGCAAGGGGTCGCGGGCGCTCTCCGGCGGATCGATCGCGTCAGCCGGCGGCGTGACCTCCTGGTCGAGGAGTATGTGGCCGGCGAACCGGCGAGCGTCTCGTTTCTCGTGTCGCGCGGCCGCAACGGCTCCGGGACTCCGCAGATGCTCTGTCTCGGGCTCAATCGCCAGTCCGTGCGCGGAAAAGGAGGACCCCTGCGCTACGCAGGGGGGGAGACTCCCTGGAGCCACCCGGCGGCCGGCGAGGCGGTGCGGCTGGCGGCCAGGGCCGTGAGAGCGCTCGGACATTGCGCCGGCGACCTCTGCGGCTACGTCGGGGTCGATCTCGTCCTGGCGCCGGACGGGCCGCGCGTCGTCGAGGTCAATCCGCGCCTCACCACGGCCTACCTCGGGCTGCGCCGAGTGGCGCGCTTCAACCTCGCGGGGTTGATGCTCGACGCCGCCCTAGGGCGGCGCCTGCCGCGGCTTCTCGAGGTCGAGGGACGATGCTCCTTCAGGCCCGACGGCTCGGTGGCCGTGCGCGCGCGGCGCGTCGCGACGCCCTGATGCCGATCGACCTCGGCTGGGACATCGGCGGCGTCCACCTGAAGGTCGCCTGCCTGCGGAGCGGGGGAGGCGTCCCGCCGCGCCTCGTCTGTCGGCAGGAGGCGTTCGAGATCTGGCGGGCCCCCGAACGGCTCGAGGCCAGGCTCAGGGCGCTGCTCGGCGAGGTGCTCCGGGACGCAGGCTGCGCCCCGGGGCCGCAGGACGCGGCGCCGCGGCACGCCGTCACCATGACGGCGGAGCTGTCGGACATCTTTCCAGACCGGCGCACCGGCGTGCGGAGCATTCTCGCCTCCAGCGCCCGGGCGCTCGGGGTGCCGGGCGTGGACCGGGACCCGATTCTGGTCCTCGGCTCGGACGGGGACCTCCTGCCGATGGCCGAGGCGGGCGAGGCCCCGCAGCGGGTCGCGGCGGCGAACTGGTCGGCCTCGGCATGGCTCGCGGCGCGACTGGCCGCCCGCCTGGAGCCGGCCATGGAGGGCAGCGCGGCGCTCCTCATCGACGTCGGCAGCACCACGACCGACATCATCCCGCTCCGGGACGGCGGCGCCGATGCTGCGGGACGCACCGACCTGGGGCGGCTCCTCTCGGGCGAGCTGATCTACACCGGCTTCCTGAGGACTCCGCCCTGCGCTGTCGCCGACCGGGTGCCTCTGGGGGAGAAGGCCTGTCGCGTGGCGCCCGAGGCGTTCACCATCATGGGGGATGCCTACCTCCTCCTCGGTCGGATCGGAGCGGAGCAGTACACCGTGCCGACCCCCGATGGCCGCGGTCGCGGCCGGGAGGAGAGCGCGGCGCGGCTCGCCCGCCTGGTCTGCGCCGAGCCAGGCGACCTCGGCGCCGATCGGCTCCTCGCCATGGCGGCATTCCTCGAGGATCAGCAGACGGAGGAGATCGCCGGTGGGATCCGGCAGGTGCTGTCGCTCCGCCCGTGTCGCGCGACCCGCGCCATCGTCGCTGGGTCGGGCTACTTCCTGGCCGAGGCGGCCGCCCGGCGCACGGGGCTGCAGCCGTCCCGCCTGTCCGATCTCCTGCCCTCGCTTGGCGACGGCTGGGACGCCATGGCGCCGGCAGCCGCCCTGGCCCTCCGGCTGGCGGAGGCGCGCGGAGCCCGCGATCTGATACCGGAGCGCCGGACGTGAAAGGGCCCGGCTTCGATCTGGTGCTCAAGGTGGGCGGCAGCCTCGGCCGCCGGCCTCGCCGGCTGGCGCCGCTCATGCGCCGGGTGGCGGACCTCGCCCGCCGCGTGAGGCTCGTGGTCCTGCCCGGAGGGGGCGTCTTCGCCGATCTCGTCCGGGCCGAGATGGACCGGCTCGGCCTGGAGGAGGCGCGCGCGCACCGGATGGCGCTCCTGGCCATGGACCAGTACGGCCTGGCGCTGGCGCGGTTCTGCCCCGGCGCGCGCCCGGTCACGACGCTCGAGGCGGCCCGCCGCCTGGCGGCCGCCGGACGGGCGCCGATCCTGCTGGCGTCGGCCCTCCTGGGGCGCGAGCGGCGGCTGGAGAAGTCCTTCCGCCTTACCTCCGACTCGATCGCCGCCTACGTGGCGAAGCGCACGCGCGTTCCGCGCCTGGCGCTCCTCAAGAGCACGACGCGGCCCGACGGCCGCCTCAGGACGCCCGAGGAGGCCAGGCGGCTGGCGCGGCGTGGGGTCGTCGATCCTCTTTTCCCCGGGCTCCTGCCGCGCGGCCTCGAAGTCTGGGTGCTGAATGGCAGGAGAGCGGAGGCTATCGAGAGGTTGGCCGCTGCACCGGCGCGCCGTCCGGACCCGGCGCGGCCGCGGCTTGCCGGTCCCGGCTCGCGGCGGAGGCGATCGACCGCCGGGCGACGCGCAGCGCGTCGTGGAACAGGATGAGCCGCCCGCGATCGAGGCGTCCTTCGCGGCCCTCACGGCAGAGCGCGCCGCGCGCCCCGATGACGTCGGGGCGCAGAGGAACGAGACGGGGGAGGTGGCCGATGCCCAGTGATCCGGCCAGGGCGACGATCATCCCCCGGCCGCGACACTCGCCGGCGAAGCGCGCCGCCTCCTCGAGACTGAGATGGTCGGTCAGGCTCCGCCCGTCCTTCGTCGCCGTGTCCAGAAGGCAGCCGTCGGCGCCGCCGAGGGACGCCACGAGGGGCAGATCCATCGGCCGCAGCACTCCTTGAACCGCGGCATCGACGCACGAGACAGCGATGACCCTCGCTCGAAGCGCCTCGGCTGCCGCCGAGCGACTCGCCGCCACGACGGCCACGAGGGCGGCCTCGGCCGTGGCCGCGGCGCAGGCCAACCCGACCTTGACGAAGTCGAATCCGAGGCGGGCCGCGAGGGTGGCGCGCGACGCCATCCGCCTCGCGTCCCCCGGCACGCGGATCTCTCCCAGGGCGGCGCTCAGCAGCGTCTGAGGGGCGACGCGGTCGCGCAGGGCGGCGGTCGTGCGCCAGACCTCGGGACGGCACGCGCCGAGGGCGCCGTCGCGAGGATCCTTGAGGTCGATGATGCCGATCGGGAACCGGAGCGCCAGCGCGGCCTCCTCCACACAGGCGACGCTCGCCAGGAGGAGCGGACGCTCGTAGTGGAGCGGGTGCCGCGGCCACGACGGCACCCCCCGGGGCAACGCCGGCGGCGACGCAATTGACCCGCCGCGCGGCGGCATGTTAGATCATCCCTCGCATCCTGAAGTCGGGTCCCGGCACCACCGTCTGAAACGCCGCGCGCGGACCGCGCGCCCTCGCGGAGGAGAGATGCCCATGAAGGAAATCCTGGTCGGTGAGTCGCTCGTCGGGGAAGGGAACGAGGTCGCCCACATCGATCTCTTGATCGGTCCGAAGAACGGTCCGGTCGGGACGGCGTTCGCCAACGCCCTGGTGAACCAGAACGCGGGTCACACGGCGCTCCTCGCGGTGCTGGAGCCGAACCTGATCCCGAAGCCGGCGACGATCATGATGAACAAGGTCACGATCAAGGGGGCCACCCAGGCCGTGCAGATGTTCGGACCGGCGCAGATGGCCGTGGCCAAGGCGGTCGCCGATTCGGTCGCGGACAACATCATACCGCAGGCCGACGCGGAGAACCTGGTCTGCATCGTCGGCGTCTTCATCCACTGGGAGGCGAAGGACAACAAGAAGATCTTCGACTACAACTACCGCGCCACCAAGGAGGCGATCGCCCGCGCCATGAAGGGCGAGCCGAGCGTCAAGGTGGTCACGGAGCGCAAAGACAAGGCGAAGCACCCGTTCGCCTGAGCCGCCGGGTCGTCGGGCCCGGTCGCCTCCGCGCATGGACAGGAAGCATCTTCTCTACATGCTGTCGTCGGACGCGCACGTCAGCCCGTTCGACGTCAACATGGCGTACGACGCCGGCTTCGACGCCGTGATCCCGTACTCCGGGGTCACCGCGGGGCAGGTCAGAGGCCTCACGCAGGACATCATGTTCTCGCGCGGGCCGAAAGGGGCGCGCTTCTCCTCCCTGTTCATCACCTCCTCCGACCTGCGTCAGGCGGAGGCGATGCTCGGGGAGGCGCGCTCCGCGCTCTTCGATCCGTTCCGCCTCGGCGTCATGCTCGATCCGAAAGGCGGCTACACGACCGCTGCGGCGCTCTTGGCGAAAGCGGCCGCGCTCCTGCGCGACCGGGGGATCGGAGGCCTGCAAGGCCGGAGCGTCCTGGTCCTGGCCGGCACCGGTGGCGTCGGGCGCGCAGCGGCGGCGATGGCGGCCGCGGACGGCGCCCGGGTGGTGCTGACCTCGCGCCGCCTGGAGGGGGCGGAGGGGGCGGCGGGCGACCTCCGGGACCTCTTCCAGGTCGAGGTGACGCCGCGCGCCGCGGCCGCGGAGAGCGCCATCCTGCCGCTGGCGCAGGCGGCCGATCTGGTCCTGGCCACTGGACCGCCGGGCGTGCAGCTGCTCTCCGCCGGCGGATTAGCGACCCTGCGCGGTCCCAAGGTCCTGGCGGACGTGAACGCCGTTCCCCCCTCCGGCATCGAGGGCCTCAAGGCGCAGGACGCGGGGACCGAGATGGCGCCGGGACTCTTCGCCCTCGGCGCCCTTTCGGTCGGGGAGCTGAAGATCAAGGTGGAGGCGTCGCTGCTCAAGGATCTCCTGACTGCGGAGAGGGCGCCGATCATCGACAGCGCCGCCGCGCGCCGCCGCGCCGCCGAGATCCTGGCCGCCAGGAGCTGATGCGCGACCCGCAGGGCCACCTTCCCACCGCCCCTCGCGCGCCGTCCGGCTCCGGCGCGGCCGGCCGGCTCCTCCTCCTGGGCGCCAGCGCCCGGGCGCTGGCCGCGTCCGCCGTGCTGAGCGTCGAGGCGAGGCGGCGCTTCCCTGGCGGTCTCCTCGTGATCGATTACTTTGGCGACACCGATCTCGCGGCCGATCGCGTCCGGTCGCGCCAACCCTCCTGGCCGGACGTGAGCGTCCTGTCGGTCAGCCGCGACCTCGGCCTGCCGCGGACGACGTCCTCGCTCGGGCGGGCGGCGCTCAAGGAGAGGTGGTCGGCGCTGGCCTACACCGGTGGGCTCGAGAACCGCCCGGGGCTCCTGCGTCTCCTGGCGCGCCGCAGAGCCGCAGGCGGGGTGATCGGCAGCCTCCTCGGCAACGAGCCGCAGGCGCTGCGATCCGTCCGCGATCCCCACCGGCTGTTCGCGGTCCTCGTGGCGCAAGGGATCCCGCATGCCGCCGTGCGCTTCGACGGGCCGCCCCGCGACGGCGCGGAGTACCTGGTCAAGAAGGTGTGCTCGGCCGGCGGCTCCGGAATTCAGACGCCGGTTCCGGGAGAGCCCGTCCCGCCGGGCCGCTTTCTTCAGAAGCGCCTGCGGGGGCCGATCGGCTCCGCCGCCTTCCTCGCTTGCAATGGGAGAGCGGTCCTCCTGGGGGTCACCGAGCAGCTGGCCGGCTGGGAGGCCCTCGGCGCCTCAGGATTCCGCTACGCCGGCAGCATCGCGGGCCCCGCGGGCGCCTTCCTCTCGGATGAGGCGCTGGGCCAGGTCGGCCTGGCGGCGCAGCGGATCACGGAACGCTTCGGCCTGCGCGGCCTGAACGGGCTCGACTACGTCGTGCAGGATGGTGTCCCGCACCTCATCGAGGTGAACCCCCGATGGACCGCCTCGATGGAGCTGATCGAAGAGCGGCTCGGGCGCAACCTCTTCGACTTGCACCTGAGGTCCCTTCAGGATGAGGGCGAGGGCCTCGGCCTCCGATCCCTCCCGCGGGAGACGGACGCCGTCGCCGGCACGGGCCGCTTCCTGGCGAAGGGCATCCTGTACGCCACGCGCGCTTGCACCGCACCCGACCCTGCGGCGCTCGAGGCCCTCGCCGCGCGCGACCGGCCGCGCGCGGGAGAGAGCTTCACTCCGGGGCAGCCGGTCTGTACCCTCATCGTGCGGGGGGATGGGACCGACGACTGCCGTGCGCGGCTCCGCGAGTCGGCGGCTGCGGCGCGCGCCCTGCTGCGTCCCGCCTGAGCCCGGCCCCTCAGAGGCTTGTCCATGTGTGCCCCCTCAGCGCACGAGCAACATGAGCGCTCGCACCGTGTCGATGCCGTCCCACAGGTTGCCGAGGCGCAGGTTCTCGTCCTCGGCGTGCTGATTGTTGTCGTGGTTCGCGAGCGGCACCGTGATCGTGGGAGCGCCCAGGACCTCCTCGATCGCGACCAGCGGCAGGCTGCCGCCCGCCGAGGGGAGCGCGACCACCGGGCGCTCCGTCGTCGACTGCACCGCCTTCAAGACCGCCGCGGCCAGAGGCGTGTCCATCGGCGTGCGGGAGGCGTCGTAGCCACCCGGCTTCGACACCAGGGTCGCGATCAGCGGGCGGTTTGCACGCTCCTCGTCCGTCGGGGCGCGGTCGAGGACCAGGTACCCCTGCTTCTCGATGTGGCGCTTCAGGCGATCGATCTGACGCAGGTGGCTCACCCCCTTGACGACCCGCAGATCGAGCGTCGCCTGGGCGGTGGTGGGGATGGCGTTGCGCGCCAGCGCCCCGACGTCGCCGCTGCGGATGCCGTTGACGTTGAGCGACGGCTCGGCGATCAGCTCGAGCAGCGGCCGCCCGCCGTTGTCGGAGCGCGCCAGGCCCAGCTCCTTCCGCAGCGACGCGTCGTCGTCGCCGATCGCCGCGATGGCGTCGCGCTCGGTCCTGGTCAGGGGGATGACGTCGTCGTAGAAACCGTCGATCGTGACGCGCCCGTCGGAGTCCTTCATCGTGGCGAGCAGCTGCGCCAGGCGCATGGCGGGGTTGGGCGCCCAGTTGCCGTAGTGGCCGCTGTGCAGCGGGCGCGCCGGACCGTAGAGGGTGAGGTCCACGTTGACGTCCCCCCGGACGCCGAACACCACCTGCTTCCGGCCGCTCGGATGCACCGGACCGTCGACCACGAGCCACAGCGCACCGCGCAGCGTCTCCTTGTGGCGGGCCAGGATCTCCTTCAGGTGGGGCGAGCCGGCCTCCTCCTCACCCTCGAAGAAGAACTTGAGGCTGGCCGCGGGCCGCTCGCCGGCGCGGCGCAAGGCGCCGGCGGCCGCGATGATCGCGAACACCCCCAGCTTGTCGTCCGACGCCGAGCGCGCGTACAGACGCCACTCGGGATCGATCGCCTCGCTGGGCCGTGGGAACGGGCGTTTCGGGGCTCCCGCAAGGAGGGAGCCCGTCCGCATCATTGGCTCGAAGGGAGGATCGGTCCACGCCGCGGGATCGACCGGCTGGCCGTCGTAGTGCGCGTAGAACACGACCGTGCGCGTAGCACCCGGAACGATCCATTCGCCGTACACGGCGGGCGGCGCACCGGGCGTCGTGGCCTCGAGCAGGCGCGCCGGGAACCCGCGCTTCTCGAGCATCGTGACGACGTGCGCGGCCGTGCGCGCCAGCCCGTCGCGCTCGGCGGCCACGTTCGGCACCGCCAGGAAGCTCCGGTACTCCTCGAGCCAGGCATGACGATCCTGGGTCGGGACGGGCGCGGCGGTGGTGGCCAGAGGCCACGCAACGAGCGCCGCGAGGGCGCCGATGACGCCTCGTTCGATCATGGTGGTATCCCCGTGGGCGCGCATCGTAACCTCCCGGGTCGACGGTTGTCCATCGCGCTGCGAGGCCGGCACCCCTCCGGCCGCTGGCTCGGGTAGGATCCGGCCGTGCGGATCTTCATCACCGGTGCTACGGGGTTCCTGGGCCACGAGCTGCTCGAGGCGCTGCGCGCCCGCGGGCACGAGATGACCGCCCTGGTCCGCTCCCGGCCGCGCGCCGCCCCGCTCGCTCCCGGCGTCCGTTGCGTCGAGGGAGCTGTCGAGAGCCCGGACTCGTACCGCGCGGCACTCGGGGGGCAGGACTCCCTCGTCCACACCGCGGCGCTCGTCAAGATGTGGTCACGCGATCGGAGCGAATTCGATCGGGTCAACGTGGCGGGGACGGAGACCCTTCTGAGGGCCGCGGTCGGCGCCGGCGTCGGGAAGCTCGTCTACGCCTCCTCCTTCATCGCCCTCGGCCCGAGCAACGGCGCGCCGCTGCGGGAGGACGACGCGCGCCGCACGACCGAAGTCCACAACGATTACGAGCGCACCAAGCTCCTCGCGGACCAGGCGGCGCGTCGCCTCATCGGGGAGGGGCTACCCCTCTACGTGATCTATCCCGGCGTCATCTACGGTCCGGGGAACCTGACCGACGGCAACCTCGTCGCCCGGAACATCATCCCCTTCCTCAACGGCACCATGCCGTTCGGCATGGCGATCAAGGCCTGGTCCTACGCGTTCGTCCAGGACGTCGTGCAGGGCTTCATCCAGGTCATCGAACGCGATCCGCCCTCGCGCCGCTACATCCTCGGCGGCGACAACCGATCCGGCCAGGAGTTCTACCAGGCTCTCCAGAGGGCGACCGGCAGGAAGCCGCCCCGATGGAACATCCCGCTGGGTGTCGCGTTCGCCGCAGGCTACGGCGAGTTCCTGCTGGCGGAGCTGTTCGGCCGCCCGCCGTCGCTTCTGACCCACGAGGTGGTCCGGATCTACAGGAGGTCCTGGACCTACGACAGCGCTCGTGCGGCGCGCGAGCTGGGCTACTCGATCACGCCGCTCGAGGAAGGGCTCCGGCGCCTGGTGGCCTGGCTGAAGAGCGCCGGGCACGTCCGCTGAGAGCGGCCCGGAGCAGCACGAGATCGAACGCCACGGCGGTCCACGCTAGATTTCCAGGCGGTCAGCCGTTCCGGGCGTAGGCGCACCCGGCCTCCAGGGGGCAGGCATCGCAGCGCGGCGCGCTGCGACGGCACAACGTCTGTCCGTGCTCGCGCAGGAGGAGATGGGCCTCCTGGAGAGCGTGCGGCTCCCGGGACAGGGCCTCCGCGGCCCGGCGACTCGCCGCGTAGGTGCGTGAGTAGGACGACTCCTCGCGGACGAGGCCAAGCCTGACGAGCACGCGGAGGCCGTTCGACTCCGGCGCCAGGAGGGCATGCTGGCCGCTGAACAGGAGGATCTTCTCGGCGCCCGGCTCCCCGATTCCCGGGAAGCATCGCAGCGCCCGTTTCGCCGCCGCGTGCGGCCCCCGGATGGCCGCCCGGAGGTCGCCGTCGAACCGCTCCAGGACTAGGCGCGCGCACTCCTTGAGCTTGGACGCGAACTTCGCCTTGAGGATGCCGTGCCCCGTGATCCTCTCGAGAGCGTGCGCATCGGCCTGCAGGATGGCGGTCGGGCTCGTTCCGACCGTCCGCTTCAGCGCCTCGAAGGCCGTCCGCCGGCGCCCGGGCGACGCGAGGTACGCCACGTTTTCCAGCAGGACCAGCTCGAAGGGATCGGAGGTCGGCAGCGCCTCCGGCTGTCCGTAATGCGCGCGGAGCAGCCCGATCGCCCGATCGAGGGTGATCGATCTCCTGGACATGCCGACCCTTCTCCGGGAGCCGATCACCGACCCTTCATGAGCTCCGTGTAGCGACGCTGCATCTCCTCCGGGGAGACCTGCTCGATGTTGTGGCCGATGTTCCAGCGGTGGCCGAACGGATCGCGGACGACGCCCCCGCGCTCGCCGTAGAACTCATCCTGCGGCTCCCTCTCGACCACGGCCCCGGCCTTCGCGGCGCGGCGGATCGCCGCGTCGGCGTCGTCGACGTGCAGGTGGACGGAGACCGACGTGCCACCGATCGACTGCGGACCCTGGATGCCGAACTCTGGGTACTCGTCCGCCAGCATCAAAGTCATGCCGCCGAAGTCCAGCTCGGCGTGGCCGATGCGGCCGCCGGGCTCCGTGAGGCGGAATCTTTCCTTGGCGCCGAAGGCGGTCGTGTAGAAATCGATCGCCTGCGCGGCGTTCCTGACATGCAGGTACGGGAACATCTCCTTGATCGTCATCGGTCGCTCCTTTCGCGAGTCCACGATGCGGGGAGTCTACGGCCGGCCGCACCCGCCGTCTTGCACGGAATTGACCCGTTGCGATCCGTCAGCGGCGGCCGTGCCGGATCGGGACGTGGTGGGCCTGGGCTGGTGCGAGCGCCCGGTACTCGCCCGGCGTGATGCCGGCGAACTCCCGGAACTCCCGGATGAAGTGCGGCTGATCGCTGTAGCCCGCATCGAGCGCCAGGTCCGCCCATGCGGCGTCTGGGTCCCCGGCGGCCCGCCGGACAGCGCCAGAGAACCGCCGCAGCCGTGCGTAGACCTTCGGGCTCAGCCCCATCGCCCGCCGGAAGATCTCGATGAACCACCGGTGGCTCCAGCCTCCCTCCCGGACGATGTCGCCGACGCTCGCCTCCGCGTCCAGCCGTTCGAGGGCGTGCGCCACGGCCGGATGGAGCGCCCGTACCCGGGGGAGACGCGCCGCCAGAATCGCCTCCAGGATGTCCATCTGCCGCGCGGGGTCCTGGGCTTCGAGGAGCCGCCCGCGTGCCTCTGCCGCGAAGGGGCCCCAGAGGTCCTCGAGCGGCGTGTGCCGCCCGGCCAGCTCGTCCGCGGGCGCTCCGAACAGAATCGCGGAAGCGCCCGGGTGGAGTTGGGCCCCGACCGACCGCACCGGCTCCGAGACGTCCTTCACGTAGAACGTGGCCCTCACGCCTCCGACGATGGCATGCCCGAGCGTGCGTCCCGAAGGCCCCGCGGCGGCGTCGTAGAGCCGGAGCGGGTGCTCCGAGAGTCGGAAGACGAGGTGCATCTCGCCTGTCGGGAGGACCCGCTCGCGCGGCGTCCCGTCGGGGGGCTGCGTCGCCGGGGGGCCGGTCGCCCAGAG
>DASRJX010000249.1:0-9103 GCA_035649235.1 Candidatus Cryosericum sp.
GCCTTGAGGAGCCGGCCCAGGTGGGTGTCGATGTAGTTGATCTCCGCGTCGTACTGGGCCCGCGCGTCGTCCAGCTCCGCGGAGAAACGGGGACTGCGGTGCGGCACGCACGGGCTGATCCCGGGAGCCTTCCCGTCGCCCGAGGACGCTTCGACCGGGAACTTCTTCCGGAGCTCGGCGGGAACGTGATACGGAACGTGGGCATCCATGAAGTGCAGGAACAGGAAGAAGCTCGACCGGGTCAGCCCGCGATCCACCTGGTGGGCGTGCCATTGCAGCCACAGGGCGGCCCTGTCCGACTGGGCCCTGGCGTCCGTGGGGTACTGGCGGTAGAGATCGAAGCCCCTGCCGAACCCCCACTTCGCGACGAGGAAAGGACTCCCCATCAGGGTCGCGCTCGTGTAGCCCGACTCCCTCAGGTACTCGGCCATGGTCTTCTCGGTGGCGGGGAGGCTGACGTTCCAGCGGATCCCCGACCGGTCGACGCCGTGGAACGACGGATACAGCGAAGTGAAGATCGACATGTGGACCGGGAGAGTCCAGGACGAGGGGCTCACCGCCCGATCGAACACGGCGCCCTGCGCCGCCAGCGCGTCGATGGCGGGCGACGTCCTGCGGTGATATCCGTAGCAGCCCAGGTGATCGGCGCGCACGGCGTCGAGGGAGACGAGGATGACGTTCGTCCCCACAGGCGTCGTCTTCCGCGCGGCGCCGGGGCCGGCTTTCCGCCGCTTCATCCGGACGAACTCGAGCGCCGCGCGCGCCACGGCCGACTCGCGGAACGGCGGGGTGTCCGGAGCCGCCCGCAACAGCCGGTCCGTCTCGGGGTCCCGCGATCCGACCAGCGCCAGGATCGCGTCGAACCGGGCCGCCCCGTCCACGCCGGCCAGCCGTGCTATCGACTCCGCCGGCGTCGGAGCCGGCTTGCCCGGCGGCTTGGCTCCCTCGGCCTGAGACGAAGTCCCGGCGGCCGGCGGCTTGGCCTTCGCGTCCGGCGCGCCAGTCCCCGAGGCGGCGGCCATGGCCGGTCCGCTTCCCGCCTGCACGATCAGGCAGAGGAGGAGGCCGACGACCAGAGGGCGCATGGGAATCGATGCTAGCACGGCAGAATGGAGCGAACCGTCACGCGGTCGCGAGGACGAGCATCTTCTTGAGGTAGCGGATCCGGTCCCGCAGTGCCGCCGCCTCCTCGAACCGCATCGCCTCGGCGGCAGCGTGCATCTCCTTCGTCAGCCCGGCCACCTCCTGCTCGATCTCGGCGGGGGTCCTCCCCTTCTCCCGTCCCTCCTCGGCCTCGATCGGGACCTTCAGGTAGTCGGCCTCGTACACGCTCCCCATGACGTCGTCGATCGCCTTGACGATCGACTCGGGGGTGATGCCGTTCTCGCGGTTGAACGCCTCCTGGCGGGCGCGGCGGCGGGTCGTCTCGTCGATCGCCTTGCGCATCGAGTCGGTGACGACGTCGGCGTACATGATCACCAGCCCGCGCACGTTGCGGGCGGCGCGCCCGCAGGTCTGGATGAGGGAGCCGGCCGAGCGCAGGAAGCCCTCCTTGTCGGCGTCCAGGATGGCGACCAGCGACACCTCGGGAAGATCGAGCCCCTCGCGCAGCAGGTTCACCCCCACCAGGACGTCGAAGTCCCCTTTCCGCAGGCCGCGCAGGATCTGCACCCGTTCGAGCGTCTGGATGTCGGAGTGCAGGTATTGAACCTTGAGCCCGAGGTCGGTGTAGTAGCGGCTCAGCTCCTCGGCCATGCGCTTGGTGAGCGTCGTCACCAGGACCCGATCACCGAGCTCGATCCGCTGCCGCACCTCGTGCAGCAGGTCGTCGACCTGGTGGCGCACCGGGCGGATGTCGATCGGGGGGTCGATGAGCCCGGTCGGCCGGATGACCTGCTCCACGAACTCCCCTCCGGCCGCCCCCAGCTCGTACGGTCCCGGCGTGGCCGAGACGTAGATGCGCTGGCCGGCGCGCTCCTCGAACTCCTCGAACTGCAGCGGCCGGTTGTCGATGGCCGAGGGCAGGCGGAAGCCGTACTCGACGAGCGTCGTCTTGCGCGCCCGGTCACCGTGGTACATGCCCCGGAGCTGCGGGATGCTGACGTGGCTCTCGTCGATGATGATCAGGTGGTCTTTCGGCAGGTAGTCCATCAGGGTCGGCGGCGCCTCTCCCGGCCGGCGGCCGGTGAGGTGGCGCGAGTAGTTCTCGATCCCCTGGCAATAGCCGATCTCCTTGATCATCTCCAGGTCGAACATGGTGCGCTGGTGCAGGCGCTGCGCCTCGAGGAGCTTGTTGGCCCCTTCGAGCTCGGCGAGCCGCTCCTTCAGCTCCGCCTTGATCGACTCGATGGCCCGCAGCAGATGCTCGCGCGGCGTGACGTAGTGAGAGTTGGGGTAGACCGGGATGCGGTCGAGCTTCTTGATGACGGCGCCGCGCACCGGGTCGATGGCGGAGACCGATTCGATCTCGTCGCCGAACAGCTCGATGCGCACCGCGAACTCCTCGTACGAGGGGAAGATCTCGACGACGTCCCCGCGCACCCGGAACTTGCCGCGCTCGATGTCGAACGGAGTCCTCTCGTACTGGATCTCGACCAGCTTGCGGAGCATGGCGTCGCGGTCCAGTGTTTTGCCCGGCTCCAGGAGCAGCATCATGCCGTGGTACGCCTCCGGCGACCCGAGGCCGTAGATGCACGACACCGAGGCGACGATGACGACGTCCCGCCGCTCGAACAGCGAGCGCGTCGCCGAATGCCGCAGGCGGTCGATCTCGTCGTTGATCGTCGCCTCCTTCTCGATGTAGGTGTCGCTCTGCGGGACGTACGCCTCCGGCTGGTAGTAGTCGTAGTAGGAGACGAAGTACTCGACCGCGTTGTCCGGGAAGAAGCGGCGGAACTCCTGGTAGAGCTGCGCCGCCAGCGTCTTGTTGTGCGACAGGACGATGGTCGCCCTTCCGACCGCCTCGATGACCTTCGCCATCGTGAACGTCTTGCCGCTCCCGGTCACGCCGAGCAGCACCTGGTGCTTGCGCTTCTGGCGCAGGCCGGCGACCAGCTGCTCGATCGCCTGGGGCTGGTCCCCCTTGGGCTCGAAGTCGCTCACCAGTCGGAATTCGGACACGTGCCGGTTCTCCTCCCGGCCGCTTCGTTGTCGGGCGCAGGTGCGGCGGCGGGGCCATGATCATAGCGGATTCTGTTGACACGGCCGCGCCGCGGGCGTATCTACGCGTCGGTCGACGAAGAGCGGAGGCCATGACCGATCGGGAAACGCCCCTTGAGCAGAGCGAGTTCGACAGGTTTCCGGACCCGGCCGGGAACCAGTCGGCGCGTATCGACATCTCGGGAATCGTGGTGGAACTCGACGGACTGCCGGACGATCTGGCCGCGGCGATGCAGGCCCGGTACGCCCCTTACATCGGCCCGGCCACGGGAACCGGCGCGCCCCTTCGGCTCCGGCTCGTCGGCGCCCCACTGGACTATTTCGTTCCTCCCGGATTCGCGCAGAGGAAGGAAGACTACCGGGTGCTCACCGCCTTCGACGGCCGGATCTTCCGCTTCACCTCGTACCGGCTCGCCGCCTGGTTCGATCTGGACAGGAGGGCCGGCCAGGTGGCCCTCGCGCAAGGAGACCTCGACCCGGGGCCGAGAGCCATGGAGAACGTCCTGCGCAGCGCCGTCGCCTGGCTCGCGATGGACACCGGCGGGTTCCTGCTGCACGGGGCGAGCATCGTGCGGGGCGGCGCCGCCTACCTGTTCTTCGGTCCCTCGGGAGCCGGGAAGTCGACCCTCGCGGCGACGAGCCGCAGCGGAGAGGTCATCAGCGACGACCTGACCCTCGTCCTGCGGCGGCCCGAAGGCCTCCGGGCCTCCGGTGGACCGTTCCGGGGCACCTACACCGCCGGCGCTCCCGTGGTTGGCCTTTTTCCGGTGCAGGGGTTCTATCGACTCCGGAAGGACCCGAGGACCTTCGTGCGGCCGGGCGATGCAGCCTGTTTCGCCGACCTTCTCGGCAACCTGCCCTGGATCGTCGATCAGCTCCCGCGTCACCCCCATCTCATCGATCGCGTGCGAGATCTCGTCGAGGGCGCGTCCTTCAGTTACCTGCACTTCAGGAAGGACGAGGACTTCTGGCCCGCCGTGGAGGGTTCGCGTCCCTTGGCGCCATGAGGGCGAGCGCGCCGACGCCGACCAGCGCGTACGCGCCGATGAGCAGGCGATCCCAGAGGACGGGCAGAGCGACGAACCTCGCGAGTGCCGCGCAGCATGCGACCGGTATGGCCATCCCGGCCTGGGGCGATTGAGACCTCGTGGATCGGGTCGCAGCCAGGGCCAACAGACCGAGCAGCAGGAATCCGGCGAGTCGAACGGCCTCCGGCACGAATCCAATCGTCTCCTCGAGCGCGCGCGTGTAACCGGCGAGCAGGCCCGCTCCGGACTCAGACCCGGCCCCGATGTCGAGGGTGCGACGGAGCATGAACAGCCAGCCAGGATGGCCCGACAGTCCCTGGACCATGAGGTAGACCGAGACCGGAGCGACTCCCTTGGCGAGGAGCCGCAGGATCCGTCCTCGATCCCAAGCCGGCCGATGGCCCGTGGGAGCGGATGCGAAACCGAGCGCGAGCGCGTAGGGCAGGTTGTCGGTCCGGGCGAGGATCGACAGGTCGGCGACGACGAGCGCCCAGATGATGGCCTTTCGTTCGAACATCAGAAACGCGGAGATCAGCAGCACAGCCGCGGACAGGGTGTCCGGCGTGGACATCGAAGCGCACGCCAGTGTCCCGCTGGTGACCGTCAGACAGCCGGCCAGAAGCGAGCTCATCCATCCCGACCAGTGCCGGCGGATCCAGACCAGCAGGATCACGGAGCAGACGAGCGAGGAAAAAGCCGACACAGCCACGGTTGCGCGGGCGGGGTTGAGGCCCATTTCGGCCAGGATGCGGATCGGCACGACGTACAGCGGGCGGGCGAGGTAAAGCGGAAGCTCGCGGGAGAACTCCTCGTGATCATCAGCCATCCGGTGCTGATAATCCGATCTTGAACCGACCAGCGCCTCGAATCGCGCGGGCGGCACCGCATCGCGAACCGCCCTGTAGGTCTCGGCGTGAATGAACGTCGCGTCGGCGCGTCCCAATGACAGGGCCGCTCCGATGTATCCGACGACGTCCCAGTTCCAGCCCGGACGAAAGTAGGCGCGCCCGCAGAAACACACGACCAGAAAGACATACAGCCCCACCCCGCAGACGTCGAGGATCCTCGACCCTGCAGGACGACGCGCCGCCGGGTCGCTCAGCCCCGTCGATCCAGCGGGCAAAGGACCCCCCTGTCGACCAGCCACTGGGCGTGTCTCATCATGTCATTGCCCTCGGGGTTCTCCGCGCGAAGCAGTTCGAGGGTTCCACGCACCGGCTGCGTTCCGTCGCACCGCTGCAACAGTCTCAGTGCCGGGGTCGGAGCATGGAAGCGCGACGGCCAGGCCTCGTCGCTCACCACCACGTCGTCTGCCTCGGTGTGCCACGCTGCCACGGGGTAGAGGTGGTCGTCCTGCTGAACGATCGGCGGTCGCTCCGAAGTAGCCGCCGGCCCGGCCAGGAACCGGTAGTGTGATCCGCCATCGAGAGGCATCAAGAGCCGGAATTCGTCTCCGGCGTCTCTGATTTCGCGGTGCATCGCATTCAGGACCGTCGTCCTGAACATCAGCTCGCGAGCGCCGGGGCTGAAGACGGGGGGCGTCGCGGCCACGCTGGAGCGCTGAAAGGCGACAGCGATCGCGTCACGCAAGCGGCCAGAATAGGCCGGGAGGCCGAGCTGCTCGACGGCACGCTCTCTCGCCCGCCTCGACATCAGCGTCCAGGCATCAGCGTCACGCAGCAGGTCTCCGGCCGGGCCCACGAGGGAGCGCCAGTCCACCCTAGGGCCGAGGTCGCTGAGGTAGGTGCGCGCCAGCAAACCAGTCCCGCCAGGCGATACCAGATCGCGGAGCCCGCCCCAATCGGAGGCCGCGACGGGCAGTCCCGCGGCCATGGCCTCGGCGACCACGAGGCCGAAATTCTCGATCCGGCACGTGGTCAGGTGAAGGAGGAGATCCGCGCCCGACATCAGGCGAGCCAGTCGGGGGCGAGGGAGTGGTCCCAGAAACTGCACGCGCGACGCGATGCCCAGCCGGACCGCGAGATCCGAAACCGCCGCCCGGTACCACCGGCTCGTCTCCGCATTGGGCGTGCTGCCGACGACGGCCAGGCGGGCCTCGGGGAGCTGCTCGAGGAGCTGCCCGAACACTCTTAGCGCCAGATGGTGGTTCTTGCGGCGTACGAACCCCGCGGCGACGAGAAGCAAGGGACCGCCATCCGGGATTCCATGCTCGTCGCGAAGCCCTCGACGGACCGCCTGACGGTCGACCGCCGGGGAGAACTGCTCGGTGTCAATCGGGAGCGGCACGGTGACCACGGAGGGTCCCCCGCTCTCGATGAATCTCTGCGCGATCCGCTGGCACACGGACGACGCCACCAGGACGGTGTCCCGGCTCGTGAGACCAGGCGCGCGGAAAGCCCAGAAGCCGGCGTCGGCGAACGAGCCATGATCGATGAACAGCCGGGCCGGATGGGGCGCCCCGTCCCAGGCGTAGGAGATGATCTGGAGGTCCGCGTCCTCCCTGTGATCCACAACGTCGAAGCTGCTCCGCAACACGTCTGCGCAGACGCGATTGGCGAGATTCCCCCCTCCGCCGTCACCGGGGTCTGTCTGATACGCGAGAAACAGGCGAATCCTGGGCCGATCGGACATGGATGATGGGTCCTAGGCTATCATCACCCGATAGGCGGACGGCACGTGTCGATAGACCCCGAGCAGAAAGCACAGTGGCTGTACGAGCTGAGGCTCAATGGTTTCATCCTGTTCCGGAATTTCCTGCCTCTCGCCCTGATCGAATCGATGCGGGAGCAGTTCAACCCCCTCCTGGAGGGCGAGCTGATCCGCATCAGGTCCGGAGACGGATCGGCACTGCGCGGCGACAATCGGCTGAGTTTCGATATCGCCGCCTACGTGCAGCACCTCAAGGGCCCGCTCGACGACGATCGGTTCCGCCGCAATCCCCTGATCGAGGAACTTGTCACCGCCGTGCTGGGGCGCTGGCGCTACGGCGTCACGAAGGCCGAGTGCCCGCTGAGGGACTCCAACGTGATGACCTGGCATCCGGATGTCCCGAATGACACGCCATGCGATCCGTCGGGCGCCGTGCGGCCCGTGCGGCTCACGTTCAACCTTCCGCTTGTCGATATCGATGAAACGAAGGGGCCGATGCAGATCCTGCCGGGGTCGCACAGGTTGCATCATGGCGATGCCCCCCTGCACATCGATCGGGTGCCGCTCCTCTACCCCGCGACGATCACGATGCGGCGGGGGGACGCCATGCTGCGTGACGGCAATGCCCTCCACCGCGGCACGACGAATCGGACCGAAGAGCCGCGCATTCTCCTCGACCAGACCTACCGATCGGCGGAGGCGGGGCCGGTCCCTTTGTCCTGAGGACACCTGAGCCGGTCTCAGGAGACCGTCTTCGTCCCCGCCGACGGCTCCGCGAGGATGTGTCCCGCGACACGGGCCGCGACCCGCAGTCCAGCCGCTTCGAGCTCCGCCTCGACCTCGCCGCTCGCGAAGCGATGCAGGTAGGAGCAGCCGATCGTCCCTTGCGGGGTGAGAAACCAGGTGTACCAGTCGCCCGGCTCGACGGAGCGCGACCCGCGCCGACGGCGCAGGGCCACGGCGAGTGCCGTTTCGATCCGCTCCAGCGCGTTGCGAAACGGCCGGACGCTGAACAGGAGGCAGCCGCCCGGCCGGAGGTGCCGCGCCATCCGCCGCAGAGTGGCGATCCTGCGCTGCCGGCCCGCGATGAAGGAGAGGAGCAGCGGCGTCAGGTAGACGGCGTCGAAGCGCCGCTCGGCCAGGTCGAGGCCGGCGATCCGGGCCTGGATGAACTCGACCGGGTGACCGGCGGCCCGGGCCTCCTCCTCCGACGCGGACACCATCTCCGGCAGGGCATCGAATCCGGTCACGCGGAAGCCGAGGCCCGCGAGGTGGATCGCCTCGGTTCCCACGCCGCTCCCGCCGACCAGGATCGTGCCGCCCGCCGGAACCCGCGCGGCCAAAAGCCGTGCCAGATCCTCGCTCAGCATGCTCCGGCGCAGCGTCCGGTAGCCCTTCACCTGCTGGCGGTACTTCTCCAGGACCGAAGCGTCGCCTGCCTCACCGTCGGCGAAATCGGGCGCGCACGTCACGCGCCGCCATCGGAAGCGGACCGAAGCGGCCGGCGCGCGCCAGGACAGGAGGCCGGCGACCGCAAGCCCTCGGGCGAGTGAAGGGCGGGCCGGCCGTTCGACCCCGAGAATCCGATCGGCTTCCAGGGTGATGTACCGGGCGGGGAAAGCGTCGAGCGCCAGCGTGCAGCCCCCGCTGGACGAGCGCCGGAGACAACGGAGCAGGTCGCACCAGCCGTCGACCTCGCACAGCACGAGATCGCCGCGCCTGGCGCGATCGCGACCGGAGACCCGCACGAGGTCGCCGTCCCGCACGGCCGGCTCCAGCCCATGGCCGCAATAGACGAGCTCCTGGGAGCGCCCCCGCTGGAGCAGCGCTTTCAGCGTCGCCGCGGGGACCAGGATTCCGGAGGGCGCCAGTCGTACCGATCGCGGGCAGAACTGAGCCCACGCGGACGGGAGCTCACCGGACATCCGGGTAGCCGCGTCGGAGGACGCCGGGGTCGGTGCCCATGGCGTGGCGCAGGCGCAGGGCGGCGAACTGCAGCCCGGTCCGCAGCACGCCTCTTCGGCGGAGGCGCCGCGCCGAGGTCGTCACGCAAAGCGGCACGGTGACGACGCGGCCGGCGCGTCGCAGGGCCTGGGCGAAGCGCAGGTCTTCGAACAGCGCGATCTCCTGGAACCCGCCGAGCGCCTCGAACACCGCCCGGCGGACGAACATCGCCTGGTCGCCGTAATGGACGCGGGTGAGGCGCGCGCGGGCCGTGGCCCAGATCGAGATGGTCCACAGGATGACGCCCTTTTCGTCGAACCTGTGGCGGAAACCGCCTCCCACGATCCGCGGATCGCGAAGTG
>DASRJX010000250.1:0-17103 GCA_035649235.1 Candidatus Cryosericum sp.
ACCCGCCCCGACACACAACCGACCCGGGGATCGGCGAAGTGCTCCACCAGGGCCGCGATCGCTTTCGGGTTCCAGATCCCGGTCGCGTCGGAGAACACCAGGATCTCCCCCCTGGCCTCGGCGACCGCGCGGTTGGTCGCCAAAGACTTCCCGAGCCCGCCCTCGTAGCGCAGGAGCCGGATGCCGCGCTGCGCGAAGCCCAAGACGACGGCGTCCGTGCCGTCGGACGATCCGTCCGAGGCCACGAGGATCTCGAGCCGATCGCGCGGGTAGTCGAGGGCGAGGCAGTTCGCCAGCTTGGCGCCGATCCCCGCCTCTTCGTTGAACGCCGTGATGATCAGCGAGACCTGGGGACGGATCGGCCGCCGCTCGAACCGGGGGCGGGCGAACAGGCTCAGGATCACGATCAACACGGGATAGACGGCCAGGCTGTAGATCCCCGAACCGACCAGCAGCCAGAAGACGATCTCGAACGCTCGCATCGGTCCTAGGGCCGGCCGCGGTAGAGCCGCACCGCACGCGCCAGCAGATCCTCCAGCGCCAGGAGTCCCATGACGCGGTCGCAGTCCCGCCGGACCCGCGAGCGGTTGATCGCGGCCGCCCGGCTCCTGACCTCCGGATTCTCCCATGCGAACCGGATGCCGCGCGCCCAATCCTCGGGCCGGCCCAGCCGGCAGAGATACCCCGTCGTCTCCTGCTCCAGCCAGTCCCGGTTGGCCCGTACATCCGTGACGATCGGGAAGACGCCGGCGCTCATCGCCTCGAACAGCGAGCTCGGCGCCCCGTCGGAGTGGGCCGCCGAGACGAAGAGATCGGCCCAGTGGAGGAGGCGCGGGACCTCGTGGTGCTCGAGGTCGCCGAGAAAACGGACCCTCTCCAGAAGACCGAGATCGCAGGCCAAGCGTCGCGTCGCCTCGAGCGTCGGTCCGGTCCCGGCGAAGCGACACTCGAACTCGAACCCGTCTGCGCGCAGCAGGGCCAGGGCGCGCACGATCGTGTCGTTGTCGTAGATCGCGTAGTGCTTGCGATTGCAGAGGATCCTCGCCGGCCCCGCAGGACGGGGACCCGTGAGCGGTGAGAACTGGACGGAGTCGGTGCCGAGCGGGATGACGACGATCTTGCCGGGATCGACGCCGCTCCCGGCCAGACTCTCCCCGAGCTCGGGGCTGGACGCGTGGACGATCTCCGCGCGCCCGGCGACCCATCGCAAGACGGCCCTGTCCAAGCCGTCCGGCAGGCCCCAGTCCTGGTCGGACCCACGGGACGAGACCACGAGGGCGCTGCACTTCGTCAGGGCGCCGACGAGCCCGTTCGAGCGGATGTAGGGAGCCAGCACGACATCCGGCCCGAAGCCGCGGAGCAGCCGCCGCACGCGCGGCACCCGGCGGAGGTAGATCCCCTTGGGCAGGCGCCCGTCGGCCTCCTCGGCGCCGACGTAACGGAGATCGACGTCCGGGATCGGCTTCGGATGGAACGAGATCGCCAGCACCTCGTGGCCCCGATCGAGGAAATGGCGGGCGTAATAGGGCGCCCAGGGCGAATTGCTGTGTGCCAGGAGGGCTACGCGCATCGGGATGACGGGTCGGGAGAGCGCCGCGCTCGACGTCATCCGACACGGGGCCATGCTACGGGCCCGCCGAAGTCACTGTCAAGATTGGGCCGGGAGGCACTGTCCTATCAGGACAGTGACGGCCGCGAGCGCTTCTTGACAAGGGACGAGAGTCGCCGCTACATTCGCGGCGCGTGGCCAATCCCCGTCTCCGTATCACTCACGTCATCCCGCAGATCGGCATCGGTGGCACGGAGACGCAGCTGCGCCACCTCGTCATGGCAACTCCCGCGGGCCGGGCTGAGCACCGCATCCTCTTCTACAGCGATTCCCTCGACCTGCAGGGGATCCAGGAGTACACGCGACTGGGCCTGCCCCTGTCCCGGGTGGATCGCGGGAGGGGCGGACCGCCCGGGTTCTTCTTGCGGCTGACGCGGGCCATCGCCGCGGGAAGGCCGGACATCGTTCACTGCTGGCTTCCGAGCGCCGCCTTCTGGGGACGGTGGGCCGCCACACTGGCCGGCGTGCAGCGCATCGTGCTGGCGATCCGCAACACGATGGTGGAGCTCCCCCGGGTGCTGCGCGTCTGCCGGCACCTGGACGGGCGGCGCATCCGGTACCTGGTCAACAGCACCGCCACGGCGGACGCCGTCGCGCGCGCCGTCGGGGTTCCGCGCGGGCGCATCACCGTCATCTGGAACGGCATCGATCTCAAGAACGACGAAACGCCCCCGGCCATCCGCGACACGCTGCTGAGGGATCATGGCTGTCCGCCGGGAACGAGGATCGTCCTGAGCGTCGGCCGGCTCACTGAGATCAAGAACCACCCGATGCTGCTCCGGATCGCCGGACGCGCCCGCGGCCAGGTTCCCGTGCACTTCCTCGTGGCCGGTCACGGCGAGCTGGAGAGGTCCCTCAAGGACCTCGCCGGCCGACTGGGAGTCGACGACATCGTCCACTTCCTCGGCCTGCGACGGGACGTCCCCTCTCTCCTAAGGACCGCGGACGTGTTCTGCTGCACCAGCCGGATGGAAGGGATGCCGAACTCCCTGCTCGAGGCCATGGCCGCCGGACGGGCCATCGTGACGACGAGATTCGAAGGGGTCGAGGACCTCATCGAGCCGGGCATCTCGGCCCGCGTCGTCGAGCCCGACGACGACGCCGGAGCCTTCGAGGCGCTGCGCGGCCTCCTCGAGGATCGCGCCGCCGCCGCGGCCCTGGGCGCCGCGGCCCGCCGCACCGTGGAGGAGCGCTTCGGAATGAAGCGCATGGTGGAGTCCACCCTCGACTACTACGACCACATCATGCAGGAGCTCGCGTGAGCCCGGGACGGGCGGTCCGGCTGCTCCTCTATTACGGCGCGGCGCGACATCTCCCCGCCTCCAATACCCGGTTCACCGGCTGGACGGGGGCGCTGCGCCGGGCGGTCTGCCGGGGGCTGTTCCGATCCTGCGGCCACAAGGTCAACATCGAGCACGGCGCCTACTTCGGCGACGGCAGCCTCGTCGACATCGGGGATCGGTCGGGCCTGGGCGTCGACTGTCAGATCTACGGCCGCGTCACGCTCGGGCGGGACGTCATGATGGGCCCCGAGGTGATCCTGCTCACGCGCAACCACGGGTTCGCCCGCATCGACCTCCCCATGATGGACCAGCCGGATTCCGAGGAGAAGCCGATCGTGATCGGCGACGATGTCTGGATCGGCACGCGGGCGATCCTGCTCCCGGGCGTGACGATCGGCCAGGGAGCCATCGTGGGCGCGGGAGCGGTCGTGACCTCCGACGTCCCGCCGCGCGCCATCGTCGGCGGGAACCCGGCGCGGATCCTCCGTTACCGCGACACGCCGCACCCTCCCCGCTGAGCGGGGAGGCTCTCAGGACCTTGCCCCACCTCCCATCCCGCTCAGCGCCAGCCGGGCCCGTGAGGCGTACGCGCTTCTGATCAGAAATGGGAGATTGCTGCGGCCGCTTCGCGCGCGGCGCGGGGAGTCGGCGACCACGCGGTTGAGGAGCCCTTCCGGCTCCTTCCTGAAGCCGGAGGTCCCGTAGATCCACCCGACCTCCGGGTGAGCCCGCCGGATCCGCTGCAGGTGGTGCCGGTCCAGACGATCCAGCGTGAAGGGGGCGGCGAAGGAGACGCGCGTCCTCCCCGTCAGCCCGGCGATGACCGCGCACGACTCGACAATCTCCGCCTCGATCTCCTTCTCGCCGAGACACTGAAAGTCGCGGTGCGTGACGCCATGGGCCCCGAGGAGGTGCCCCTCCTCCGCCAGATCCAGCGCCTGCCGGCGCGTCAGATAGGGACCCTGCTCGCGCAGGTAGTCCTGCGGCTCGATGCCGAGCGACCGGGAGATGCGATCCAGGAGCGCCATCCTGTCCGCCCGCAGGTCGGAGATCAGGCGGAGGAGATCGTCGACCGATCCCAGCCCCAGACCCAGCTCTCTGTTCACGGCGCCGAGCAGCGAGGCCCGCTCCCCCGCCGCGGCGGCGCCAAGGCGGTGGAGGCAGAGGGCCGCCTGATGCCGGTAGATCATGGCCTGGTTGTCGAGGCACCCGGTGACGAGAAAGAACGTCGCCCGCACCCCCGCACGGCGGAGGATCGGCAGGACGACCGAATGGCACTCGACGAGACCGTCATCGAACGTGATCGCCAGGGCCGGCCTGCTGGCGCCGTCCGCGCGATCGAGCCGCTCCTCCAGATCGGCGACGGTCACGAGCTCGTAGCGGCGGCGGAGGTACTCCACGTCGTCGGCGAATTCCGACGGCGTCTTGTAGGCGAACAACGAACGGACGTGCGGCAGGTCGCCCGCCGCCACCTCGTGGTAGCAGAGGGCCAGGCTCCGGGGCGACACGGCCTCCCAGGCCCGTATCGGGACGGCCTTCAGCGCCGCGTCGACCGCCTGTCCCGCGAGTCCTCGCCAGCCCATCAGCCTCTCCTAGGTGTACGGCGCTTCGCCGTCGCAGTAGCCGACCACGAGCGCGCTGCGCCGCGTTCCCAGGGGGCCGCCCGGATCCCGCGTGTGGACGAGATAGACCCGATTGCTCGGGGTGGTGACGGACCGGAGAACCCGCGAAGCCTCCACGAGGTCGCGCCAGGCGTCGGCGCACTCGAGGACATCCGCCGAGAACCGCGCCGCCTCCCGCAGGGCGAGCGCGAAGGCGCAGGCGCGCAGCCGCTCGTGGGAGAGCGCGTGGTCGAGGAGCTTGATCGTGGTGCGCCCTTCCTGCGACGACACCGACAGGACGACATACCCCAGGTTCTCCTCGGGAGTCCCGCCCCGGAACCCGTACGCGAGGTAGCGGAACACCTCCCGGCGCGAGGAGAACGCGTAGTCGGCCTGGCGGCCTCCCCCCTCCAGGATCCAGGGGCAGGCGATCATCCAGTTCACAGTCTCGTCGTCGCGCACGAAGCGGGGCCCGGATGAAGGAGACGGCGCGATCCCCACCCCGGGGCTCGCGACGCGCGTGGTCGGGCGTTCGAGGACGCCGCGGCAGCCCTCCCGCCGGAGTCTCCCCGGAAGCCTCGCGAGCGTCCGGCGCAGGACGACGTCGAGGGATCCCTGCAGGACGGCTCGGGGTGCGTCGAGCAGGACCCGGAAGCGTCGCAGGACGCTCCCCTCCAACCGCCGGCCCAGGGCGCCGAGCGCGAAGGACGGCAGAAGCAGCGCTTCGATCCGGATCGTCAGGCACCGGAGCGGCCCCGCCCGCGCGAAGCCGAGGGCGAGGAGCAGCCGCGTGGCCGCCTCGCTGGTGCCGACGGCGATGAGGTCCTTCCCCAGGGACATGGCCTGCAGCACCAGGAGGGCCCCCGCCCCGGTCTGGCGCTCTTGCGGCGCCACGTACAGGGTCGACAGGCAGTCGATCTTGACGTGGCGGCCCCCATCGTCGAGCACGATCGGCAGGAGCCCGAGGTAGCCGCAGCACCGGCCCTGGGAGTACGCCACGAGGAGGCCGATCTCCTCGGGATCGGCGGCGGGATTGCGGACGTGCGCCTCGGCTCGGGAGAGCGTCAGCGGGGCGATGGGAAAGCGCTCGGGCTGCGACAGCACTCCCCTGGCGAAGGTCAGGAGGTCCTTCACCCGGACACGCTCGATCGACACGCCTCCGCTCGTCATGTCAAGGATGGCGGCTCAGCCCCGCGCCGCGCCCGGCCGCCGGCGCCGGGGCGCCGGACCACGGGAGGCCCGCGCCATCACCTGGCGCGACCCTCGGGGGGATGCCGCGTCAGGCGGACGGCTTTGGGCAGAGGAAACTCGCGGGCCGTGTCCCACCGGAACGAGAGGGCCGCCTCGTCCCCGTCCATGCCCGAGGCCCGGAGGAAAGCCAGGCAGGGCATGTTCTTCTTGGTCGGGAGGAAGAGCGCCGTGACCTCTTTCGCCCCCCGGCTCGACGCTTCGATGATCGCCGCGTGCAGGAGCGTCTCCTCGATCTTCCGGCCCATGACGCGGCAGGAGAGCACGTAGTCCACGATCCGCGCCGTGTCGTTCTCGATCTCGAGGCTCAGAAGGCCCGTGAGCCCGTAGTCGGCGAATTTGTCCCTGACCGCGAACGTCCAGACGCCGCGGCCCTCCCCCTCGGCCCAGGACACGAGCTCGGATTCGGTGAGCCTTCGGGTGGAGAGGTTCATCTGGTTGGTCTTGTTGAGGAGCTGCGTCGCGCGCTGCAGGTTCGATGGCTGGAGCGGCGTCGCCTCCACACGCAGATCGAGGCTCTCGATCCACTCCTCCAGGGATGGAAGGCTCGAGCGGGCCTCCCGGCGCAGACGCTCCGCGGCGTACATTCTCGATCGCGCGGCGTCCTCGGCGCTGACGGAGACGGTGTCCAGCTCCGGGATCGAGAGGAGCGCGCTCTTGAAGTGCATGCTCTCCGCGGGCCAGTCGGGGACCAGGACCTCCGGAAGACCCTCGCGGATCCGGGCACGCTCCACGGGGCTGTCGTCGATCATGATCATGGACTGGAGCCCCAGGTTGAGCTCCTCCGCCAGGCTCTCCAGGCTCTGCGCCTTGTCCCCCCAGTGGATGCGCCAGCCGGCGAAGTCCTCCTCCTTGAGGACCATCTCCGGATGCCGGCGGATCGCCTCCAGGGCGACGGCCTCGTCGTTCTTGCTGGCGATGGCCAGCAGGATGCCTCTCCGGGTCAGCGCCTTGAGGGCGCGCTGGAAGTCGACGAACCCCTCGCCTATCGGATCGTGCCCGCCCAGTTGCAGGTTTTCCCATCCGGCGTCGCCGACGATCCCCCCCCACAGCGTGTTGTCGAGATCGAGCACGATGAGCTTGCGGGCGCCGCCGAGCACCGTGGTGAGCCCCGCCTTGATGTCCCGGGCTGCCTCCCGCAGCACCTCGTTGCCGAAGGCGACCTTCGCCATGTACCAGAGCTTGGGGACGAAGGCGTCCCGTCCCGCGCGGGTAAGCCACCGGCTCGTGTTCAGCAGGTGAAGATTGGCCGTCTTGTCGCTGGCCTCGATCAGGCGGAGGTTCATCCGCATCACCGTGTTGCTCAGCCCCGGCCCGGTCTTCAGATCGAGCAGCCCCAGGCCGCGGTCGTGCGAGGGAGCGACCCACGTGGGCACGAAGACGAAGCGGACGCGATCGAGGAGGGACGCGAGGCGCTCCGCAAAGAGGTCCACCTCTTCCAGCACGCCCGCGAGCGGCGTCTCGACGTGCTCGAGGATCCCCTTGAACGACGGCGCGGCACCCGAAGGAGTCGTCCAGACGACGGCGAAGTCGTGATCCTCCCGCCACACCTGGTGGCCCCGATCGAGGAGCGCGGGCTCGACCTGACCATAGGGCGCGACATGCGCCCGGACGCGCGGCTCTCCGGCGTCGTTGTCGAGGTATCCGGCCAGGTTCTGGACGTTGAAGTCCGAGATGAGCAGCCCTCGGAGGGGCCTAGGATCCACCGCGTCGTCTCTCCAGCATCCCGGTCACGGTCCCGCACAGGCCCCCCAGGGTCAGGTGCCGGCCCTGGTGCTGCGAGGTGATCACGTCCGTCAGCGACAGGTCGGCCTGGAACTCCGTCTGTAGCCTCCTCTCGGCGGCCACGATGAAGTTGATGAGTCCCAGGGAATCGAGACGGCCGGCGTCTCCGACCAGGACGACCTCGGGGGTCTTCTGGAGCCGCTCGTCCGCCGCGAGGCCGAGGTTGACCTCGTCGACGGCCTCGTAGAGGAGCCGCTCCACGCGCTGCCGGGTGTCGACGGCCTCCCCCGCCCTGTCGAGCGCTCGTGTGTCGGACATCGCGGGGAACATTACGACCGGTCCTGTCCGCGGTCAAGCGGCCAGGGCCGGGTTTCCATCCGCGCGATCACCCTGAATCCCGCAGGTGGCGCAGGGTCTCGAGGATCACGGGGATCGGGTCCGCCACCGGCTGCGGCAGGAGGCCGGCGGTCTGATCGGTGGCCAGGCGAGGGAACCGCCGGACGTGGACCGTGACGCCGGGAGTCGTCTTCTCCAGGAGCCGGCAGGCCACTTCGCCCGCGGCCTTCGCCGCCGCGTACTCCCCCATGCCGGGTGGCGTCTCGTCGACGTACACCGAGGAGGGGTACAGGACGCGCAGCCGGCGCGGCTCGGGACCGAGGATGGCCCCGACCGTGGCCACGAACCCGACCACGAAGTAGTCGCAGAACTCCCGGAACGCCTTCGACGAGAACGCTCCCCGTGCGGCCGTAGAGATGAAAGGAGCGGCGAAGTAACACAGGATGTCCGGTCGAGGACGAGGCACCGGCGAGTCACCGGGGCTCTCCTTCGGGGCCAGGACGTCGAACGGTCGCGTCGTCGCCGAACCGCCGCCCTCGACGATCTCGCCCGCCACGCGCTCCGCGTCCGCGGAGCCGACCCTGTACGTCAGGGACACGCCCGCGCCTCCGGCCGCCAGGATCTTCGCCGCCACCTCCCCCAGACCGCGCGAGCCTCCCACGATGAGGGCCTGCCGCCCGGCGAACTCCCCGGGCGTCACGAGCCGGCGCAGATGGTCGAATCCCGCCTGCTCCCTGGGAGGCGGCCTGAAGAAGGCCTTCAGCGTTCCCGTCACGCCGGATCCGCCGACGTCGATCTGCAGCGAGGAGAAACGGCGGTCGTGCGCCGTCACGGAGTACCGCATCGGCTGCCCTTCCGACGCCCGGGAAGAGAACGTGAGATCGAGCGCCGAGTACAGGGAGTGCATCCCCGGACAGAGCATGCCGACCACCCGCGTCGTCGCCAGGAGGAGGGCGATCTGGTCCGCCGGAAGATATCGAACCAGATCCGGGAAGAGTTGTCCGGCGGCCCCGGGAGCCAGGGTGATGGCGACATCTCCGGACGCGTTGACGGCCTCCTCGAAGGTGAGCACCCTGCATTCGGGCGTCCGTCCCGCCTCCGGAGCGGGGGTCACTCGAGCACCGCCGGCCGGCTGAGCCAAGGTGAACAGGATGCGGGCCGCCCGCCCGCTCCCACCGGAGACTCCGATCTCGATCTCTCCAGAGTCCTCGCGGATTGTCCCGCACCTGGCCTCTTCGTCCAGTCTCAGGGGCGCCCGGAACTCGGCCTTGATCGTCCCCAGGCTCCACGGCGCGGTCCTCGTCCGCGAGAAGCGATCGAGTGACCACAGCAGCAGATGGATCCCATGCACCACAGGGCCCCCGAACAGGAGACGTCTGGCCGTGAGCGGATCGGTGTGGAGAGGGTTCCAGTCGCCGGAGAGGCTCGCGAAGCGGCGCTGGTCCTCCAGAGTGAAGGTGCGGCTGTCCACAGGAGCCGATTCTACCAGGAACGATTCTCCGGCCCCCGGAGCATAATGCGGTCGACTCGGGGAACCAGAGCCATGAAGCGGCCCGCGAGGCTGGTCCTGCTCGTGCTGTGCGCGCTCCTGTGGGCCGCCGCCACGGAAGGGGCGGTGCGCGCCTTCTGGCGTCTCCGCCACGGCGTGCCCTTCCGCGATCCCGGCCGCGTGCTGTACGCCTATTACCCCGAGATGATCCAGGTCGACATGGTCCATCCCGACCATGGCGACGGGAGCTACGATATCCTGTTGCTCGGCGGGTCGGCGCTCCACGACGGCTACGGGGCAGTCGCGCAGGTCCTGAAGGAGCAGCTGGCGGCTCACGGTCGCCACAATGTCCGCATTTTCAATCTCGCGATGCCGGCCCACACCTCGCGGGACAGCTGGCTGAAGTACTCCCATCTCGACGCGCGCTTCGACCTCGTGGTCGTCTATCACGGGATCAACGAGGCGCGGGCCAACAACGTGCCTCCCGAGCTCTTCCGGGACGACTACTCCCACTATGCCTGGTACGAGGAGGTGAACGCTCTCGCGCCTTACGATGGTAAGGCGAGGTTCGCCCTGCCTTACACGCTGCGCTATCTGCTCATTCGCACCCGGCACCTTCTGAGGCGCGATGGCTACGTCCCAATCGACGCCCCCCGGGACGATTGGGTCCAGTACGGGAGCGATCCCCGCAGCGCGGCGTGCTTCGAGCGGAACCTGAGCGCTCTTCTCGATCTCGCTCAATCTCGAGGCGACCAAGTCCTGCTCATGACCTACGCCACTTACGTTCCCGAGCACTACTCGCTCGAGTCGTTCCGGATGAAGCGGCTCGATTACACCCTCCACCTCAGACCGATCGAGCTCTGGGGGAAGCGGGAGCACGTCCTCTTGACCGTGGCCCGCCACAACGAGGTCGTCCGAAGGCTGGCGGCCCGGTCGGGAAACGTCCTGTTCGTGGATCAGGAGCGTCTCATGCCGGGATCCGCCCGGTATTTCAACGACCCCTGCCACTTGACGGTCATAGGGTCGCAGACATTCGTCGAGAATCTGCTGCCGGTCCTGCTGCCGCGCCTCGATCCCGCGCTCGAGTGAAGACGCCGGCCACGCCGGGCGGCCGGAGCACCCCCGCCGGACCCAGGGCACAGCTCGACTGCACCGCGCCCCGGTATGGTATAAGCGAGGTCATGCCCGAGAGAATTGACGTCTTCGTCGCGGGAGCCGTCCGCACGCCCATCGGGCGTTTCGGGGGAACCCTGGCCCCCATGACGGCGCCCGCGCTCGGGGCCGTGGCCGCCCGCGCGGCGATCGAGCGGGCCGGGCTCCGTCCCGACGCGATCGAGGAGACCGTCATGGGGCACGCCCGGCCGGCCGGCGTCGGGCCCAATCCGGCCCGCCAGATCGCGCACCTCGCCGGCGTCCCCGACACATCCACCGCCTACACGGTCAACATGGCCTGCGGGTCGAGCCTCCGGGCGCTCATCTCCGCCTACCAGAGCATCGTGTCGGGCGATCGGGAGGTCGTGCTGGCGGGCGGCGCCGAGTCGATGAGCCGGGTCCCCTACCTTCTCGAGGGCGTGCGCTGGGGCGCGAAGATGGGCCACCAGGAGGTGATCGATGCCATGTATCGGGACGGCTTCCTGTGCCCGCTGTGCGCGCAGGTGATGGGGGAGACGGCCGAGACGCTGTCCGATCGATACCGCATCTCCAGGGCGGAGCAGGACCGCTACGCCGCCGAGACGCAGCAGCGCTGCGAGAGGGCCAGGAAGGAGGGCCTGTTCCGGGACGAGATCGTCCCGGTGGTCGTTCCGGGCCCGAAGGGGAATGTGACCCTCGAACACGACGAGCACCCGCGCGACGGCGTGACGATCGAGGCCCTGGCGAAGCTGCCGCCCGTGTTCCGGAAGGACGGCACCGTCCACGCCGGCAACTCCTCCGGGATCGTCGACGGCGCGGCCGCGATGGTGCTTCTCTCAGGCGCGGCCCTCCGCCGGCTGAACGTCACCCCCCTGGCCCGCATCGCGGCCTACAGCCTGGCCGGCGTCGATCCGGCGATCATGGGGATCGGCCCGGTGCCGGCGGTGCGAGCGCTTCTGCGCGCGACCGGACTGACCCTTCAGGAGATCGGCCTCATCGAGATGAACGAAGCGTTCGCGGCCCAGGTGATCGCCTGCCAGCGGGACCTCGATCTCGATCTGTCGCGCGTCAACGTGAACGGCGGAGCGATCGCCCTGGGCCATCCGATCGGCGCCACGGGTGCGCGCATCTCCGTGACCCTCCTCCACCAGATGCGCCGCCGTGGAACGCGGCGCGGCCTCGCCACGCTCTGCATCAGCGGAGGCCAGGGGATCGCGATGCTCTTCGAGCGGGCGGAGACTTGAGTCAAAGATGACGCGGACGTTCCAGGCCCTCGACCTGCTGGCCGTCGAAGACCTCCTGAGCGAGGAGGAGCGCCTGGTCCGCGACACCGTCCGATCCTTCGTCACCGACCGGGTCCTGCCGATCATCGAGCGGCACTTCCGCGCCGGGACCTTTCCCGCGGAGCTCGTGCCGGACCTGGCGGCGCTCGGCGTATTCGGGGCCAACCTCGAGGGCTATGGATGCGCCGGCCTCAACAACGTGGCCTACGGCCTCATCATGCAGGAGCTGGAGCGGGGCGACAGCGGCCTGCGCTCCTTCGTCTCGGTCCAGGGAGCGCTGTGCATGTATCCGATCCACGCCTTCGGATCCCCGGCCCAGAAGGAGCGCTGGCTGCCGCCGATGGCGCGCGGTGAGGCGATCGGCTGCTTCGGGCTCACGGAGCCGGACGCCGGCAGCGACCCGGCCCGCATGCGCACGAGGGCGGTGCGCCGCGGCGGCGGCTACGTGCTCGACGGCGCCAAGGCCTGGATCACCAACGGCTCCTGCGCCGATCTGTCGCTGATCTGGGCCCGCTGCGAGGACGACGTCATCCGCGGCTTCCTGGTGGAGCGGGACACCCCGGGGCTCACGACGCGCGACTACCAGGGCAAGTTCTCGCTGCGCGCCTCGGTGACCTCGGAGATCGTCCTGCAGGACTGCCACGTTCCGGAGGCCAGCCTGCTGCCCGGCGCCACCGGTCTCAAGGCCGCGCTGAAGTGCCTCAATCAGGCGCGGTACGGCATCGCCTGGGGTGGCATCGGCTCGGCTCTGGCGGTGTTCGACGAGGCCCTCGGCTATGCCAAGACCCGGGTCGTGTTCGGCAGGCCGATCGCCGGGTTCCAGCTCCAGCAGCAGAAGCTGGTCTGGATGGCGAACGAGATCACCAAGGCCCAGCTTCTCGCCCTGCGCCTGGGACGACTGAAGGACGAGGGGAAGGCCACGCCCGTGCGCATCTCCCTCGGCAAGCGCAACAACGTCTGGCTGGCGCGCGAGTGCGCGCGTCTGGCACGCGAGATCCTGGGGGCCAACGGCATCGCGGACGAGTACCAGACGGGGCGTCACTTCTGCAACATCGAGGCGGTCTACACCTACGAAGGGACGCACGACATCCACACGCTGATCGTCGGCGAGTCTCTGACCGGCCTGTCCGCGTTTTCCTGAGAGACGGGACCCCGTCCCTCAGCGATCCTCCACCAGCAGGAGTCCCCAGCCAGAGCGCTCGAACTCCGCCCGGCCCACGGCACCCTCGGGGAGCACCTCCGCCTCCAGCACCTCCTCCGGCGCCGGCCGGAGCCCGCCCAGCGCGGCGGCCAGGAGCCCCGGCACGCGTTCCACGAGGTCCTCCTCCTCGCCTGTCGGAACGGGACAGTCCGGAACCTGGACGAGCGTCAGGGCGCGGCGGTGCACGTGCGCGTAGTAGTCGAAGGGTGCCTGCCCCAGGGCGTCCCCCAGGGAGAGGACGAGCCCCCAATCGCGGCAGCGCTCCACCGCCTCCGCAAGCCGCTGAGGCTCCCCGCTGGTCTCGACGACGATCGCCGGCCGCGGCGCGGGGCCCCGACCGTCGCCCTGAATGGTACCCGCGGCCAGGACCCGGCAGCCGACGGCCGCAGCCACGGCACCGGCCATGCGCGCGGCGAAGCCGTCGCCCAGGACGAGCGCCTGGGCGCCCAGGTCGCAGTCGCTCCGGCGGAGCGCCAGCGCCAGAGACAGGGCGGCCGGCAGGAGACAGGAGACCTCGGGGCGCTCGTCCCCGGGTCGCATCCGGATGCGGCCCGAGGCGTCCGGCCAGCCCCAGAAGATCCGGCCCTCGACATCCTGAAAGGCCAGCCCTGACAGTGACACCCTCGAGCGATTGGCGCCGCCGGCCGATCGCTCCCGGCGCAGCAGCGCCGCCCTGAGGCGGCCGTCGGATTCTGTGATCCCGCCGTGCCGGATCTTGAGGGAGGAGCCTGAGAGAACCGCCTCAGCGCTTCGAAGCCACATCGAACGAGGGTTCGGAGTCCGCGGGGAGCGACAGGGGCTCGCCGCGCTCCGCCGAATGGTAGGCCGCGTCGATCAAGGCCTGGACCGCGAGCGCCTCCTCGGGCGGAGCCGGGTTGGGGGATCCGCCCGCGACGGCGGCCGCGAACGCGCCCATGAAGTCACGCCGCGCCTGCCGCTCGGAGCCCATCGGAAGGCGTGTCCACGCGCCGGCCGCCCCTTTCGAGGTATTCCGGAGGGACAGGAAGCGCGGCGGGTCGTCGAGTGCTATCTGGCCGTCCGTCCCCCAGATCTGGAAGGCGCGCTCCCCCCCGCCGGGCGCGCAGGTGCTCGCGTCCACGGAGAGGATGGCGCCCTCGGTCATCCGGACGGTGAGCGCCACCTGATCTTCGACGTCCCCGGGCGCCGCGAACCGGTCGCTCTCGCAGTACACGCGCTGCGCTTTGAAGCCGGCGACGTGGAACAGCACGTCGAGGTGGTGGCAGAGGTTCATCAGCAGCACGCCCCCACCGCTGGTCTCGCGGCGCGAGCGCCATCCCGATCGCGATCGGCCGCTGCTGCCTCCGAACCAGTACGAGACCTCGCGGTACAGATGCTCCGCGATCTTGCCTCCCAGGATGCGGCCGAGGGCGTCTTGGCGCACCAGCTCGCGCGCCGCCAGCACCTCCGGGAGGAAGCGCATCGGGTAGCAGGTCGCGAGGAGCACCCCCGCGGCCCGCGCCGCGCGGATCATCGAGGCGGCCTCGCGGGCGGTCCGCGCCATCGGCTTCTCGACCAGCACGTGCTTGCCGGCCGCGATCGCCTCGAGACAGAGCGGCTCGTGGAGATGGTGGGGGGTGCAGACGACGACGGCGTCGACCTTCGGGTCCGCCAGGGCCGCGGCCCGGTCGGTCGTAGATCGCGCCCCGGAACGGCCGGCCAGATCGCGCGCCAGCCCCGCGTCGGTGTCGACGGCCCAGAGGACGTCGGCGGCCCCCGAGTCCACGACGGCCCGGGCGTTCTTCACGGCGATCTCCCCGCAGCCGACGAACGCGACGCCGATCCTCCGCGACGGCCCGCCGCGGGTCGAGGGCCCCCCGTCGCCGCGCGCGTCGGTCGCCCCGCTCCCCTTCGCCAGGCGCGGCACGCGGGCGCGGAGCCGTTCCTGTGGCAGGTCGGGCCGGACGATGCCGGCCGGAGGGGAGAACGTCGTCGTCCTGAACCGCGCGGGCCCGTCGAGAAGAGCCCAGTCGAACACCGCCGCACGCACCGGCGGCTCCCCCATCCCGAGCCGGCGGTAGAAGCGCCAGGCCTCGCGCGGGTCGATCCTCTCGACCGGAGGCTCGAACGGCAGGAGCCGCCCCTCGGACACCCAGCTCATGTACAAGGCCGCCTCGTCCCCGAAAGTCCATCGTCCCGGCATGCTCGACGTCTCGGGGCGCATCTGCGCGTGCGCGCCGCGGATGGCCACCGTCGGCATCCCGGGCTCGCCGTGCGGCAGCGGCGGAGAGACGCCGCGCGAGCTGCCGATCAGCACGACGCGCGCGCCCGGCGCGCCGAGCCTTACCGCGTCGGTCACCGCCTCCGGGTTCCCGGTGACGTCCAGGATCACGTCGTAAGGTCCGTCCGGCTGACTGCCGGCCGCCCCGGTCCCGTCCCTCCGGGAACGCACGGAAACGACCGACGCACCCGCGAGCCGGGCCACGCGGGCGGCCAGGATACCAAGAACGCCCCTGCCCAGCACAGCGACCCGATCCCCGAATCGGATGCGCGCCTTGCGGACGCCCTGGATCGCGATGACGCCGAGCGTCGCGAAGGCGGACTCGGCGGCGCCGACGCCCTCCGGCACCGGAACGCATCGGTCGATCCGGACGCTGGCCAGGCTGGCGTGGGGCATCTGCCCGCAGACCCTCTCACCCGGCCGCAGCGCCACGACGCCGGCGCCCGTCTCGAGGACGGTCCCCGTCCCGGAGTATCCAGGCGTGTACGGGTACTCGACCTGAGTGTTCGGGAGGCGGTTGTAGTGCGCGCGCTCCGTGCCGGGGCTCACGGCGGACAGATCGACGCGGACCAGGACCTCGCCCGGACCGGGGGCCAGGATCTCGTCCGGCGCGAGCCTCACCCAGCCCGACGCGTCGCACACGATGCCGACCCGCCGTCTCACGCCCCGGCGCCTCAGGACGGCCCGCGCGCGTGTGATCGCCCACTCCCCGAGAGCCCGCTTGTGTAGAGGCATTGGCAGGAGGTCCCGACGGCCTTTGGGTCGTCTAACTTACGGTATACTAACGACGTTTGCAAGACGTCGGTCTGCTCGTGTCCTGAAGGCCTTGACCCACGGAGAACCGAGATCGGTGTGCGGCATCGCGGGGGTTTTTCACTACCGCTCGGAGCGGCCCGTCGACGCCTCCGTGGTGCGCGACATGGTCGGGACCCTGCGGCATCGGGGTCCCGACGATGAAGGGACCCACATCGCAGGGCGTGTCGGTCTCGGCCACACGCGCCTGAGCATCATCGATCTTTCCCCGCTGGGGCACCAGCCGTTTCTCGACGAGTCCACGGGGACAGCGCTCGTCTACAACGGCGAAATCTACAATTACAAGGAGCTGCGCGCCTGGCTTGAAGGAAAGGGCCACCGCTTCCGCAGCCACACCGACACCGAGGTCGTGCTGCGCTCCTACCTCGAGCTGGGCCCGACCTGCGTCGAACGGCTGATCGGCATGTTCGCCCTGGCCCTCTGGGACCCGCGCGATGAGACGCTGTTCCTGGCCCGCGATCGCGTCGGGGAGAAGCCCCTCGTCTACGCGGACGTCGGCGGGTCGTTCCGCTTCGCGTCCGAGATCCGGGCGCTTCTGGCGGACCCGGAGGTCCCTCGCGCGCACGACGACACGGCACTCCTCGCCTACCTCGGCACCGGCAAGTGCATCCCCTTCCCGCGCACCGCCTTCGCCGCGATCAGGAAACTACCGCCGGGCCACACGCTGACGGTGGGGCGCAACGGTCCGGTGCTGAAACGCTACTGGGCCCCCGACTTCAGCCACAAGATCGACCAGACGATGGAGGAGGCCACCGATCGGCTGGGCTCCATCCTGGACGCGACCGTGGCCTCGATGATGATGAGCGACGTGCCGATCGGCCTCCTGCTGAGCGGCGGCGTCGACTCGAGCACCATCGCCTTCGCCATGCGGCAGTGCACGGACAACATGCTCACCTTCGCCTGCGGGGGGTCCTCCGTCGACGAGGAGTTTCTCCGCGCCCGCGCCGTGGCGGCGCGCCTCGGCACGCGCCACGCGGAGCACATCTTCGCCCTCCGGCCCGAGACCATGCTGCGCGTCCTGGATCATTTCGGCGAGCCCATCTCCGAGCCGTCCGTCATCTACCGCATGCAGATGTGCGAGTTCCTGCGCCGGCAGGGCGTCACGGTCATCCTCACGGGCAACGGGGGCGACGAGGTCTTCGGGG
>DASRJX010000251.1:0-6932 GCA_035649235.1 Candidatus Cryosericum sp.
TGCCCGGGTCGTTGACGCCGGGCGTCAGCGAATCCGGCATGCCGCGCACCACCGTTCCCGGCTCGATCGTCAGCGTCACCCCCGCCTCGACGTAGATCACCGTCCCCAGGACGTACTCGTTGTCCGCCGTCCAGTTCCTCAGGCTCGCCGGGCTCAGCTGCGTGATGTTGTTGGTGATGGTGATGGTGGCGGCGCCGGCCGCGGTGGGCAGCAGCATCCCGAACACCACCGCGAGCGCGGCCAGGAGCCTCTTCGAGTTCGTTTTCACGTGAGCGTCCCTCCCTCTCTGGTGGCAAGGAGAGTACGCAGGCGGGGTGACGGAGCCAGCACGCTTCTGTGACGTCTGGGTGACCGGGAACGGAGCGAGGCGCGTCGGGCGCCGCGCGGGATTGCGCCGCGGGGGGCGGGGCTTCCTACGTCAGCCGGCGATCCGGCGCACGAGCCGGAGCTGCGGAGAAGCGACCGGCTCGGCCTTGACGCTTCGTCCTCGGCGCGTCGCTTCGATCGACAGGGCGCGCTCGAAGATTTTCTCGAACAGGCCGGCCTTCTCTTCGGCGGCGTGCGCCTCGACGCCGAGATCACGCTCCGACAGCAGCGTCAGCCGTACCCGGCCGCGCGTCACCAGGCAGCGCAGGTCGCGCACCCGCTGCGAGTGCCGCCGGTCGAGGGCGTCCGCGATGCGCACCAGCGCGCTCAACTGCGACACCAGCGTCCGATCCTCCTTCGGCAGGGACCGCCAGGGCTTCTGCCTCTTCCGCGGCCCGCCGCGTCGGTGGTAGCGCGCCGCCAAGGCGATGATCTCGCGCTCGCGGGGCGTGAAGCCGTCGAGCTGCGCGTGGGCGATCAGCCGGTAGGCGTGCTTGTGATGCCGGCGGTAGCCGACGACATAGCCGACGTCGTGGAGCAGGGCGGCCGCGGACAGCAGGTCGCGGCCAGAGGCATCGATCCCGAGCGGCCCGGCGAGCTGGTCGAACAGCATCTCGCCGATCCGGCGCGCCTGCTGGGCGTGCGGCTCCTCGAAGCGCAGCGAGCGGCCGAAGGCTTCGGCCGAGGCCAGCCGGCGCTGGCGCGACGGCACCGGAGCCGCGGCCGGCTTGCCGGCGCGCCGCGCGATCAGCCGGCGCAGGAGGGCGTGCCGGATGCCGCGCGCGTTGACCCGCAGGAGGTTGACCTGGAGGTGGGCCATGACCTCGTACAGGATGGCGGCGCCGGCGAGGATGATGTCGGCCCGGTCCGGCGACAGCCCCGGCATCTGCCGGCGCTCGGCCAGAGTGCGGCGCAGGAGGGCGGACCTCAGATGCAGTACCTCCCCCTGCGTCATCTCGAAGCCGAGCACGGGCCGTCCCTGGAGCCCCTGCCGCGCCATGGCGATCTGGGCCAGCGTCGTGGCCGTGCCCCCCGACGCGATCAGGACCAGCGGCGGCGGGTCGGCCTGGATGTGCGCCGCCCTGAGCCGCCGGCGGATCTCGCGGCGCATTTTCTTGAACACGCGGTAGCGGACCGGATCCTCCGTCAGGAAGTCCTCGGTCAGGCCCACGGCCCCCAGGCGGAGTGAATAGTCCTGCTGCATGTGGTGTCCGAGCGCCAGGATCAGCTCGGTGCTGCCTCCGCCGATGTCTACGACCGCGCACGGCTGGCCGCCGAGGTCGAATCCCAGGGCGGCGCTCTCGAACGCCAGCCGCGCCTCCTCCGTCTCCGACACGACGCGAAGCCTCAGGCCCGTCTCAGCCCGCACCCGGTCGATGAAGTCGCGCCGGTTGCCGGCCACGCGGATGGCGCTCGTTCCGACGACCGCGAAGCGGCGCGTCCCCCGGGCGCGGGCGATGTCCGCCATCCGCTTCAGGGCCAGGATGGCGCGGCGCATCGCCTTCTGCGACAGCCGCCCGCGGCGCGTCAGGCCCGACGCCAGGCGCACCACCTCCCGTTCGTCGTGCAGGATGCGCTGGGTGCCGTCCACCAGCACGTCGACGACCAGGGCCCGGATCGTGTTGGAGCCGACGTCGATCACCGCCAGGGGAGGTCGTTTCACAGCGCCTGCCTGAGAGCCGGCCCGATCTCGGCCGGGACGGCGAGGGGGACGATTCGGGGGACGATCGGCCGGAAGTCTTCGATGGCCCTCCGCGCCCTGGCCGAGAGCCGGCGCCGCTCCATCTTCAGGAGTCTGGGGATGGCGGTGCCGCGGGTGCCGCGCGCCATTTCGATCAGGACGTCGAGATCGTGAACGGCGCCGAGCCTTTCCTGAATGCCGCGCGCCTGAGCGATCTCGTTTTCGAGGGGCCCCCGGCCCCAGGCCTCCAGGGTCTCGAGGCAGTAGCGATAGCGCTTCACGGCGACCCGCAGGCGGTGCAGCGCCGCCGACCGGCCGCCGCGCGCCGCGGGCAGGGCCGCACGCACCGCCCGGGCCCGCGCCCCGGCGAACCGCTCCGCGGCCGCTTCCGTCCGGCCGTCGGTGGATGCGACCGGCACCGCGAGCAGGGTTGTGGCCCGCTTCCTTATCCCCTCGATCCGGAGTCCCTGGCTGCGCACGCTCGCCGGGCTGGCGAACAGCCCGAGCTTGTGCCTCAGGCTGGCGGCGGCCATCAAGAGCTTCCTCTCGAGCGCCGCGAGCCCCCGGCCGGTCCGCCTGCCGGGGTCCGCCCGCAAGCAGCCGACGACGTCGACCAGGACGTCCACGTCGCGCACCTCGGCGAGGCTCTTCCGGATCCTCCGCGCTCGCCGGCGCAGCCGCTCCCGCTCCCGCTCCGGCAGTGCCGTGGCGAACAGGTCGAGCACCTCCTGCAGCCGGCGAGTCGCCACGCGCACATCATGAATCGCCTCCGGCGTCCCGTGCATACGGGCCTGGCGCCGGCGGTGCAGGAGCACCCGGATCCGCTCGGCCAGGAGGTCGCGCACGCCGTCCGTCCGGGCGTCCGGTCCTCGCGCTCCAAGCCGACTCCGCACCGTGGGCCCCCTTCGCAGGCTCCAGATTACAGGAAGTGTGCGCTTTTTCGACACCGCGTGGCGCCAGCCGGGGCGGGGCCGCCGCATTGTCACCTGTTCGTCACGGTCCGCCCGCGGAGCCTCCCCGATAATCTCATTTTGGCACCGGTCTCCCCTTGCGAGGCCTGTCGCGATACAATGTCTCCCGTTCCGACATGAGACGACGCGATCCAGTGGCTCCCCGAAGGCTCAATCTCCGACTCGACAGCGATGCGGCAGCCGCGAGGCCCGCGGCCAGCCCTGTGGCGCGACCGGGGCGGCGCCGTCCGTCCGGCGCGCGCGCCGGCCGTCCGCGCGGCCGGCTGATCGTGGTCGAGGGGATCGACGGCTCCGGGAAGAGCACCCAGATCCAGCTCCTGAGGAAGTGGCTCGAGGCGCGGGGTCACAAGGTCGTGTTCACGGAGTGGAACTCCTCGGATCTCGTGCGGCTGGCCACCAAGCGCGGCAAGAAGAAAAACCTCTTGACGCCCACGACCTTCAGCCTGCTGCACGCCACGGACTTCGCCGACCGCCTGACGTACGACATCATCCCCTACCTCAAGGCCGGCATCACCGTGCTTGCGGATCGCTACGTCTACACGGCGTTCGCGCGCGACATCGCCCGCGGGGTCGATCCGCGCTGGGTGCGGGAGCTGTACGCCTTCGCCGTGAAGCCGGATGCCGCGTTCTATTTCCGCGTTCCCCTCGACGTGGCGGTGCGGCGCATCCTCGGCGCGCGGGCGAAGATCAAGTTCTACGAAGCCGGCATGGATCTGGGCTTGAGCGGCGACCCGGTCGAGAGCTTCCGGCTGTTCCAGGGACGCGTCCTGGAGCAATACGACGCGCTGACCGGGGAGTACGGGTTCCGGGTCATCGACGGCACCCGCAGCATCGACGCGCAGCAGCGCCAGGTGCGCGACATCGTCCGCCGTCTCTACGACGAGGAAGGGGCGGTGGCGTGATGGCGGCTCGCAAGCGCTTCTTCGGGCACGGCCTCCCCTACGCCAGCGTCGAGGACCTGAAGGGGGCGTTGATCACGATCGAGGGGACGGACGGCGTCGGCCGGACGAGCCAGGTTGCGAGCCTCAAGCAGTGGCTGGAGGTGCAGGGGTACGGCGTCATCGAGACGGGATGGACTCGGTCGGAGCTGATGTCCGAGACGATCATGGCGGCCAAGGCCGGGCACAGCATGAACCAGCTCACATTCAGCCTTCTCTACGCGACGGATTTCGCCGACCGGCTGGAGAAGATCGTCATCCCCGCCCTGCGATCGGGGTTCGTGGTGCTCGCCGATCGTTACGTGTTCACGGCCTTCGCCAGGAGCGTCGCCCGCGGCGCCGACCCGGCCTGGATCCGGAACGTGTTCGGCTTCGCCCTCGTTCCCGACATGACGCTCTACCTGCGAATCGACGTCGACACCCTCCTGCCACGCATCCTCCAGAACCGCCGGGTCGACTTCTGGGAGGCCGGCATGGACATGCACCTCGGAACCGACCTCTACGAATCGGCCCGCCGGTACCAGTGGCGCCTCATCCGCGAGTACAACCGCCTGGCCCGCGAATACGGCTTCCTGAGCATCGACGCCACGCTGACGCCGGAGGAGATCCAGGCGAAGATGCGCCGACGGGTCCAGGCCCTGCTCGAGGAGCGGAGGATGCAGACCCTGACCGACAACCTGGAGAGCCTCAGGCCCCTGCTCTTCGAAGACGCGGAGGAGACCCCGAGACCCGCCGCCGCGGCTCCGCTGCCGGTCGTCGATCCGCGGCGCGGCCGTCCGGCCAATCCTCCCGACGCGTAAGCGCCGAGATCGCTTTGCAGATCTATCTGCTGCGCCATGCCATCGCCTCCGAGCGCGACGCGGAGCGCTTCGCGGACGACGGCATCCGTCCCTTGACCCGCGAGGGCCGGCGGCGCATGGCGCGCGCGGCCCACGGCATGAAGGTGCTCGGGCTGCGCTTCGATCTGATCCTGACGAGCCCTCTCCGGCGCGCCGCGGAGACGGCGCAGATCGTGGCCCGCGCCATGCGCCCGCGGCCGAAGCTCAAGGTCCTGCGCCCGCTGGCCCCGGGCGGCGGCGCGGGCGGCATCCTCGCCGGGCTGTCCACGCTATCCGCCGACGCCGCCGTCGTTCTGGTCGGCCACGAGCCGGACTTGTCCCGGCTCGCCGGCGCCCTCGTCCTCGAGCGGCGCGACGCCCTCACCATCGAGTTCAAGAAGGGCGCCCTGTGCCGCATCGACTTCGACGGCGCCGCGCGACTCGGCGCCGGCAAGCTCGTGTTCCACCTCCCCCCGCGCGTCCTCCGCGGCTTGCGCGGGACGCTGACCGACTGACGCCACCGCGGGCCGTTTCCCTGCTCGGATGGTCCCCCTCATCCGGGCACGGTGCTTGCAGCGTCCATCCGCCAACTCGATGCTCGACCGGCCAGCACTCCGCCGAGGACACAACTCGGGAGTTGAGCTCGCGCCGGAATGAAACCGAGGCCAGAAAATACCCCGCCGTGTGCGGGCTGCAGGACAGGAGGTGACCGATGGCACGAGCAAGACGGAAGACCGAAGAGGAGACCGGCAAGTCGATCAAGCAGGGGATCGTGAACGTCATCGACGGCGCCGGAGACGTGACCAGCTCGATGGTTGAAGCAGTGAGCAAGACCGTCGCGACGACGATCAAAGGCGTCGGAGGCATCGCCAGCTCGATGGTGCAGGCGATCGCGGAGGTGGTCCAGGGCACGATTCAGGCGGCCGTGGACGTCGGCGGCGACCTCGGATCGGCAGCCAAGGGCATCGTGATCGGCGTGCTGCGCGGGACCAAAGAGGCGGGCGCCGCCAACCTCGAGACGATCAGTCATACCGCAGAGTCCGTGATCAAGGCCACGGCCCGGGTTTCCGGCGACCTCGGCTCGGCTGCGAAGGGGCTCGTCGAGGGCGCCATCCAGGGCGCCAAGGAGATCGGCCTGGATGCCACGCAGGCGGCTTCGGCCGCGGCCGACGGCGCGCTGAAGGCCGTCGGCGGCGTCGGCACCGCGGCCGGCCAGAAGGTACGCGACGCCCTGACCGGCACGATCGCGGGCGTCAAGGTCGTCCTCAAGGAGCCGTTCCGGAAGGAGCCGTCCCGGCCGGACCACCCCGAGAGCTAGCCCGGGTTTCTCACCGGGCCAGGCTCCCCGCTCCCGGGAGCGCCCCCCTCGCGGACCGCCGCTCAGTCGTGCCCCATCAGCTCCGCGAGGGGGGACAGCTTCTCCTCGTGCGTGCAGTAGATCCGGATCATCGCCAGCACGGGGACCGCCATCAGGGCCCCCACGGCGCCCCAGATCCATCCGCCCACCAGGAGCGCGACGATCACGACGGGAGGGCTGAGCGACAGCCTCCGGCCGACGACCATCGGCGTCACGAACTGTCCTTCGATCGTCGCCAGGACCAGGAACACCACCGGCGGGAGCAGCGCCCGCGTCACGGTGTCGAACGTCAGGATGGCGACCAGGCTCAAGACGACCAGCGTCACGGTGCTCCCCAGGTAGGGGACATAGTTCAGGACGGCGGCCACAACACCCCAAAGCACCGGGTTGGGTATCCCGAGAAGGGACATCGCGAGGGCCGTCGCCAGTCCGAGGCCGGCGTTGATGCACGAGATGGCCAGCAGGTAGTTGGAGAACTCCCGCTGGATCTCCGCTGTGATCTTGACCACGCGGACCTTGGCTCGCAGGCGATCCTGGACCTTCACCAGCTTGCGCAGGAACGTCTCTCCTGAAGCCAGAAGGAAGAACAGCAGGATGACGACCTGCGCGGCGTAGAGGACGGCGGCGCGCGTCGTCGCGAGCAGACGGGTGGCGAGAGACGGCTCCTTGACCGTGACCTCCGGAGGCGGCGCTGCGTCGTCGACGCGGGCGATCTCCTCGACCGTCTCGGCCGCCATCCGTGCCTCGATCACCGACTTCTTCACGGAGCGCAGCCGGTGCTCGAGCTCGCGCATCGTCTCC
>DASRJX010000252.1:0-9292 GCA_035649235.1 Candidatus Cryosericum sp.
CCCCGAACAGCGGCAGGGAGATCTTCTCCTCGACGATGCGCGGGACCGCGGCATCGGCCGCCAGCGCCGGTGCTGCAGGATGAGAGGCCAGCGCCGGCAGGTGCAGCAGGATCCCCAGGAGGACGCCCGCCAGGGGGCGCATCAGGCCCCCTCGCCGGGGAAGAACAACCCCCTCCACCCGCCGGCGATCAGGACGGCGGTGGCCGTCACGGCGAGCGGCCAGTTCCACGGGCGCGGATAGGCCATGTAGCGCGGCTCCCAAACGGGATCGAATTTCTCCTTGTAGCGCCGCAGGCCCTGGTAGTTGTACCAGTGCTCCCCGTGCCGGAAGACCTGATGGGCCAGCCTCTCGAACGGGCGCGCCCAGCGCTCCTCCCCGACCGCGGCGAGCGGCGCCATGCCGAGGTTGAACCTCGAGAAGCCGCGCTCCTTGCCGTGCAGCATCAACTTCAGGAGGACGTAGTCCATCACGTGGCGCAGGCCCGCTTCCTTTTCGCGCGCCGCGCTGTAGCGCATGAGATCGATCGAGATCTCCGATCCGGGCCGCCCCTCCAGGACGTTCGCGAAGGCCACGACGCGGCCCGCCTCGTCCCGCAGCAGCGCGCAGGGGAACCGCTCGAGGTACGGCTCGCTGAAGCGGCCGATGGAGAACCGCTTCTCGGCAGCGTGCTTCTCCTGGAGCCAGGCGTCGGAGACCAGGCGCAGCTCGGGGAACAGCGGCCGCAGCGACTCGCCCGCGACGATCTCGAAGCGTCCCCTTTCCCTCTCGACGCTGTTGATGGCGTTGCGCCAGGTTTTCGCCTTGTCCCCCTTGAGGTCGAAGCGGGACAGGTCGACGATCGCCTCCTCCCCCAGCTTGAAGAAGGTGAAGCCGAAGTCGTGCGCCACGGGCAGGAAGCCGGCCGAGATCTGGTACAGGATCGCGTCCCGGTCGGAGTTCGCGGCGTGATCGAGAAACGCCGCCAGGAGGTCGCGCTCCGTCCCTCGCGGGCAGACCGGGTCCGAGTAGGCGACCAGGAAGCGCCCCGCCGTGGCGTAGGAGAGGAAGCCCTCCTCCCGCCGCGCCGCCGCCCCCCGCGGATCCGGAGCGGGGGCCGGACGGAAGATCGCCTTGTCGCCGCAGGCCACGAGCATTGGGTTCGTGCTGCTCGCAAAGTCCCGGGCCTCGGCGAGCGCCCGATCGATCTCCTCCGGGCGGGCCGGCGCGTCGGCGGCGCGCGCTCGTAGCGTGAAGTGCAGCGCCGCCACCGCGCACATCGCGATCAGCAGCAGGAGCCCGCGGGCGAACCGCGCCTCGTGCGCCAGGTATCCGAACCGGCCCAGCGCGCCCGGGATCACCGGGAGCTGCGTGATCGATCCGAAGCCGGCGGCCGCGAACAGGACGACGGCGAAGGCGGCGACCGAGAACAGGAATTCGCCCGGAGGCTGCAGCCGTCCGACGCGATCGAACGGACGGTGGAACACCAGCAGGACGACGGCGGCCACAAGCGACAGGAGCGCCTCCTCGAAATCGAGACCCTTGAGGAAGGTGGTCAGGGCCCCCGCGAAGAACAGGGCGAGCGCCAGCCGGTGGCTCGATCGATACCCGCGGGCCAGACCGCGCGAGATGACCAGAAGGAGGAAGCCCAGCACGACGGAGGCGCCGTGGGAGATCTCGATGAGCGCCAGCGGCACCGTCCGCATGAGGAAGCCGGCGCGCTCGGCCAGCGCCGGCGTCGCGGCGCTCGCCAGCAGGACCGCGCCGCAGAGAAAAGTGTAGGAGGCGATGGCGGTCCGCAGGAACGCGCCGGTGCGCCGTCCGGTCGGCACCAGCCGGCCCGCCAGCGCCAGACTGGCGATGGCCCAGGGAAGGACGTAATAGACGCTGCGGTACAGGAGGAGGGCGGCGAGGACGCGGTCGTGGCCGCCCGCCACGCCGGCGAGCGACACCAGCCAGAAGGCGTCCGCCGATCCCAGGCCGCCTGGTACGAAGCTGGCGAGCCCGATCAGCTGGCCGATGAAAAAGGCATGGAGCGACAGGCCCGGATCGACCTTGCCGTGCAGCCCGGCCAGCGCCAGGTGGAACACGCCCCAGGCCACGAACCAGTCCGTCATCGCGACGCCTGCGAGCGCCAGCGGATTCCCTTCCCAGGCGCGCACCGAGGGCGGCGCGAAACGGTGGCGCGGCAGCGCCCGCATCACCACTGCCGCCAGAAGCCCCATCGGAATGGCCAACGCTATCCGGACCTCGAACGCGGCGAGGGAAGCCGGCAACGGCAAGGCACAGGCGGCACACCACGCGAAAAGGCCCAGCGAGAAAGCGGCCAGGATGGCTCCGAGTGCCGAGCGGGCGCGACCACGGTCGATGCCGAGCGGACGGTAGAGCCAGAGGCGCAGCGCCGGCCCGGCCATCGGGCCGACGGTCAGGAAGTTGCTCCAGGCGAAGCCGATCACGCCGACCGCCCAGCGCGAGCCCGCCGCAGGAGGCCGGGCCAGGGGACCGAGCGCCGCGAGATCGTAGAGGCCGAAGACGGCGAGGTTGGCGGCGGTCGCGGCGAGGAGGGCCAGCAGCAGCCCGCCGCTCGTCTCGCGCAACACGGACCGCACCGCCTGCACGTCGATCTGGCGCAGCTCGCGCCATCCGAAGAAGCTCAGCGCGGCCAGAACCAGCCACGGCCAGAGCGGCTGCAGCCGGGAGACGGCGGCCAGGAGGAGGCGGGCCGAGTCGGAGCCGGGGCCCGCGCTCTCCTCGATGGCCGGCCCCGCGTCGGGCTGTTCCTTATCGTCCGGATCGCTCATGTCATCGTCCGGGCGCGGCGCCCCCCGCTTCGATCCAGCCGAGCCCTTGCAGGAGGGCGTCACGCAGCTCCCGCTCGTGCCCGGAGAAATGATGGCCGGCTTTCGGAACGGTGATGATCCTGCCCGATGCGTCCTGCTGCTTCGCCAGCTCCGGAGCGTACGAGTCGGTGTCCTCCTCGCCATGAATGAACGCCACAGGGAGGCCCGAGGCGCTGCGGAGGGCCTCGGCGACGGAGAAGACGTGGTCCTTCGGGTCGAAGCCGAGGATCTCCGAGAATCGGAACGAGAGGCTCCCCGTCCGGTCCGGCCCGATCATCAGCAGGCCGCGCACGCGGCCGTCCCACCCGCCGGCGCCCGCGATCCAGGGCGCCAGGTCGGCGCCGAACGAGAATCCGGCGAACACCAGCGGCGCGCCGGCGGGCCGGCCCGCGGCCGCCGCGAGGGCGGCGGCGTAGGCGCGGAAGTCCGCGGCCAGGAGCGCGCGGTCATCTTGCGGTTCCCAGAAGTAGTCCAGGGCGCTCACTCCCCCCACGAAATAGCCGGCCTCGGCCAGCCAGTCCGCCAGCAGGCGATCGAAGGTCCGCCAGCCTCCCTCCCCCGAAAGCAGCAGGACGAGCGGCTTCTCTCTCGCCGCTGATCCTGTCGTTCGGGGCGAAGGCGCGTATAGGAGCAGATCGTGCTGGCCCCGGCTCGTGCGGACCTTGAGAGTGATCGGGTTCGTGGAGGGCGCGCTGGCGCCGCCGCCGTCACGCGCCGTCGCGGCCGGCGGCAAGGCGGCCAGGAGGGACAGGACGAGGGCCATCCGCGCGAACGGCGCCGCACTCCATCTCAGCTTGCGCATGCGAATCTCCAGGGCCAGCCTGCGGCACCTGGCCGTGTTTATCATCTTTTCGATGGCCGGGCGAAGTACCCGGGTCCTGGTGCTATCCTGATCGGCGGGCGGACGAGGAGAGCCATTTCCGATGCGAGCGTGGAGCGCAGGCCTGGTCGTCGCGGCGTCGCTCCTTGTGCTCGCGGCCGACGGCCCCCCGCAGGCCCCGCGGCGCATGGCCGTGACTTTCGACGACCTGCCGGGCCCCGCGGCGTCGCTCGTGTCGAACGAGGTCGGCGCTCTCCGCGACAACACCCGCAGGCTACTGGCCGCCATCCGGAAGCACGAGATCCCGGTCGTCGGCTTCGTCAACGAAGGGAAGCTCTTCCTCGAGGGGGAAACCTCCAAGGAGGTCGCGGCCAGGACGGCCGTCCTCGCCCTGTGGCTCGATGCCGGGCTCGAGCTGGGGAACCACACGTACTCTCACTTCAGCCTCAACACGACCCCCCTCGAGGCGTTCGAACAGGACGTCGTCGACGGTGAAACGGTGACGCGGGGCCTTCTGGCGGAGCGCGGCGCCATGCTCCGGTACTTCCGCCACCCGTTCCTTCAGGTGGGGCTGGACCTCGACAAGCGCCGATCCGCCGAGGCGTTCCTGCGGGAGCGCGGCTACACGGTGGCGCCGGTGACGATCGACAACGACGAATACATGTACGCGGCTGTCTTCGCCGACGCGCGTCGCCGCGGCGATCGAAAGGCTGCCGCCAAGGTGGGCGAGGACTACCTGAGATACATGGACACGGTGGTCGGCTTCGCCGAGGAGGTCGCGCTGCGGCTCACCGGACGGGCGATTCCCCAGGTCCTGTTGCTGCACGCGAACGCCCTCAACGCCGACTACTTTTCGAGGCTCGCCCGGACCCTTTCGGGCCGCGGCTATCGCTTCATCACGCTGGAGGAGGCGTTGCGCGACACGGCCTATTCCCTGCCCGACACCTACGTCGGCCGCTGGGGGATCTCCTGGTTGCATCACTGGGAGCTGACCGCCGGCCGGAAGCGCTCCCCGTCCCCCGATCCCCCGGCGTGGGTGACGGACGCCTATCAGGCCCTGAGCAAGGAGGACTCATGAAGACGATCGTCGTGCATCACTGCTGGGTCTGACCCACCAAGAACGCGATCGCCGCCCGGGTGGCGGCGCAACTCGAGGGACCGGACGTCAAGGTCGAGAGGGTACGCGGGAAACTGGGCGAGCTGCGGGTCACCGTGGATGGCAAGGAGGCCTACCGAGGGAACCGGCTCCTCTACCCCCGGCCGTCGACGGTCCTGGCCGCTGTACGGGCACACCTTCGGGGTCACAGCTAAGCCCCGTTCGAAGCCGGAGGATGCTCGTCTACGGCCGTGACGACGGCCGACCAGGGACAGAACCCCCCCACGGTCTGCAGCCAGTAGGTCTTGTTCCCCTCGACGTGGGACGGCAGCCCGTCGCACAGCTCGATGGCCGCGGGGGCGAACATTACATCCTGTGGGTCGACGTGCCAGGTCCACTGCGAATCGCAATCCTGTCCGTCGAGGAGGGTGAAGATCGGCACCTGGCTCGAGCCGGTGGCGAGAAACTGCTTGGCCTTGACGATGAAGGTCGGGTTGGTCACCCACACGGTGAGGAACTCCTGGACGATGCGGAAGGTGACGAGCGCCCCGCCCGGCCGCGTGGCGCACGTGCAGGGGGACGGAGGCGCGGCGTCGAGCGAATCGCGCGGATCCGGCTGCGCCGTGCCGCTGCCGAAGGTCCCCGCGCCGCACGCGTTCTCCGCCCGTGACAGATAGTAGTACCCCGAGCCCGCGGGTGGATCGGGACGACCGTCCACGACCCATGGCTGCGTCTCCCCCTGGCGGAACGTGCAGGCGGAGCCGTAGCCGCCATCGCTTCTGAGGGCGGCGAGATCTCCCGTCACCAGGGTGTAGGTGGTGCCGGCGCCCGACGCGGCCGCCTGCGCATCCCAGCCCAGCGCCTGCGGTGCAGCGGCCGAGATCCCGAGGTGGTGGACCTCGACCGGCGAGGCGAACGAGCCGGCGTCGCTCGGGGCGCAGTCGCAGGCGCTGTCCACTCCATCGGCGTCGGGATCGGGGAACGACCCGTGACGGGGCCCGATCCGGAACAGGCGCCCCGGAAAGGCAGACAGGAGATAGAGCCTGCCGTCGGGGCCGTTCTCCAGGTCGGTGACGACGCCGAATCCGACGCCGAAGCGGATCTCGTCCTGCTCCACGCTGCAGCGGTCGGATGAGTTGTCCGCCACGCGATCCTGCAACCCCGCCGAAGTGAACGAGAGCCCGTCCCGGGCCGCCGTGAGCTTGAAGCGGTAGAGCTGACCGCAATTGTTGTCTCCCACCAGGAGGTCGTCCTGGAGGGCGCAGCCCATGATCGGGCTGGACGGAAACGCCAGCGCAGTCGGGGCGACCGTGAAGTACCAGGAGAACTCGGGATCCCGGTAGCGCGAGCCGGGCGCCGTCCAGAGATCGCCTGGCCCCTCGGGGTCCCGCAGGTCCGGACCCATGAGAGGGAACCAGCCGCTGTTGAAGCCGGCCTCCACGCGGTTCACCTCGTCGTAGACGTCGGGGCCGTTCTCGGTGTCCCAGAGCGAACCGGTCTTCGGGTCGAAGGCGAGGCCGAACGAGTTGCGGACGCCGTACGCGAAGTAGCGGTTCATCCGGTCTCCCGGGTTCAACCGATTGAAGAACGGATTGTCCGGCAGACCGGAGCCGGCCGCGTCCGTCCGCAGGATGACGCCGGTGTCGTCGGGATCGGCGCCGAACGGATTGTTCTGCAGCCTGCCGAAATGGCCCAGGTCACCGATGACCGTATAGAGCGCGCCGTCGGGGCCGACGGTGATGACGCCGCCGTCGTGGACCGGCCCGGGCGTGGCCGGGAGGTCGAGCACGAGGACCGGATCCACGAGAGCAATCCCGTCCCAGGTGTAGCGGTAGACGCGGTTGCCCAGAGGCGCCACCTGCCCGTTGGTATCGCCTCCCGTCGAGCTCTCCGTGTAATAAAGAAAGATGCGGCGGTTGATGACGAATTCGGAATCGACGGCGATCCCCAGCAGGCCGCGCTCCCCGGCGGAGTCCACCGCGACGTCGAGCACGGGATCGGGCAGCAGGACGCCGTTCTGAACGCGCCGCACGAGCCCGTCTTCCTTCTGAAGAACCAGGATGTCGTCGGGGCCGATGAACGCCAGGCCCGTCGGGAAGGCGAACCCGGACGCCACCAGGTCCACGACCAGTCGGGGGTCGTCGACGGTCTGCGCGGCCGCCAGCGAGGCCCACAGGAGGCCCGCAGCCAGCGCCATCGGGCCGAATCGGGATGGCTTCACGGAGCTCATAGCCGGGTTCCGCGGGAGGCTCGGTGAGCTGCGGGTCACCGTCGACGGCAAGGACGTGTATCGAGGGAACCAGCTCCTCTACCCCTGGCCTTCGAACGTGGTGTCCGCTGTCCGGGCGGCTCTTCGGGACAGTCACGCTGGAGCACCGAACCAGTAGAGTGGTCCTCCACGGCCGTCACCACGGCCGACCGGGGGCAGAACGCCCCCACGGTCTCCAGCCAGTGAGGTTTGTTCCCTTCGACGAAGGATGGCAGCCCATCGCACGCCCCGGTGGCGTCGGAGGCGAACATGACATCCTGTGGGTCGACGTGCCAGCTCCACTGCGCATCGCAGTCCGCTCCGTCGAGGAGCCTGTTGAAGACCGGGATCAGCGGCCTCCCCGTCCTGACGGACCGCAGCGCCCTGTCGATGAAGTCGCCGTTGGTCACCCACACGGTCATTGACTCCCGGCCGATCCGGAAGGTGACGAGCGCTCCGCCCGGGCGGGCCGCGCAGGTGCAGAGGGGCGGAGGCGCGGCATCGAGCGCCGCCACCAGCGCATCCGTCTCCGACGTCCCGCCGCCGAAGCTTCCAGGTCCGCACGCGTTCTCGCCTCGAGCCAGGTAGTAGTACGCGGAGCCGGCGGGCGGGTCGGGGCGGCCATCGACGAATTGAGGCTGAGTCAATCCCCGGCGCAGGGTGCAGGCCGACGCATAGCCGCCGTCGCTTCGGAGTGCCGTGAGATCGCCGCTCACCACGTCGTAGGTCGTGCCGGATCCGGACGCGGCCGCCAGCGGATCCCAGGCCACCGTCCGCGGCGGGAGCGACGCGATCCCCAGGCGCCGGATCCTGGGCGGCCGGGCGAACGAGCCGGCATCGCCGGAGGAGCAGTCGCAGGCGTCGTCCACCCCGTCGGCGTCCGCGTCCGGGAACTCTCCTGGACGCGGTCCGATCCGGAACAACCGCCCCGGATAGGCCGACAGGACGTAGAGCCTGCCGTCGGGGCCGTTCTCCAGGTCGGTCACGATGCCGAAGCCGGTGCCGAAGCGGACCTCGTCCATCTCGCCGGCGCAGCGGTCGTCGGCGTTGTCCGCCACCCGGTCCAGGAGGCCGGCCGACGAGAACGCCAGCGCGTCCCGGGAGGCGTTGAGCCGGAACCGGTAGAGCTGGCCGCAATTGTTGTCGCCGACGACGAGGTCGTCCTGGAGCGCGCAGCCCATGATCGGGCTGGACGGGAACGCCAGGGCGGTCGGGGAGACCGGGAGCAACCAGGAGAACTCCGGGTCCCGATAGGTCGCCCCGGGAGCGAGCCAGAGGTCGTCCGGCGTCTGCGGGTCGATCGCGTCCGGCCCCATGAGCGGGAACCAGCCGCTGTCGAAGCCGGGCACCACGCGGTTCACCTCGTCGTACACGTTGGGACCATTCTCGGTGTCCCAGAGGAAGCCGGTCTTCGGATCGAAGGCGAGGCCGAAGGAATTCCGGATGCCGTAAGCGAAGTAGCGGTTCATCCGGTCGGCCGGATCGGCCGGATTGAAGAACGGGTTGTCCGGCAGACCCGCGCCCGTGCGGTCCGTCCGCAGGATGACGGCGGTGTCGTCGGCGTCCGCCCCAAACCGGTTGTTCTGGAGCTTGCCGAAGCGGCGCAGGTCGCCGATGACGGCGTAGAGAGCCCCGTCGGGCCCGAAGGTGATGACCCCCCCGTCGTGGATCGGGCCGGGCGTTGTCGGGAGGTCGAGGACGGGCGTGGGATCGCCGAGGGCGCTGCCGTCCCAGGTGTACCGATAGACACGGTTGCCGAGGGGCGGCGCCTGCCCGGCGGTGTCGATCCCGACGGAGCTCTCCGTGTAATAAAGGAAGATGTGCCGGTTGATGACGAATTCGGGATCGACGGCGATCCCCAGCAGGCCCCTCTCACCCGCGGCGTCGACCGCGACGTCGAGCACGGGGTCGGGGAGCAGCACGCCGCTCAGGATGCGGCGGACGCGACCATCCTCTTTCTGCACCACCAGGATGTCGTCGGGCCCGATGAAGGCCATGCCCGTCGGGAAGGCCAGTCCCGACGCGACCTCCTCGACGGCGAGCCGGGGATCGTCGACCGTCGGGTCAGCTGCCTCCACGGACCCCACGAGGACCGCCACCACCACGATCGAGCCGAATCGGGACGGCCTCACGGACGCATCATATCCGGGTTCGCCCGCGCCCGGGACACTCGACGACTAGTCGACCGCCTCGCCGAACACGACGAGCGCCAGGGGATTGCGGATCTCCTTGTAGTCGCGCAGCGCCGACGGCTGCAGCCAGGCGCCGTGCGCGTCCTGGACCGCGCCGGCGATGGTGGCGTAGTCGTAGG
>DASRJX010000253.1:0-8513 GCA_035649235.1 Candidatus Cryosericum sp.
CCCCGCCCAGGGTCATCGTCATGCCCTGCCCGATCACCAGACTCAGCACGTCGCCCGCCTGGGCGCCCAGCGCCATGCGGATGCCGATCTCGCGCCGGCGCTGCGCCACCCCGCACGAGACGACGCCGTAGAGCCCCGATCCGGCGAGCAGCAGCGCCGCACCAGCGAAGACCATCAGCAGCCAGAGAGTGAAGCGCCGCGGAGCGACCGCGGAGGTCAGGTAGTCCTCCATGGTGCGGATGTTCGAAGCCGGCACCTCGCGGTCGACCGCCTGGATCTCGCGGCGCGCCACAGAGGACAAGGTCGCCGGATCGACGGCCGTGCGGAGCAGCCAGAACTGGTTGTTGGTCAGCCAGACCGCCGCATCCTCGTGCGTCTGGTGAATCGGCAGGTAGATGTGTGGCACCGGCTGGACGTCCAGGCTCTGGTGCTTGACGTCTCCGACCACGCCGACGATCTCGACCGGTCGCGGGCCCTGATCGTTGTCGTCGACCTTGAGGTGAGCGCCGACCGGGTCGCCCTGCGGAAAGTACCGGTCGGCGAGACTCCGGCTGACGAGCGCCACGCTCGCGGCCTGCGCCGTGTCGCCCTCGTCGAACTCGCGTCCCGCGAGCACCGGGATCCCGAGGGTCCGGAAGTACCCCGTGCTCACGAGGCGAAAGTCCGCGCGCGGCGCTTCGTCCGGCGGCGCCGCGCGCCCCTCGACCGTGAACGGAATGCTCGCCAGCACGCCGCTGAGCGGCAGCGCGGAGACGACGCCAACGCTCTCGACTCCGGGAAGGCGCAGGAGCCGCGGCCGCAGCGTCTCGTAGAACGCGGTTGCGGCCTCGCGGTTGGGATAGGCCGCCTTCGGCAGCGAGAGCCGGACGACCAGGACGTTCTTCGCTTCGAACCCGGGGCTGGTAGCCTGTAGGTGGAGGAAGCTCCTGACGAGCACGCCCGCGACGACCAGCAGCACCAGGGAGAGCGCGATCTCGGAGACGACCAGCAGCCGCCGCGATCGGGTCTGACGCGCCCCGCCCGCCCCGCGCGCGCCCTGCTTGAGCTCGTCGCTGAGGTTCACGCGCGTGGCCTGCCAGGCCGGGGCCAGCCCGAAGATCACTCCCGACAGGAGCGACAGCGCGAGCGTGAAGCCCAGCACGCGACCATCCACGCCGACCTCGGCGGCGCGCGGCAGGCTCGACGGGCCGAGTGCTATGAGGACGTCGATCCCATAGCAGGCCAGCAGCAGCCCGGCCGCCCCGCCCAGGCCGGCGAGCAGCAGACTCTCGGTTCCGAGCTGCTGCACTACGCGCCAGCGCGTCGCGCCCATCGCGGTGCGGATGGCCATCTCCCGGCGCCGCGCTCCAGCCCGCTCCAACGCCAGGTTCGCCAGGTTCACGCAGGTCATCAGCAGCACGACGCCGACCGCCCCGAGCAGCAGCCACAGCGCGAGACGGAAATCGCCCACCACCTCCTCGTCCAGCGGGTTGAGCGCGACGCCGAGCTTGTGCGCGTTGGCGACCGGGAACTGCTGACGGAGCCGCTGGGCGACCGCGGTCATGTCCGCCTCGGCCTGCTGGCGCGTGACGCCCGGTTTCAACCGCCCCACGGCGCGCAGGAAGTTCACCGACGTGCGCACGTTCCTCCACGGGTCGGCGTCGGGGGCCAGCGGGGTCGCCAGCTCCGTGTCCCGGACCGGGAAGAAGAACTGCGGCGGCAGGACTCCCACCACGGTGTAGCCGGCGCCGTTGAGCGTCAGCGTCGTTCCCACGATCCCGGGATCACCCCCGAATCTCCGTCGCCAGAGTCCATGGCTCAGCACCACGACGCGCTGCTGCCCCGGCGTGTCGTCCGCGGGCAGCAGGGTGCGGCCGACCTCGGCGTCCACGCCCAGCATCTGGAAGGCGTTGGCCGAGAACCGCAGCCCCTGCAGGCGCTCGGGATCACCGCTGCCGGTCAGATTGGCGCTCCAGGTGGCGAAGGCGGCGATCCCGGACAGGCTCTGGTTCTGATCCCGAAAGTCGATGAAGTCCGGGACCGTGAACCCGAACCGGCCAGGTTCGGCGCGGCGGGAGGTGACCCACACCAGCTCCTCCGGGTGCCGGAACGGGAGCTGGCGCAGCAGGATGGTGTTCACCAGGCTGAAGATCGCGGTGTTGCCCCCGATGCCGAGCGCGAGCGCCAGCACGGCCGTCCCGGCGAACACGGGCTGCTGGATCAGAGCGCGGAAGCCGTAGCGCAGGTCCTGCCACAGATCGCCCAGCACGTTGGTCCTCCTCGCTCCCAGCACGGCCGGCTCCGCGGCCGCCCGCCGCTCGACGTGCCGCAGCTCGCTTGCCAGACGTCCGCCCTCGCTGAGCTCCAGAAGCGCGGCCCGCGCGGCTTCCGAGTCCGCCGCGCCGCCGGCCCGCAGCTCCCGGTAGCGGTCCTCGAGATGCTGCGCCAGCTCCTCGACGATCTCGGTCTCGCGCGCCGGCTCCAGCGCGAGCCGCTCCAGGCGCCGTCTGATCTCTGCTTTCCAGTCAGGCATCTTCAGACTGCTCCAGTTCGGACGTTTCCGGGCGCATGGGGGCCATCAGGCCGGCTCCGGCCTGGTGACACGATGGATGGCCGCCACGAAGGACTCCCAGGTGCTGCGCTGCGCCGCGAGCACCTTTCTGCCTGCGAAGGTCAGCCGATAGTAGCGGCGCCGACGCTGCCCCGCCTTCTCGACCCACCGGCCCTTGATCCAGTCGCGCTTCTCGAGCCGGTAGAGCAGCGGATAGAGCGAAGCGACGTGGAAGCTCAAGGCGCCGTCCGAGCGCGCCTCGATCAGCTTGCTGATGTCGTAGCCGTGCCGCGGCCTCGCTTCGAGCAGCGAGAGGATCATCAGCTCGGCGCTCCCCTTCTTCAATTCGCGGTTCAACATCCGATGGTCGATATCAGTCATAGCCATACATTACACAAGCAATGATGGGCGGTCAAGGGGCCCCCCGGGAGTGGTAGGCTAGTCGCATTCTCCGAGGGGTTCATGAAGAGAACGAGCCTGAAAGGTCTCTACGTCTGGAGCGCGTTCCAGCCGGACCGCGCCATCGACTTCAACGGGTTCTTCTGGCACCGCCGGGACGGCGGCAACGTGCTCGTCGACCCCCTGCCGCTCGCCGAGGCGCAGGCCGCCTTCATCCGCGAGCGCGGAGGGGCGCGGTGGATCCTGATCACGAGCGCCGACCACTGGCGCGCGACCGACGGCGTGCGCGACCTGTTCGGTGCGGAGGCCTACGCTCCCTCGCCCGAGCGGGAGCGCCTTGCGCGCGACGGCCGCCGCGCCGACCACGGGTACGAGGCGACCGGCGACCTCCCCGCCGGGCTGCGCGAGCAGGTGGCGGTGCTTCCGATCCGCGGCGGCAAGACGGAATGCGAGACGGCCCTCTACCTGAAGCCGATCCACGCGCTCCTCTTCGGCGACGTCGTCCGCTCGCATGACTCCGGCCGGCTCACGCTGCTGCCCGACGCGAAACTGTCCGACAAGGCGGCGGTCCTGGCCTCGCTCCGGCGGGCGATCCCCCTGCCCTTCGAGGCCATCCTCCTCGGCGACGGCGACTGTGTCTTCCGGGACGCCCGCGAGGCCTTCTTCCGGATGCTCGACGACCTGCCGGGGACGCTGTTCAACCGGATCAACCTGAACGAGCTGGAGTTCGCCCGCGGATCCCGGTTCCAGAAGGGCGCAGAGACCGAGTCGGCGCAGATCTCGCGCCACATGACCTGCCGCCAGCTCGGCTACCACATGCGCCGTCTCCTGCCGGGCAATGTCTGGCCCGCCTACCATTACGAGACCGGAGAAGAGGAGATGTTTCTCGTCTGGAAGGGGGAGATGAAGATCCGCACGCCGCAGGGACTCTTCCCCGTGAAATCGGGGGACCTGGTCGCCATGCCGGCCGGTCCGGCGCACGCGCACCAGTTCGTCAACGACGGCGCCGCCCCCTGCGACTTCTTCTGCCTCGGCGTGAACCGACCGCAGAGCCTCGCCTACTACCCCGACACGGACAAGATCATGGTGAGCGAGCGGGACGAGATCTATCGGGTCACGGACCGCCGGGAGGACTACTGGGAGGACGACCCGACCGTCGGGCGAGGGCCGGCCAGGAAGGAGCCGACGTAAACCCGGACCCCGCCGTCTGCGTTATCATCGTCGCATGATCTCCGACATCCGCTACGCCCTGCGCCTGCTTTTCAAGTCTCCCGGCTTCTCCCTGCTCGCGATCGTCGCCCTGGCCCTGGGCATCGGCGCGAACAGCGCGATGTTCAGCATCATCAACACGCTCTTTCTCCGTCCGCTGCCCTACCCGGAGCCGGATCGCCTGGTGCAGCTGACGTCGTCGCTCCCCGAGCGCCAGCTCAACATCGCCCCGTTCTCCTGGCCCCGCTTCCTCATCGTGCGCGACCAGCAGCGGGTGTTCAGCGAACTCGCGGTCGCCGCCTTCACCCCCTTCACGCTCAGCGGCCAGGGGGACCCGGAGCAGGTCCTGGGGATCATGGCCTCGGCCAACTACCTGACGACGATTGGCGTTCAGCCGCTGCACGGGCGCAACTTCTCCGCCGAGGAGGACAAGGCGGGCGGGGCCGACGTCGTCCTGATCAGTCACAGCTTCTGGCAGAGGAAGTACAACGGCAGCCAGGCGGCGCTCGGCCAGCCTCTGACGATCGACGGCCGGCCGCGCACCGTCATCGGCATCCTGCCGCCGGCGTTGTCGCGCTTTCCGTTCAATCAGACCGACCTCTGGGCGCCGCGCCCGATCGAGGTGCCCTTTCTCGTGCCGTCGCAGATCAACAACGGCGCGTTCACCTTCCAGGTCCTCGGCCGCCTCAAGCCTGACGTCTCGCTGCAGCAGGCGCGTGAGAACGTGAAGCTGCTCGCTTCCGGCTACCAGGCCGCGAACCCCAAGAACGTCGACGCGCCCTCCCAGGCGGTCGTGAACCTCTGGCTCGAGGACCTGGTCGGCAACCAGCGGCGGACCTTCGTGGTTCTGTTCGGCGCCGTCGGCTGCGTCCTCCTGATCGCCTGCGCCAACGTCGCCAACCTGCTCCTGGCCCGGTTCGCCGGCCGCCGCAAGGAGATCGCGGTGCGCTTCGCGCTCGGGGCCAGCCGGAGCGTCGTCCTCCGTCCGTTCCTGATCGAGAGCGTCCTGGTCGCCGCGGCCGGTGCCGGGCTCGGCCTGCTCTTCGCAAAGGGGGGGCTCCAGGCGTTCCTCCAGGTCGGGCGGGACTTCATCCCGCGCTCCCTGGAGATCGGGATCGACCCGGTAGTGCTTCTGTTCACCGCGGGCCTCGCCCTGCTGACGGGCCTGGCGATCGGCTTCGTGCCCGCGCTGCAGGCCATGAAGTCGGACGTCAACGAAGATCTGAAGGCCTCCCCGCGCGGCTCGACCGGCAGTCTGACGGAGAGCCGCTTCCGGAAGGGCCTCCTCGTCGGCGAGATCGCGCTCTCCCTCGTGCTGCTCGTCTCGGCCAGCCTCCTGTTGACGAGCTTCGCGCGGCTGCAGCGCGTCGCCCCCGGGTTCCAGCCGGCCGGCCTGTTCGTCGGCTTCCTCAACGTGCCGCCGAGCCGGTACCCGACCAAACCGGAGCTTGCGAACTTCTACCACCGCGCGCTCGAGCGCATGGCCGCGCTTCCGGGCGTGAAGTCCGCGGCGCTCAACGACACGCTGCCGTTGAGCGGCGCCTCCCCGCAGGCCCCCGTCGCCGTCCTCGGCCGGGAGCTCCCCCCGCTCAGCGAGCGCGCGCTGGCGCTCCGCCACCTCGTGAGCCCCGGCATGTTCTCCACCCTCGGGATCCCGCTCCGGGCCGGACGCGACTTCGACGAGCGGGACAGCCCCGACGTGCCGCACACCGTGATCATCAACGAGACGATGGCCCGGCAGTTCTTCGGCAGCGAGGACCCGCTCGGCCGGATGCTCGTGACCGGCATGGGCCAGATGCAGTCGGAGGTCGTGGGCGTCGTGGCCGACGTCCATACGAACGACCTGATCTCGCCTCCGGTGTCGGAATACTTCCTTCCCGTGCTGCAACGCCCCGAGAACTTCAGCAGCCTCGTCCTGCGTGTCGAGGGCGATCCGGCCGCCATCACCGGCGCCGTGCGCGGCGCGTTGAAGGACGTCGACCCGGGATTGCCGCTGCTGAATCCGCAGACGATGCCGGCGCTCATCGCCGCGCAGACCGCGGACCGGCGGCTCGTCATGGTGCTGCTTCTGATCTTTGCCGGACTGGCGGTCGTGCTCGCCAGCATCGGGCTGTACGGGGTGATGGCCTACATGGTCGGCCAGCGCACCGGCGAGATCGGCATCCGCGTGGCCCTCGGGGCCGCCCCTGGCGTCGTCCAGCGGATGGTCGTCCTGGAGGGCCTGAGGCTCGCCGGCGTCGGCATCCTGCTCGGCGCGCTGGCGGCGCTCGGCCTGACCCGCCTGCTGCAGAGCTTCCTGTTCGACGTCCATCCGTCCGACCCGGGGATTTACGCGGGCATCGCGGCCCTCCTCTGCCTCGTCGCCCTTTGCGCCTGCTGGCTCCCGGCCCGACGCGCCTCCCGGATCGACCCCCTGGTCGCGCTGCGGGCGGAGTAGCACCCCGGACCTCCAACCCATAAGCCTTGCCGGCCGCCGGGTTTTCCGGGGGCGATCCCGGCGACCGATCATTCCCCGCTTGTCGCACTTTTCCTCCCCTTTGCGTTGATCAGCATTGAGACCTGACTAAGGGCCGGCAGAGGAACCCTGGGAGCGCCATCGATGATCGACCTACATGCGGTGCGGCAGCATGCCAGACAGTGTCACCAGGACTTCGGGGAGCCAGCGGCGGCGGCGAATCATCGCAGACCGGGCGCCCGAGGGGGGAAGGGCCGGGCGCTCGCCACGGCCGCCGGTCTTTTGGCGGCCGTGCTGCCTGCCCTCGCGGCTGCCGCGGATGCGCCGGCCGAGGGATGGCTGAGCGAGGCGCAGAAGCAGATCTCCGCCCGAGAGTACGAGGTCACCTGGCAGGGGGACGCACCCGAGGGGCTGGCGCCGGCCTGGCAGGCTCCGAACCGGGCGCACGGATTCAGGACCTTCTTCGCGGCCGACGGGATTCGCGTCGTCCCGCGGTCCGAGGAAGCCCCATCCTGGCGGTGGGAATTGACCCTGGTCGGATACGGGCGCGGTCGCGAGGTCTGGCCCGTCGCGGCGGCGACTCCGGCCCCGGCGGCGGCCCGGGTGGAGTACCACCGCGGCGACCTGCGAGAGTGGTACGAGAACACTCCGGCCGGGCTCGAGCAGGGCTTCGAGCTGAGGTCATCCCCCGCCGAGGCGGCGCTCCGGGGCAGGATGGAAAAGAAGCCCGGCCGATCGGCAGCACCCCGCCGCGGCCCCCGGGACCGGAGCGACAGCCTGCTGCACCTCGACCTGGCGCTCACGGGGACGCTCATGCCCCTCCTGGCGGAGGACGGCCAGTCGATCGACTTCGCCATCCCAGGAGGGAGCCGCGTCGTGCGCTTCGCCCATCTCGCCGTCCGGGACGCCACCGGCCGGGCCCTGCCGGCGTGGATGGAAGGCGTGGCCGACGAGACCGTGAGCGGCATCCGGATCGTCGTCGACGATCAGGATGCGGTCTACCCGATCAGCATCGATCCCCTCGCGACCTCCCCCGTCTGGTCGGTGGACGGCGGCCAGTCGTCGGCCGACCTCGGCTGGTCCGTCTCCACGGCGGGCGACGTCAACGGAGACGGCTTCTCCGACGTCATCCTGGGCGCCTACCTCTACGACAACGGCCAGCTCGACGAAGGCCGGGCGTTCGTCTACCTCGGCACGGCCGGAGGACCGGCCCCCACGCCCGCGTGGACGGCCGAGAGCGATCAGGCCGGCGCCTGGTTCGGCAACTCCGTCGCGACCGCGGGGGACGTCAACGACGACGGCTACTCGGACGTGATCGTCGGGGCGGAGAACTTCACGAACGGCCAGACCCAGGAGGGGCGGGCGTTCGTCTATCTCGGCTCCCCTACCGGCCTGGCGCTTGCGCCCGCGTGGACGGCCGAAGGGGACCAGGCGGTGGGCCAGTTCGGCACCAGCGTGGCGACCGCGGGGGACGCCAACGGCGACGGCTATTCCGACGTCATCGTGGGCGCGGCCCCTTACGACAACGGCGTCAACCTGGACGTGGGGGCGGCCTTCATCTATCTCGGATCGTCCGCGGGGCTGAGCGCCACGCCGGGGCTGACCCTCTTCGGGGACCAGGTCGGGGACCAGTTCGGGCTGTCCGTGGCGACGGCGGGAGACCTCAACAACGATGGCTACTCCGATTACGTCATCGGCGCGCCCAACTACACGGGCTCGCTGAGCTTCGAAGGCCGGGCCTACATTTATTTCGGCTCGCCGTCGATCACCACGTACTACACCTTCTATCAAGGGGGCCAGGCGTCCTCCTACTTCGGATGGTCGGTGGGGACGGCAGGGGACCTGAACGGAGACGGATACGCCGAGGTCGTCATAGGTTCGCCCTATCAGGACAACGGGCAGGCGGACGAGGGGCTTGTG